>CAMKNZ010000004.1 GCA_946414315.1 uncultured Clostridia bacterium
CCGACCGGGGTCTCTCCGTCATAGATCCCGAGAGGCAGCGCGAACCTCCCTTCCGCTTTTGTGGCATAGGCTTCTGCCAGGCTGTAAATATTGTTTGCGACATAGTTTTTCTGTTCCTCGTTTACCTCAAGGTCGATCAGAGCATCAAAGTTCTTCGTATCGACCTTGACGAGTCGGACATTTTTCGTTTCGTTTGTCATATGAGTCTCCCTTGTTATTGACTGAAACCAGTCATTTTTCTCCCCGGCAGCTCTTCAGCGCGGATACCCGGTCTTCGATGCTTTTCCGGAACTGTTCGTCCGTCATGGACGGATCCCGTGTCGCCTGCCAGACCTCACAGGGAACCCGGTCGCAGGACGCACAGTTTGTGAAACGGTGTTTGTTGTCGCAGCAGGCATAAATCGGGCAGGCTTTCCCGTCTGCATGAAACACCTTTCCGCAGGCTTCGTTGCATCCGGTACATACGCTGCCGTGAAGCGGGCAGGCGGAACAGTCTGTCCCGCAGACGGACAGTCCCAGAATCTCCCGCTGCTTCTGCTTCGGGAAGCCCTTCAGAACCAGTTCATAGGAACGGTCCAGCCAATGCTTCAGCAGATCGTCCGGAATCGCCCCGTCGGGTTTGACGGAATTCCAGTGCTGCTTGTTGCTGTAATATCCGGGGATGATATCCGGATACTGCTGCCGCATCAGTTCGCTTTCCATCGGTTCCAGCTTCAGGTTGATATAGTAGGGTTGATCATTCTCGTCCAGGAGAATGGCAGCAAACATTTTTCCGCCGATATGATATCTGATCCAGTTCCATTCCGCCTGCAGATCCTTCGTAACGCCGTGTTTGGACAGCAGGTATTCATCGATCCAGGGATATTTCATGAATTGCCCCTCCGATTATTCTTTCTTTGCCCTGACTTCAGCCATTTCCGCAATCAGTTCCTTCAACGGGCGGTATTCGCCGCCCCACCATTCAAACACATGCATGCCTTCGTCTTCAAGAACAGGCCCGGCCAGTTTCATCCGGACACCAAGCTTTCCGAGCAAGCCCTCACGGTCGACCGGAACCGCGTCGTTTGGCGTTAGCTTTGAAAACGCTTCATAGGACACACCGAAGACGACGTTTTCGACGCCCAGAGACGCAATTGCGCAAAGGCAGCGTTCGCAGGGAGCACAGCTGGTATACAGCGTGGACTCTTTCAGGATGGTATCTGAAAACCGGTTTGCGCATTTGTGAACCAGATTAAATTCCGCATGTCCGAAAAGCCCTTTGTTCCAGTCCGCTGTGTTTTCAGCTTCCTCCAGAATCTCTCCGTTGTGGACGAGCAGCGCACCGAAGGTGTCAAAGCCTTTCTTGCCCGCCTGAACCGCCAATTCATAACAGCGTTTCATGTATTTCTCATGATCCATATTCAGCTTAACAAGATATGGCTTATACCTTGGATACTGTATTGCAAGCACCGGTTCCTCCCGGATCAGGCGAAGAAAAGCAGATGGTTCCATCCATCGATAATCAACGGTTTCTCCTTCCTGAAGCCGTACGGAATCCTTTGCACAGTCTACACTTGCAATAAAAGCATAAACCGCCGACCGGGTTGCCGGTTTCCGGGTGATGCCGATCAGCTCCAGTTTTTCCGCCTTCAGTCCTGTTTCCTCCAACAGCTCTCGCCGGGCACATTCTTCCGGGGCCTCTCCGGCAAGCGCTGAACCGCCGGCGCTGGCTTCCCAGCAGCCGGGATACATCTCTTTTTGTGAATCCCGGAGTGTCAGGAGAAAACTCCCGTCCTGATGGCGGACCAGAACATCACAGACAATGTGATATCTTCCTTCGGGAATCTCATACGCCCGGGAGCGTTCCCAGGTCTCTCCGGTTTTATTCCCCTGTTCATCATACAGGTCCCAAATCTCCATAACATTGTTCCCTTCTGTATTATCTTCACCGGATCAGTTCTCTCAAATCATGTATCTTCAGATAATCGGTTTCCACGTCCGAAGCCGGATTGGCCGCGATCAGGATCGGTGTAATACCCAAAGCTGCCGCGCCGTCCAGGTTGCGCACCGCGTCATCGATAAATACGGTTTCCTCAGCGGGAATACCGCACTTGTTCAGCGCGTCAAGATAAATCCGTTTATCAGGTTTGAACACGCCGACAAAGCAACTGAAGGTGCAGAACGACAGATACGGTGAAACACCGATATATGCCAGCTGCTGTTCGATACTCGGCCAGGTATCGGAGATGATCCCGAGCTGATGCGTTTTGCTGAGCGTGCTCAGCACCTCCACAATCCCGGGATAAGGGATATAGTTTTTCATGTTGCAGGCACGGTCCCTGGCGATCCGGTCTCTTTCTTCTTCCGTCAGGCCCAGATCCAGCTGATCGGAAATAACAGAGAAATAATCAAAAAAGTTCCGGATCTCTGCTTCAACAGATTGAATCAGGTGATCCTGATCCAGAAATCGCAGTCCTGCGTCCCTTGCCCGTTGAATCTCTGTTTTCGTTTTCTGCTTCAGTTTTTCACCGGCAAGTTCCAGAAACTTGTTGGTAAACATCCAGTCTCCGGAAGCCGGCATGTCCAGCGTATAGCCCACATCGAAAAAGATCACTTTCTTGTCTTTCAGCAGATTGAGCATATTCTGTCACCCCTCATGAAGTGTATCTCATAACTCCAGCCGCATGAGCACATTCTCCTGCCAGCCGCTGTTCCGGGAACGGAAACTCTTCGGATTCCTGCCATACTCGATAAATCCGACGCTTTTATACAGTTCCGCCGCCCTAAAGTTGTCCGCGACAACCTCCAGCTCCAGCTGAAGATACCCGGCCTCCCGGGCACATTCGATGCAGGCCTCTGTCAGTGCCCGCCCGATGCCAAGCCCCCACCAGGCTTTAGCGATACTGATGCCGAAGTGAGCCCGGTGCCTTGTTTTTTCCGCCGCATTGATGCCGTCTACGCCGGCCGTACCGACAACCTTTCCGTCGACCTCCGCCAGCAGCGCCGCGTCCCGGTCGCTTTCCTCTTTCTGTTTCAGGTATGCTTCTTCCTGTTCCAGAGTCAAAGTGACTTCTTCAGGATAGGTCGTCAGGAACTCCGTTTCCCCGTGGGTGAGAACGAAATTGTCCCATACGCCCTGCGCGTCCCGCTGTGTTCCGTTCCGTATCATGCAGGTCCTGCCGTCCTTCAGACGGACTATTTTGCTGTATCTCATCATCTCACCTTTTCCCTTCCAGTATAAATGATCCAATCTCCCGCGTCGGCCAGAATGCGCACAGATGCAGCCGGGTGATCCTGGCGGCAAACGGAACAAAGGATTGCACGAAAACCGGCATAGCCGCATGGACTGTTTCCGGTTCGTCGATCAGGATGGTGGCGTGGGGCGTCCACGGATACTGCTGGGGCGCGCCTGACCGGCAAGCTGCCTGGAGCGCAGCCAGTTCCGCGTCTTTTTCCGGGGCGGCAAAGAGTACCTTCCCTCCGGCAAACAGGCCGATATGGCTGAGATGTACCGGTACCGGCGCATACTCCGCCGCCGCTTTCCGGGCGATCTCAGCCGCTTCCATCTCCCGGTCCGGAGGAAAAGTTGACAGGCTGATATGATAAGGAAGCCCCGGCGTCTGAACGCCGGTGAATCCTGCTTCCTGCAGGGACCGATACCATCCGGACATCCGCACCTGTGCTTCGTCGTCCAGATCCGCCATCAGCGTCAGAAACTGCTCCGCCATATTCTTTCCTCCTGTATTATCGCTTCGCAAGCAGGGTAAAGGTGGTTCCCCATTCTTTCAGGATCTGCACGTCCGCAAAACCCGCCTGCCGCAGCACCTGCATCTCATGGTCAACGGTCAGCGGCGTATCATAATGGAAAAACCCGTTCTCCGGAAGCCCTTGCTCTTCTTTCAGAAGCTTCAGATTCTGAAAGTATTCTTTTTCCAGTGCTTCCGATTCCGCAAAATAGTCTGTCAGCACAAACCGGCCGTTGTCCCTGAGCGCCGCATGCAGTTTCCTGTATAGAGCTTCCTTCTGCCCTGCCGGAAAATGATGCAGCGATTCCACGGAAACAGCGGCATCGTACGCGCCTTCTCCGAAGGAAACGTCAAAATAAGAGTCCAGGATCAGGTGAATCTTCCTGTCGGGAAGTTTCTCTTTCAGCGCCTTCAGCATCGCTTCCGACAGATCGATTCCCGTGACGTCCGCTTCCGGATTGAGCCGGAAGTATTCCTCCAGTTCCAGTCCGGTTCCGCAGCCCAGGTCCAGAACCCGGGTCTCTTTTTCCATCGGCAGCAGGGACGCCGTATAAGCATAGAAGTCAGACGCGCCTTCGATCGTCGTCCGCATATGTTCGTCATAGCCGTCCACCCGCGCGGCAAAAAAATCGTCCATTCGTTCCAGTTTCATTCCGGCCTCCGTTATTGTCTTCCTTCAGTGATAAGTCCCCGGCTTTCCGGATTGTCAGAAATCTTGCAGGTTGACATTTCACAGCTTCAGCACAGCAGGTATTTCCTCGTCTTCCCTGCAAAGCTCGGGCTTTTCCTCAAAGCCAAGTGAAAGATACAGCTTCCTTGCCACTTCATTCTCCGGCTCATAGGACAGCCAGCAATACTCGGCTTTCCCGCACGGAAAAGTGCGGATGAAGTCTAGCGCAAGTTTCAGCGCTTCTTTCCCATAACCGTTCTTCTGGTATTTTTTGTCGATCATAAAGCGCCAGATATAATAGCTGTTCTTTGCGAAATCAAGGTTGTCTCTCCAGATGCAGTTGTAACTGATCATCAGGAATCCGACGGCCTTCTTCCCCAGGTAGATTCCGAAGGGAAAAACCGTCTTTCCTTCTTCCGTTATGGCAAAATAAGCGTCGATTAAGCTGTTGCTGTTGCTTGCTACAAAATCCTTTTGTTCTTTGGCTACTTTCAGTTTTAAAATCTCGTCCACATTGTCCCAGGTTGGTTTTTCCAGATGTATCGGATCCATCATAAAATGATCCTCCTTCTTGTCAGGGTTCCTTCCTGTGTTATCTGATTTTTCATACGCCAGCCGCGGATCGTTGTCCTCCGCCACATAAATGGTTCCGCAACGGATAAACCCCGCCTTTTTCACCAAGTTCTGCATGACGGTATTGTCGCCGTGGGTGTCGATCCGCAGATGGCCGCACTGCGCATATGCCCAGTTCAGGCAGAACATTCCGACCCCTTTTTCGGAACCGTCAGACGCGATCCGGTGCACGACGCCGTACGGACTGTCGTCCAGCCAGGCGCCGTCCGTGATCTCCCTGTATGTCGGTTCGATATCCGGTCCGCAAGTATAGAAAAATGTACCGATAATCTTTCCTGCATCATTCGTGCAGACATAACTGTTTCCGTCCGCGATATCCTGCCGGATCAGTGCTTCCGGCGGCCAGTTGGTCGCTCCCCACTGGTTCGGATTGCCGTGCTGGGCCATAAAGGACCTGGCGCGCGCATAGATGTCCATGATCCGGGCAAAATCCTGCGGTACCGATTTCCTGATCTTCATGATTCACGATCTCCATAAAAACCCAGATTGATATTATTCTGCATTGATGATCAGTATCTTTTCTTCATCAAACGGAGTCCGTTCACATACCGATCCGTTCAGGAACCTGAATGCTCCTCCGTGACTGACAGGATTCCGGTCAATCGGATTGATCATCAGCGTCTCTTTCGCCGCCACCGCCGCCTGCCGGGCATAATCATCCAGTACGCCGTTTTCCCAGTCTTCCCGCGTATAATTGACATAGACCGGCCAGATCAGCAGATGCTCCGTTCTGAATCTTTCAGGATAATCCCACAGATCACCGCAAAGGGCCAGCATGATCTTTTTTCCGTGGAGTTCAAAGGGTTCCGTAACCGTTCCTTCGCAATAATGCCCGTCTGTAATCGTATATTCCTTCCATCCCCGGGAAATTCTCCTGTAATTGTACAGGATCTCACCGTCCGCCAGCACGACGCAGGAAGAATAAAGCCGGTCCTGATCCTTTTCAATATATCCGGTCAGCAGCGCCGTTCCGTATTGCTTTGTCAGCGCTTTCAGATGACTGATCGGTTCCGATGAAAGCCCTGCTGCCATCGCCTGGTCGGTTTCGTAGTTCCAGCACAGGGAATCAAAGCCCTGCAGGAAAGCCTCTCCGAAACAGAGCAGGTCGGCTTCTCCCCGGGTTTCCCGGAGCGCCCGTTCGATCTGACTGATGTTGAACGGGATATTCCGGTTTTCACACCTGCAGGAAACCAAACCGATCCTCATGCCTGCCTCCCTTATCATTCCCGAATAAAAGCTGTGATACCAGTGCCCGTTACTTTCCCGTCGGAATGGCTTCGTTCAAGCTCTTGTTGCGATAGTTCAGGTTCGTCCTCAGGGAATATCCCTGCTGCTCCCAGAAAGCGTTGGCCGCTTCGTTGTCCTTGAAAACCAGGCCGAATACTTTCTGGATACCTTCTTTCTTCAGCGCTTCTTCCGCCAGGGCGACAAGCCGGCCGGCAACGCCCGTCCGGCGGAAATCCGGATGAACGCACAGATGATGAACAATGGCCCGGCGCCCGTCATGCCCTGTCAGGATGACGCCGATGATCCTGCCGTCTTTGACCGCGGCAAAGCAGGTGTTCGGATTCCGTTTCAGATACCTTTCGATCCCTTCACGGGAATCGTCCACCGGGTTCAGGGCGCGGCGGCTCTGCTCCGTGCTGTTCCACAGCTCATAGATCGCGTCGTAATCTTCTATTGTGACCTGCCTTACCGTGTATTCCATCTTCATCCGGTCTCCCTGCTCAGATCGTCTGTTTATTTTACCGTCCATTCGGTCCATTCGATATGGTTGTACTGCATTACGTCGTCCGCTTTCTTCATACCGAGCTTTTCATAGAAAGGCACCGCGCCTTCGTTGGCGATCAGGTATACCGCGATATCCTTTTCCCCGCCCGCAATCTGATGGGCCTGTTTCATCATCAGGGTTGCGATCCCCTGCCGTTCATAGTTCCTGTCGACCCCAAGATCGGTGATATAAAGCCAGTAGCAGAAATCCGTGAGCCCGAACAGCGCACCGACCATCAGATTTTCCTCGTTTCTCGCAACCAGGCTGATGGATACAGTCTGAACGAGCTTCGCAATCCTCTCCTCAAAACGTTCTTTGGGATACTGGGATCCCAGATCCGTTCTTTTCAGGAAATCAATGTATTCCGCAGCGGATACCCTTTCCTCGTTTATCGTGACCATGTGCCTCTCCCGTTCTGTTTCTTCCGAGTCCTGCCGGGTCCGGCAAAAGCCGGCCGGGCTTTGTCAGATGCAGTCAATCATCCTGAGATAATACTCGTCGTTTCCCTCATAAACGCCCGTCCGCCTGAATCCATGGCGTTCGTAAAAGCTGCCGACACGGGCGTTGTCTTTGTGAACACCCAGCGCAATGGAACGCTTCCCGAACTCATCGTACACCCGGCAGATCGCGCTCTCCAGCATCTCCCCGCCGATCCCCCTGCTTCGGTACTCCCTGTCGACAACAAATCCCATCACCCTGTAAAACGGTTCTCCTTTCATTTCATCGGGATCCGTATCCCAGGCCAGGGCTTCCCCGATCATGATCAGGCCGACAGGCTTCCCGTCGGCATACGCAACGAACGTGTGCCCGATCAGGCCGTGTTCGGCGCCGTAATCCGTAACCTCCATCAGGGAGCCGGCGGTATCCACCCATTCTTCCGGAATATCGTCCCGGTTGACCGACAGGGCGTCCCTGTAGTTATCATGCGTCAGCTGTACCAGCGTCAACGTTCCCCTGTAGGCTCTCCTGTATTCATCCCTCAGCGCAGTCATATGCTCAACAATGCCGGAGTTCCAGGAAATCAGTGACGGAAGCTTTTCGCAGGGGAACGCCTCGCACAATCCGCAGAAGGGAGCATGATGTTCCTTCGCACAGGCGTGTACTTTGCATCTGCCGGATCCGGCCCATTCCGGCGCCCGGCCGTCCGCCTCAATACATCCCGGGCATCTGCCGTCCAGCTTTTTCGGGCATTCAGCACAGCTTTCGCCGCAGGCGGTTATTGTTGAAAAATCTGTCATCCTTTATTCCTTCCAGTGCTCAGTATGCTCCCGTATGCTCAGTCGTCCGCAAAATGTTCCCGGGCATGGAACGTTTTGCAGATTGTCTGATAGTCCCCGAAGACGGTCAGCTTATCGCCGGCTTCAAACACGGTATCTGCCCCGGCCGGCGTCGGTTTGCCGCCCCGGCGCTCAACCAGCATGACCAGGATACCGGTATCCGCGCGCAGCCCGGTCCCGGCAAGACTGAGTCCCCGGTATTCCTCCGGAATATGGCGGAGCGTCACCTGGACAATGGATTCGGATCCGATATTATCCACCAGCATCACGGCATTGAAAGATTCCTTCCGGTCAAAGATCCGGTCCGCCAGGCGGCGGAAAAGGTTTTCGCCCCAGGCGTGGATTTTCGGCACCCGCATGAACACAAAGATCAGGGCAACGGTACCCAGCGGGATCAGGAAACTGAACAATTCATGCCCGACCTGGATAACCTTCATGGATAAAAACACGTTGATGAACGCGGAAACGATGGTCACATTGAACACATATCCGAAGAGCATGGTAATCCGCGCAAGCCGGCGGCGCAGCCGGGAGGACAGAATAATCTCGCTCTCCCTCGTGGTAAAGCCCGTGCCGGTCAGCAGCGAGATGACCTGAAAGCGGGCCTTCTCAGCCGGCAGGCCCGTTAAGCGGAAGAAAAAAGTGAACAGCTCCGTAATCACCCAGTACAACAGAATGATAAAGGAAAAGAGCAGCAGCGCGAGATAGATGTTCATGCCTTCCGTTCTCCTTATGTCTTTCAGGATGTCGCTAATCCGGTTTCTCTTCTTTATCTTCAGTCCGGTCCGCAGATCTCACTGACGACCGCCGACCCGATAATCATTACCGCGCCCGCGATGCCGGGGAGGCTCAACGGCTCCCGGAGAAACAGGGCGGAAAAGAGCAGGGCGGCAACCGGATCAATATAGCTGAGGATGGCGGCGGACTGGGCTTTCAGCCCGTCGAAGCTCCCAAAGTACAGCACGTAAGCAATCCCCGTATGAAGAATCCCTACCGTGAAAAGAAGGATCACGGTCAGGGCACTGACGCCTTCGGCACTGAACCCGCCTGTCAGAAGCAGGTAAGGGATCATCACAATCCCAGCGGACAGGAGCTGGATCTTTGTCTTCTGAAAAGCTTCGACGCCGGTGATCTTTTTATTCATGATCACAACCACGGCATAGCAGACCGCGGCGCCCAGGCCGAACAGAATGCCCCGCGGATCGCCCGCCTGCGGGCCTACGCCGCCGGTCACACCGGATACCAGCACCATGCCTACGACCGCGACAACCGCGCAGGCTCCCTTCCGCAGCGTCAGCCTTTCCCTGAAGATGACCGGGGACAGGAGCACGACGATCGTCGGCTGCATATAATAGCAGAGCGTTGCGACAGCAACAGTTGTGTAGTTATACGCCTCAAAAAGCAGGATCCAGTTGACGCCCATGACAGCGCCTGAAACCGCAAGCCACAGGACGGTCTGAACCGGCAGCTTCTCTGCCTGCTTTCTCCGTTTCAGCTTCAGGAAGGCCAGAAGGAACAGGCCGCCCAGGATCCCGCGTGAAAAAGCCAGAAAAGCAGACGGAAGCGGAATATATCTCCTGAAGATCCCGATCGTTCCGAAGATCAGCATGGATGAAATGAACATCCAGACTGATCTGCGGTCGTTTTCCCTGCTTTTCATTGTTTCACTCCGTGCAAATAATGATTTACCTGTTTCCGGGTTTCCAGGGTTTGGGCGTCAGAAGGGAGGTTTTGCCCACATCCGGCAACACGTCATAAATGGAACAGCCCATCTCTTTTTCAAAGTATTCCTTGATCGAAAAAGCAATCTCCCAGCCTTTGATATATCCTTCCATGATCCCGTATCTTCTTGTGACGTCCACAAACCGTTTTTCAAGGATCACGAATCCGTAATCCACCGCCAGCGAGTCGCACAGCTGAATCAGTTTATCATAATCATCCGCCCGGCAGTTCAGGATATATTCTTTGATCGCCCTCTCGTTTTCCTGTTCCGGGTCGTAATCGAACTCATCCCGCATCCGGAGATAGGAATGCGTCATACAGATCCTGGCGGCTTCATCCCAGCCTTTTTCCATGCAGTATTTATAGCCTTCGTAAACATGGGTCGGAATATCCACGACGCCGACCCTCCTGCCGATATCGTGCAGCAGCCCGACGATATAAGCTTTCTCCGGGTTCAGCCATGATACTTTTTCGGCAATGTTCCTCGCGGCGATTCCGGTATTGACCGAATGCCTGACCCAGGGGCCCGGATTCAGTTCCTCGGCAAGCTTCAGTTCATACAACGCTTCATCAACTGTCGGCAGCATCTGATTCCTCCGGAAAAAAACGTTCGTTCATCGGTCGTTCAGTAATCGAAAGCTTCCTTTTCCACATGGATGGTGGTCGCCGGTTTTTCTCCCCCGTACGGTTTCCTGATCTCAATCATGTTCAGAACGGTGTAGCCCTTTGAACGGAGAAACCGGATCATTCCTTCATTGTTCGGATGAACAAAATTATACACCGTATCTTCACCCATGGATTCAGCGATCTCTTCAGCCTTGCCGAAAAGCAATGTCGCAGCGCCTTTTCTCCGGTATTCCTCGCGTACGAAGATATGTTCCACCCATAAACAGGGCTCCTCAATCCTGCAGACAATATAACCGGCCAGGGCACCGTCCTCTTCCGCCGCATAAACCGGATACCCTTTGTCCAGGTATTCAATGATCTCTTCTTTCGCTGCTCCCAGGTCAGGTTCCGATACAATGCCTTTATAGGAATTCAGCGTGGTTCGGAAACCGGCAACCAGCGGCGCGATCCTGTCCGCGTCATTGACGCCAATGCTTACAAGATTCATGGTTCACCTCATTGCAATCCTCATCGCAGCTACATTCGCACAGAAGACATGACAGCCTCCAAACTTCATGAACCTGCAGCAGCCGGTCCCGGACAGTCCGCGGTCATATCATCTTCCCGTCTTCCACCCGTACGGCAACCTGCCATTCGTCCTCATAGATGATCGATCCGACATGATTCGTATAAACAATATCATACGGATGATTGTATCTGTCCAGGATCCGGACGGCCGGTTCGATTTTCTTCAGCATCTCATCCGTCGTTTCCGTCTTAAAGAAGGTGATCACTTTCTCATGCGCTTTGCAGGGATCAGGTTCCGGAAGATTCTTCCTGAACCAGTCGTCAATCTCCCTGAAAGTCCTTTCATCCTCCGGGCTCATGATCCCGTCCGATATCATCCGCCAGCACATGCCGAAGATCCCCTTGGGGTACTTCGTGATCCAGGAATCTTCCCTTCCCTGGATCCGCATATATCTGCAGTTCATAGTACTCTTCTCCTTATTGATCGCCGAATGACTGCCGCATGATCTCCTCCGCAGCCTGTTCGGCGGACAGGCCGCTGGTGTCGATCGTGTTTTCCATGGCCTCGAAGCCGGGCAGGGACGCCAGGCTGGCCTCCAGCCACCGGTCTGTTCTCCATTCACAGCTCCGGTCGTCGTTCCAGCGCCTGATCAGGCTTTCCCTGTCACAAACCAGGGTAACAGAGCGGACTTCCGCCTGCAGCACGGCCAGGCCGTCCCTGATCTTTTCCCGGACCCATGCGTCATCCATCAGCCAGACCAGCACGACCATTCTGCACGCGGAACACTGCCCGTAATTTCCGATCATGTGCAGGATGTTGTCGACCGCCATAGCCTTTGTTTCCCGGTTCCCGACAAACGGATGAAGATCCATGCACCAGTCCCCGTCGATGAACGCGGTGCCGGGATTCTTTTCCGCGATCAGCTTGCCGGCCGTAGTCTTCCCGACGCCCATGGGACCGTTAATGATAATGACTTTCATGCTGCCAGGCCTCTCCTCTTTACCACCTGCGCGGTTCTTTGTGGAAGAAATATCCGAGGTTCAGCCGGACTTCCTTCTTTCCGATATCGTCGTTCGTATAGCAGCAGGTATCAAAACCGATCAGTTCAAAGCCTTCATGCAGGTAGAACCCGATGGCGCCCGTATTGCAGGACTGGGTCTCCAGGATCACAGCCCGGCGCTTCTGTTCTGCCGCGATCTCTTTCGCCTTGTCCATCAGGCGCTTTCCGACGCCTTTGCCGCGAAGTTCCTTCGATACCCAGAGTTCGGTAACCAGGAGGCGGTTTGACCACTCTTCCGGAGTTACCTCGATGCAGGCCAGCACCTTTCCCTGTTCATCCACCACGCCGTAGGCCTCCGGAGCTTCCCAGTAGTCCTGGTACAGGGTATCGTGATGGTTCGCTTCGAAAACTTCCCTCGGTTTCCGGACCAGGGAGACCGTGCATCCGTTTTCATTCAGCGGGCTGATCTCCAGGTCGTAATAACTGTCATTCCGGTAGTCCAGCGGCACCGGCGTTCCTTTATACTGCTCTTTCGGCAAATAAATAATTTCAAACATAGGTTTACACTCCGTATTCCTTATTGTTCCAGTTCATGTTTCAGTATCTCATACTGTTCCGTGAAAAAAGCGATGGCCTGCTCTGTGTTTTCTGTCAGGTTCTTCCGGATCTTTTCGCCTTCAGCAAGGGCTGTTTCATACTGCTCCTTTGTGACCGCGCCGGAAGCATACGCTTCTTCCAGTTCGTCCCGGTCCAGTTCATAAACCTTTCCGTCGGCGACAACATAGTCCAGATACATATCGTCAAAGGTCGGATTCTCAGCCAGCGCATCATTTCCGTCCGTCACGTCGACATAGATCTCAATAAACCGTCCCTGATCGTCAAACATGACCGTAAACCAGGCATGGGACCGGTCTTCCGCAAGCTGCAGCCAGTAATACCCGGCATCCGCCAGGACGATCTCCCGGTTTTCATACCTGCGTACAAACGGCCCGCTGAGCTCCAGGATCTTCAGAAGCGAGATCTTCCCTTTATGTTCCCCGCATGCAAATTCCCGGATGATCTGTTTTTTGGAACGCACCCTCGTCCAGGCGCTCCGCAGCATATCCTTTTTTGACATCGGCCGGCCCTTTCTGTACTCATTCAAGCGGTTTCATGAAGAAATCCACATGAATAACCGTTCCGTCCGGATAGGTTTCCGTATCGGAACAGAGATATTCGGTGAATCCCCAGTGATGATACATTTCCCGGTTCAGGGTCTCCTCCGGTTCCACGCCCACGACGGCTTTCGTGTATCCTTTCCGCTTCAGGTCTTTCAGCATGAAGTCCTTCAGCTTTGAGAAATAACCCTGACCCCGGAACGCCTTGTTGGTCCGGAAGGCACAAAGCTCCACCGCATGATCCGGGGCCTGCTTCAGATCAGGATTCGGGATTGCGGTCGCCTCACAGATGACCGTTCCGTCCAGAATCCCGTAATACGGAATGGACCGGCCGGACCGGGCTCCCTCGATCGCCTCGCCTTTCCAGGCGATCCAGTTTTCCTTCTCCGCATGGATCCCGATCTCATAATCCCATTTCTGTTCCATTTCCTCCGCAGAGGCGATTTTACAGATATACCTGTTATCCATCTTCCTGCCCGTCGCCCAGCACAATACGCTTTATGGTATTGTATCTGTCCCTGAAAGCTTCTTTTGTCCTTTCGCTCAGATCGTTATAGTCATGTTCAAAGGAATCACGCATCCAGGTTCTGACCTCATTCAGAGAAACGCCGTCCCGGTTGAATGCCGCATTGAACAGCATGGGAATGTTGTCCAGGTGGGCAAGGCAGTCCGCGTCGCAGACGCATAATTCCTCAATATTCTGCGCGTTTTTTGAACTCCTGTGGTTCAGCACGCAGCCCAGCACCCTGTTTTTCAGATCCCCGGGGCAGTGGAAGCGATCCAGAATCTCATTGCTCAGGATCTTTCCGTTCAGATGGTGATCCTTCCTGCTTCCGGTTTTCTCGATCAGCGCAATGTCATGCAGCAGGGCGCCCAAGGCGACCACCGTCTCATCCGCACCATACTCTTTGGCCAGGCTGAGAGCCTCCTGATATACATAGCGGATATGTTCATTCCAGAAATCATAATGATCCTCTGACGTTTCCCTGTATGCTTCGGACCTTTCAATAACGTATTTTCTGATCTCTTCAATCAATCCGGTCATCGGTGCCTCCGCTCCGCATCTTTATCCGATATCACTGCCGCAGCAGCCAGTGCTCCGGAACAATCTCACGGATTATCTCGTCAATCGGCTTCCCGGTAGTATTGTACAGGTGTCCCCGGTTTTCCGGCATGGTCTCCAGTTTCTTTTTCAGGAACAGCGCCCTTTCGGTCAGATCCGCGTCGCCGCGGCCGAGGATACGCCGCTTAATCTCTTCCGCATCCGCTGTCAGCACAATGTAATACAGATCCGCCCGGTATTCCGCCGCCAGTTTCTTTACCCGGGGAAGCTCATCTTCGACGACATAGTCGATAATCACATCCATACCCTGCTGCAGCGCCCGTCCCGCCGTCGCAGTCATGCAGTCCCAGTTGAACCGGAGGATATCCTCCCACAGCACCTGATCGGAAGCCTGTCCGTCCCGAAAGAAATCCCCCTTGTCTTCCGGCTCGATGAACCCGTGATGGAAATCGTCGCCGTGGATCAGGTACACCGTTTTATGTTCCTGCCGGACCAGGTGCCTGGCGTACGCGTCCGCGAAGGTGGTTTTCCCGCATCCGCACGCCCCTGAAATCAAAATAATCTTAGGCATTATCAATGAATCCTTTCACAGATTACGGCCATTGTGTCAAAAGCAGTTCCTGTCCTGTGCTTTTTTATTCCCTGACCGCGACCGCCGTAAATTCACCGGGCAGGTCCTTATCCTCCCACGCCGGATGCTCGTCAAAGCGCTTTAGGGTGAAGCCGCTGTCAATGATCGCGTTGATGATTTCGCTGACCGTATATTTCCGCAGGCTGCATTTGGGGATCTGTTTCCGGATCTCTTCATCATAGAACCGGGCATGGGCCATCTCACACTCCACGATATCGGTCGTGAAATATCCTACCGACGGCATGCCCATCTTCAGCGTATCCATGATCTTTGTTACGGGATGGAAATCGCTGCAGATCATCTTTCCGCCCGGCTTCAGCATGGCGTACATAACCTTCATGAACGCGTTGATATCAAAGAAATAATGAAGAATCCCGCCTTCCATGAAGACCACGTCAAAATATCCGCCGTATTTCGACAGATCCACTTCCATCACGTCGCCCACCTCATAGGCGATGCTGACGTTCGCGGCCTGCGCCGTCTCCATGGCGTAGCGTCTGTTCTGCTCGGAGATGTCAAAGATCGTCACGTCCGCGCCGAGCAGCGCCAGGGGGATCGCTTTCTTTCCGCAGGATCCGCAGATGTTGGCGACCCTGACGCCTTCAAAGCAGTCAAAATACTGCGCGTATTTCCGCAGCATCTTTTTCGGATCCGCCCTGTCTTCCCGGGCCCGCTCCTCCGGCGTGCCGGCCTGTTTGACCCAGAACTCATAGGCGTCAAATTCCCAGGCCTGTTTGTGCTGTTTTGTAAACTCGTTCATCTGCTGTTCCTCCCTGTTACCGGGAATAAATGCCGGTCAGGACTTCCTTCTGGAACGCTTCCTTCAGCGGCAGGTCCGGATAAAGGTCCGCGGTCTCCACCGCCTTTTGGTTGTCATAGGGAACGGAAAGCACCGTGATATGCAGCGGGCCGCCTTCCTTTTCCCCCTCCAGCAGCAGGGCGTGGGCCCGCGGCAGGCTGAGATTGTCCCCGACGCTGCCGGTATTGAGGGCATACCCGCCCTCCAGCGGCCGGATGAACGGCCTGTGGCAGTCCGCACAGATCATGCCGTCCGCGTCCGGACGGCCGTCCTTGAACTTAAAGCCTTCCCGGAGTTTTTCGTCCGGGTCAAAGCTCATATACAGCGGGTCCAGGTAACGCCCGTGCACCAGGCGGAACCGCATGCCGCCGATCGTCAGTTCATCCTCCAGGGGCAGGGAATCCAGCCAGGCAAACCGTTCCGGACCGATCTGGGTCGTATAAAAGGCGTAATCCGCCTGATCCCGTTTCTCACTCAGTTTCCGGTCCCAGTTTCCGGCGAGCCAGTGATCGCAGTGCATCCGGACCCAGTCGCAGGTCTTGTCGCTTTCCGGGCCCTTTCCGATTGCGTCACCGAGAAAATATACCTCGTCCGGCCGGATCCTTTCCAGCTCCTTTTCCATGGCCTTTGTCGCGGCCATGTTCCCATGAAGGTCAGCCAGCAAAACGATCTTCATTGCTCTCACCCCGTTGTCCAAGGATATATATGCACATTGTATCGGGAAAGGCATGGATTGACAAGAAAAGATGTCAACAAAACAGTTCGGAAAGATATGCAGCAACACCGTCCTCGTCGTTGCTGCCTGTGATGTGGTCCGCGATCTCCCGGACACAGTCCAGGGCGTTGCTGACCGCCACACCGCAGCCGCAGTTCCGGATGGGGTCGATATCGTCGTTGTCATCCCCGAAATATACAGCCTGCTCCGGGTCGATCCCGAAGGCGTCCAGCATGCTCCGGATCCCGTTCCACTTGGTGGCGGACCGGCTCATGACCTGCAGGAGCTTGTGCTCCGCAACGGTGCAGTAAGTATCTTCCGGCAGGGCCAGGGGAAGCTCATCCACGGGAATCTGCGGATGGCTGGCCAGGATCTTATAGACTTTATCCCTTTGGGGGAGCGTCCGGATATCACGGACGACGGTCGGCGTCCAGAGGGGGATGTCCGTATTGGCGTAGATCTCGTTCCCCGCTTCCACGGAGATGACTGCTCCGGGGATCCGGTCCAGCTGTTCCAGGATCGTTTCCGCTTCCGGCGCGCTGATCGGGTTCTCCAGAATAGCGTCCGGCGTAACGGTCCGGGCCCCGTTCAGGGTCGTGACCGCGTCAAAAGGGATAAGGCGGCAGTATTCCGTAATCGCCCGCCGGGGCCGTGCAGTGGCGGCGAACAGCCGGGCGCCGGCTTCCTGCCAGGTCCGCATCACCTTTACGGTATGATCCGATATGGTTTTGTCCGTATGCAGCAGGGTCCTGTCAAAATCGACAATGACCGCGCGGTATGGCGGATGGTTCATGCTTTTCCTCATTTCATCCGGACCAGTTCGTATTCCCGGGTGCCCAGGCCGATCTTTTCCGCGTGCTCCAGGCATTCCCGCCAGCTGGTGTTCGGATGGACGTCCTTGAAGGGATCGTGGTGCGTATGCGCGTGGGGATCGCTCAGGCGGTCCGTCAGCTGGCTGTTGGGCAGCGGATCCGCTTTCAGGCACAGGTCCGCGCAGGCCTGGTCCAGCGCCACCGCGTCGAAGGACGCGAGCATGCCCAGGTTCGGCAGGATCGGCGCGTCGTTCTCCCCGTGGCAGTCGCAGTCCGGGGAAACATCCATGATCATGTTGATCCAGAACACCGGCTTGCCCGCCGCGATCGCCGCGGTATACTCCGCCATTTTGCGTCCCAGGGCTTCCGATACGCTGTCGAAATCCGTATAGATCGCGTCAAAGGCGCAGACGCCGATGCAGCGGCCGCAGCCTTTGCACAGGTCCGGATCGATGTACGCCTTGCCGCTGTCATAGGAAATGGCGTCCGAGCCGCACTGCTTTGCGCACTGGCGGCACATACGGCACGCGTCCGGGTCCACGGATGGCTTGCCCTCGTTGTGCTGCTGCATTTTGCCGGCGCGGCTGCCGCCGCCCATGCCCAGGTTCTTCACGGCGCCGCCGAAACCGGCGACCTCGTGGCCCTTGAAATGGCTTAGCACGATGATGACGTCCGCGTCATACAGGGCCCGGCCGATATACGCCTCCTTGCAGTAAACGCCGTTGGGCACCGGCACGACCACGTCGTCCGTACCCTTCAGGCCGTCGGCAATGATATTATGGCAGCCGGTGGTCATATAGTTGAAACCGTTGATATCCGCGTTCAGCAGATGGTCCACGGCGTTTTTCCGGGATCCTGGATAGAGCGTATTGCAGTCCGTGAGGAAGGGCTTGCCGCCCAGTTCCTTCACCAGGTCCGCCACGGCCTTCACATAGTTCGGCCGGATATAGGCGAAGTTCCCCAGTTCCCCGAAATGCAGCTTGATTGCCACGAACTTTCCTTCAAAATCGATGCGGCCCAGACCGGCCTGCCGACAGAGTTTCTGCAGCTTGACGCCCTGGCTTACGTTCGGTTTCGTCCGGAAATCGGTAAAGTAGACCTTTGCTTTTTCCATCGCTGTTGTCCTCCTCTGTTTTATGAACTTATCTTACGTCACAGGATCTTTTCCATACCCACCTTGTAAGGCGTGAGTCCGAGTTTTTCATAGAACGCCATGGCGCCGGGATTGCAGGTCCAGACATTCAGGGTCACGTTATAGGCGCCCTTCTCCCGGGCAAAAGCCAGGATATACTCATACAGCGCCCGGCCCACGCCCTGTCCCCGGGCCGCCTCGTCCACACAGATATCGTCAATATAGACGGTCGTGTGTTCTTGCATGAGCTGACCGCCGGAATGCTGGATCATACAGAATCCGTGGCCCAGTACCCGGTCCTGTTCATCCGTGCAGACGAATACGGGCGTTTCCTCATCGGCAAGAATCCGCTCCAGTTCCTCCGCGCTGTACTTGGTCGCCGGGCCCTTGAACAGGTCCGGCCGGCCGTTATGGTGCACCATGTCCACCTGGACCAGCAGGTCCAGGATCGCGGGAATGTCCCGCGCCCCGGCGCGGCGTACGCTGTTCACGGCAGACACCTCTTTTCTTCAAGTCTGCGGTCAGAATCCCGTGAGAATCTTGACCAGCAGGAGCGCCAGCACAATGAGGATCACCGGCCGGACAATCTTCGCTCCTTTGGTGATCGCCAGCCCGGAACCGAACCAGTTGCCGGCCATATTGCAGGCCGCGCCGGCCAGGCCCAGCAGCAGGACCACCTGCCCGTTCAGCAGGAAGACCGCCAGCGACGTGATATTGGTGGTCAGGTTGATCACCTTGGCCTGGGCATTCGCCGCAGGTACCGCCATCTTCGCGAATACCGTGAAGGCGATGATCAGGAAGGTCCCCGTGCCGGGACCGTAAAAGCCGTCATACACACCGATTACCAGGGCCGACAGAATGCAGACGGTAACCGTCCGGCGGTCCGCCTTCGCTTCCCCGCCGCCGTCGCCGAACAGGTGCCGGTTCAGTACTACAAAAGCCGTAACGGGCAGCACAATGAGCAGGATGTACTTCATCACGTCCTCGCTGACCGCCAGGGAAAGCCGGGCGCCCAGGAAGGATCCGGCAAACGCTGCCGCCACAGCGGGCAGCACAAGTTTCAGATTCACCAGTCCGTTTTTCAGAAACCGGGCTGTTGAAAGGGCCGTCCCGCAGGAGGAAGAGAGCTTGTTGGTAGCGATCGCCTGATGAACCGGCAGGCCGGCGAACAGATAGGCCGGCAGGGAGATCAATCCTCCGCCCCCGCCGATGGCGTCCACAAAGCCGGCCAGGAACAGCATCGGGCAGACAATCAGAAAGGAAACAGGCGTCAGGCTCACAATGTTAAGCCTCCGGTATTCCCCGCGTCCAGCACTTCTGTAACGATTCCGCCGCCCAGGCATACGTCGCCGTTATACAGCACGGCGCTCTGGCCGGGGGTCACGGCACGCTGGGGCGTGAGGGAACGCAGCAGGAGCTTTCCGTCCCTCAGGGTCGCCTCCACCGGCTGATCCGGCTGGCGGTAGCGGTAGCGGGCCGTACAGGCAACGGTTTCGCCTTCCTTCACCGGCGCTTCACCCACCCAGGTGACGTCCTCCGCGACGCTGCGGGTACTGTAAAGCATGGGGTGATCCTCCCCCTGGGCGACCAGGAGGCGGTTGAGTTCCAGGTCCTTGCCGATGACGAACCAGCTGCGGCCGTCCCCCCGGCCGCCGATGCCCAGTCCCCGGCGCTGGCCGAGGGTATAGTACATGAGTCCGTCATGGCGGCCTACCACCTCGCCCTCCGGCGAGACCATGTCGCCGGGCTGCGCCGGCAGGTATTCCGACAGGAACTTTTTGAAATTCCGTTCCCCGATGAAGCACACACCGGTGGAGTCCTTCTTTTTGCTGACCGGCAGGCCGCGGTCCTCCGCGATCTGCCGCACCTGTGCCTTGGTCATGCCGCCCACAGGGAAGACGGATCTCTTCAGCTGATTCGCATGCACCATATACAGGAAATAGCTCTGGTCCTTTTCCAGATCGGCGCCCTTTAGCAGCCGGCCCGCTTCGTCCGTACGGACAAAATGCCCGGTGGCCATGCGGGCCGCGCCCAGGTCCATCGCGAAATCCAGGAAAGCCCGGAACTTGATTTCCCGGTTGCACAGCACGTCCGGATTCGGCGTGCGGCCGGCCCGGTACTCTTTCAGGAAATAGGAGAAGACCCGGTCCCAGTATTCCTTCGCGAAATTCACACTGTAGTACGGAATGCCGATCAGGTCGCAGACGTCCCGCACGTCCCGCCAGTCTTCCTCGGCGGTGCAGACGCCGTTCTCGTCCTCTTCATCCCAGTTTTTCATAAAGACGCCGACGACATCATAGCCCTGCTCCTTCAGAAGCAGGGCCGCAACGGAGGAATCCACTCCTCCGCTCATACCGACGACGATCCGTTCACTCATTCAGCAGTCTCCATATTCATCAGCCGGGTCAGTACTTTATCCTGTATCTCCGCAGCAACCTCGTCGCGGGTCTTTGCCGCGTCCACGACCACAAAGCGGTCCGGATCCCGGTCGATCAGCTGATGATAGCCGTCCTCCACCCGGGCATGGAAGCTTTCCGCCTCCATCTCCAGCCGGTCCGGTTCGCTGGCGGCGCAGCGGCGCTTCAGCGATTCCCGGTGATCGATATCCAGATAGACGGTCAGGTCCGGCATAGCGCCCTCGACCGCCGGGGCGTTGATCTGCAGCACCTCGTCGATACCCAGCTGCCGTCCGCCGCCCTGATAGGCCACGGAGGAATCCAGGAAGCGGTCGCAGAGAACCACCTTGCCTTCCGCCACGGCGGGCAGGATCTTCTCCCGGACGTGCTGGGCACGGGACGCCGCATAAAGCAGCGCTTCCGTAACGTCCATCATGGCCGTGTTTTCCTTGTCCAGCAGGATCTCCCGGATCTTTTCCCCGATGGGTGTCCCGCCGGGTTCCCGGGTATGCACGACCTCGAAGCCCCAGCGGTCCAGGGCGTCCGAAAGCCGCTCGATCTGGGTGCCTTTGCCGCTGCCGTCCAGGCCTTCCACGGTCAGGAAAGCACCGCGTTCCCGCTTCGCCTCCGGGCAGAGAATATCCAGGATCTCCACCGGCGTATGCGCGATCTTTTCCGCACCGGTCTCATTCAGTTCCTGTTCGCTGCCGTAGCCGTAGGTCACGCCCAGCGTATGGACGCCCGCCTTCACGCCGCCCTCCATATCGAAGCAGCGGTCGCCGACCATCCAGACCTCGTCATGGTTTTCCGGCAGGATTTCACGGATCAGGTGCTCCTTTTCCGCATGGCCGTCCGTCGCGCAGACCACCTTGGAGATAAACCGGTCAAAACCGAAATATTCCAGGATCTTTCCGGTGGGATAAGCGGGCTTTCCGGTGACGACGCCCAGCTTTGCCCCCTGTTTCCAGAGGGTGCGGAGCATGGTGCGGACGCCGGGATAGGCCCGGTTCTCATACATGCCGACAGTGGTATAGCGTGCGCGGTAGATCTTCTGCGCTTCCTCCGCCTGCTCGGCTGTAAAACCCATATACGTCCGGAAAGAGTAAATCAGCGGCGGACCGATGAATTTGCGCAGCGTCGCCGCATCCGGTTCCGGAAGGCCCATCTCTTTCACCGCGTGCTTCACGCAGTTCCAGATGCCTTCCTCGCTTTGTGTCAGCGTTCCGTCCAGATCGAACAGGATCCAGGTGTCTTTCAGCATGTTATTCTTCCACCCGAATGACATTTTCAACCTTGGTGATCTCAGGATTGAGGGAGTTCATTGCACGCTGCATCGCCTTTTCGGGCGCGCTGTGGGTAATGAAGATCAGGGTCGCCTTTCCGTCGGGACCGGCGTCCTTCTGCATCATGGCGGAAACGGAGATCTTTTCCTTTGCCAGGAGTCCTGCAACCTCCGCCAGTACGCCGGGTTCGTCCTTGGCCTTCATGCGGATGAAATACTTGCTGTACCAGTCATCCGCCACAGGCAGCGGATTCTCCCGCATGACCGGCATGGGATGGACCGCGTTCTGCGCCGCCTGAATGATATCGCCCACGATGGCGCTGGCCGTCGGGGCGTCGCCCGCGCCGCGGCCTTCCAGCATCATATCCTTGAAGGAATGACCGTAGAGATAGATCGCGTTCAGGGAGCCGTCCACGCGGGCCAGGGGATGGTCCGCCGGCAGGAACACCGGATGCACACGGGCTTCGATGGATTCGCCGTTGTCCTTGCCGATAGCCAGGAGCTTCAGCACATAACCCATCTCACGACCGAAGGCGATATCCTCGGAATTGACCTTGGTGATGCCTTCGCGGTATACGTTCTCCACCCGGACCCGGGTATGGAAACCGATGGAGCCCAGGATGCTCAGCTTGTAAGCCGCGTCGTAACCTTCCACGTCCGCGGTGGGATCCGGCTCGGCCAGGCCCAGGCGCTGGGCGTCCTTCAGGACGGTTTCGTACTCGGCGCCTTCCGCCGCCATCCGGGTCAGGATGTAGTTGGTGGTGCCGTTGACAATGCCCATGATCTGCTCGAGATGGTTGGCGATCAGCGGGCTCTGGATCGCGTTGATGATCGGGATCGCGCCGCCCACGCTGGCTTCATAGTAGAGGCCGGCGCCGGTCTTCTGCGACATAGCCCGCAGTTCGTCAAAATGGAGCGAGAGAGCCATCTTGTTCGCGGTGACGACGGACTTGCCGTTTTCCAGCGCGCGCAGCATCATGGAAGCCGCGGGCTGTTCGCCGCCAAGGAACTCGCAGACGATCTGAATTTCCGGATCCTCCAGGATATCGTTCTTATCGGTGGTCAGCACCTCGTCCGGCACTTCCTTGCCGCCGTGGATCTTCTTGTCCAGCACCAGCGCCTTCTTCACGCGAAGCTTCACGCCCGTGCGCTTTGCCGTTTCATCCCCGAATTCGCGGATCAGGTCCCAGACGCCCCCGCCGATGTTTCCCAGTCCCAGCAGTCCCAGCACGATCTCTTTCATTTGTCATTTACCTCCGCAATTTCAATTATCCGTCCGGTTCCGTTCATAGATCAGCCGCAGGCCCTTGAGGGTCAGCAGGCCGTCCAGTTTGTCAATGACTTTGCTCTCGTCGGCAATCATCAGCGCCATACCACCGGTAGCCACTACGTAGGCATCCACGCCGAGCTCCTGGCGGATCTTCCGTACGATGTTCCGCACCAGGCCCACATAGCCGTAATACATCCCGCTCTGCAGGTTGCTGAGGGTGGTGCGGCCGATCACGTTTTCCGGCTTCGCCAGTTCAAACCGCGGCAGCTTCGCCGTACCGGTGACCAGGGCCTCGCTGCTCAGCTTGATGCCCGGGCAGATGGTGCCGCCCAGGAAGGACCCCTCTTTATCCACAACGCCGAAGGTCGTGGCGGTGCCGAAGTCGATGAAGATGCATGGCCCGCCGTATTCGTCGTAAGCGGCGACGGCATTGGCGATCCGGTCGCTGCCCAGCTCCCGGGGATTCTCATACCGGATGTTGATGCCGGTTCTGATGCCGGGCGCCACAAACAGCGGCGTTTTGCCGATATAGTTTGTGAGCATGTGCTCGATCGTATAGTTGATGGTCGGTACGACGCTGGACACGATGATGCCGTCCACCACGTCCCTGCCCACACCCTCATGGGCAAACATGGACATCAGGCGCACGCCGTATTCGTCCGAGGTGGACGTGATATTGGTAGACATGCGCCAGTATTTGTACATTTCCTTTCCGTCGAACAACGCCGTCTTAATGTTGGTGTTGCCGATATCCATGGTCAGGATCAAATCAAATCATCCTCGCTTTCTTCAGCGCGACGCCGGCAGCGCCGGTTACAACAGCTGCCACGATCATCTCGACCACGGCATTGATGCCCACGGAAGTGATGATATACATAATCACGCCTTTTTCCGCGATGGAACCGGCCAGGTTATCCGTGCTGCCGAAGAACATCACCAGCAGGCTCATGAACAGCAGCGTGTTGAACAGTGCGGCGCAGAAGCCCGTGACCGCGCCCCGGATATACAGCGGAAGCGAAGTCTGCTTCAGTGCGGACCAGACCACCGCAGCCAGCGCGCCGACCAGCACGCGGGACACGAAGCGCTGCACGAACATCAGGAAAGGGTTGTAGTTGACCAGGGCCGCGCCGAGGGCGCTGAACCCGAAAATGCCGAAGCACTGCAGGAAGCTGATCAGACCGAATGCGCCGCCGATGATCAGGCCGCCGGACATGCCCATCGCCATGACTGCGATCGCCACAGGGATCATGTTGAAGGTGATCGAAAGGCCCATGGGCATCGGGATGTTGACGAAAGCCAGAACGATCAAAACCGCCACCAGCATAGCCAGCAGCGTCATCCGCGCAATCTTGGTGCGTCTTGTTGTTGTGTTTGTCATCAGAATCTCCTCCGTTCGGGTTCGTGTTTCAGATACCCGTCGAAACATTATTTCCGCATATTGATTTATCCCCGCGTCAGGCGCCGGGAGGGCTGCCTGCGTAAAACCGATGCGGATGCGTCTATTATAGCGGAAAATCAGGGAATGTAAAGGAAATCAACGGATGTTTCCTTCTCCCTTGCGGGCTTTTTTGTCCGCATACATCTTCTCGTCCGCGTTCTGGAAGATCTCATCCAGGTCATAATCCTCGCCGCCGAAGGCAAATCCGCAGGCGATCTCGCAGCGGATCCCGTCGTCCTGCCGGTTCAGTTCGGCAAGGCCTTCCTCCCATGTCTTCAGGATCCGCTCCGCCTCTTCCCGGTTCACATGGATAGCGACCACGATGAACTCGTCTCCGCCCACGCGGAAGGGGATGATGTTCCGGGCCTCGATCTTCTTCAGGCTTTCGGCCGCCTTGAGGATCAGCCTGTCGCCTGCTTCATGTCCATAGACGTCGTTCATCTGTTTCAGGTTGTTGACGTCCATATTGAAGACAGCGATGGTCTTCTGGTTCCGGAAAAGGGTCTTCTTCAGCTCCAGAAACCTGCTCTTGTTGTAAAGGCCAGTCAGCCCGTCATGATCCTTTTCGTTCTTCAGCGATTTTGAGTATTCGCCCATATCCCGGACCAGGTCCATATACAGGCTGGTATCCATCAGGTGATGGATCTGCCGCAGGTGCCCATCTTCCCTGAAGGTGGAGGAATAGACCACCCAGGTCTTGCCGCTGCCGTTATCCAGCAGGTCCCACATCTCCGCCCGCTGTCCGTAAGCCGGAGGCGGACAGGCCGCATTCCAGTTGGTCTTTCCCTGCCGGACGGAGGCCGCCTTGGCGTCCTCATACAGGACTTTTCCGTCCTCATCCGTGATCAGGATCCGTCCGATATCGTTCCTGAAGAACCGGAGGATCATCTCATCCAGGTCCATTGCCATCTTATTGTTCCCCTTCCGTATCCAACCGCTGCCGGGCGACCAGTTCCGCAAAATGTCCGCCCTTTTCGATCAGCTGATCATAGGTCCCTTCCTCGATGATCGCGCCGTCGTCCATGACCAGGATCCGGTCGCAGTTGCGGATGGTAGAGAGGCGGTGAGCGATCACGATGCGGGTGCAGTTCAGCTTGTCCAGCGCGTCTGATACCTGCTTCTGGGTCTTGTTGTCCAGGGCGGAAGTTGCTTCGTCAAAGATCAGGATCTTCGGTTTGGGAGCGATAGCCCGGGCGATCATCAGGCGCTGTTTCTGGCCGCCGGAAATCCCACCCTGGCCTTCGGAGATGACAGTCTGCATGCCCATGGGCATTTCACGGATATCCTGGGCGATCCCGGCAGTCTCCGCCGCTTCCCAGGCTTCCTCCAGGGTCAACTGGGGCACGGAGATCGTGATGTTGGAGAAGATATCGCCCTGGAACAGCTGGCCGTTCTGGATAACCACGCCGATATTCCGGCGCAGGGACCGGGGATCCAGGCTGTTCATATCCCGGCCGTCATAAAAGACAGAACCTTTTTCCGGTTTTTCAAAGCCCAGCAGCAGGCGCACCAGCGTGGACTTTCCGCAGCCGGTACGGCCGACGATCGCGACGTATTCACCGGAGCGGATGTTCAGGCTCAGGTCATTCAGAATATACGGGGTGTTCTCGTCATACCGGAAGGTGACATGGCTCATCTCAATGTGACCACTCACACGGGATACGGTCTGTTTCTCCTCGGCCACTTCCGGTTCCGCCTGCAGGATCGGCTCCGCCATTTCCAGCACCGGCTTGATGGCCGCCACGGAGACCGCGATGCCCGTGAGGGCGGAAAACGCGCCTGACAGCCGCCCGAACGCGGCGCTGAACGCATAATACTGATTGACTGATACACCGGTCTGTACCGCCAGATAATACAGGACAACCGTTCCGGCAAGGGAGATGGCTGTAGTGATCAGCGCATTCAGTTTCACAAAGGCGGGCGGATTATACTCCAGCTGGGCGTTCCTCGCATACAGCCTTCCCCAGCGGGCAAATACCCGCTTTTCCGAACCGGAAAGACGAATTTTCTGGATTCCGTTCAGCACAGCATAGGTCATGCCGGTCTCCTCGGCGCTCAGCTTCATCTTTTTCCGGGAAATGCCGATCTGGACAAGGGAGGCTGCCACGCTGACCACCAGCGTAGACAGGATAATCAGGATGGACGGCCACACCAGCGCGGGGGCAAACTGGAAGATCTGCGTGATGTACAGCAGGGACATAAGGCTGCTCAGGCCGATGGAAAAGATATTGTTCAGGATCATATTGCACAGGGAACTGATGCTGTTCGCCCGGCTGGAGAGTTCACCGGAAGAGAACTTCCGGAAAAAACTGACGGGGAGGGACAGGATGCGAATCATCACCGACGCCTCCACCGCCTGGGAACTCCGGGTATTGATCCTGTCCATCAGGAGCGTGCGGATCAGCTCGATCATCTTGCTCGCGAAAGCAGAACACAGCAGGAACACCACAACGCCAAGCATCAGGTTCATATTCCGGCTTTGCAGGATCGGGCCGGTCACCAGGGCGTACGCCTTCGGCTCGATCATGCCGACAAGGGTAACCGCCAGCGTGACCAGCACAATCAGAAGCAGATCGCCGTTGGGAATGCTTTTTTTCATGTACAGCAGCAGGTCCGGAATGCCCAGTTTCTTCATGGGCAGGGGTTTATAGAAGCACAGCGCGTCCCTGGAAAACAGCTTCGCGGTCTTCCGGGTCACGCGGGTCTTTTTGCCCGTGACCGGATCTTTATAGTAATAGCCGTAGATCTTCCCGGGAAGCAGCGCCACGGTGGTTCTGGTCTCTTTCATGCAGCCCAGCATCGGTCCGTAGGCGTCTTTCTGCCAGTCTTCCGTCAGTTCCACATCCCGGACCATCAAGCCGGAAGGACGCATAGCATATTCCAGCTGTTTGGAGACGTCCGGGATGTTCTCCGGGATCTCCACGGGCTTCTCATGGTAGTATTTCAGAACTTCGTCGATGGCTTCCTTGGCAATCAGGCGGCCGTCCTCCAGCTGTTCCGCGCTCCATTTGTCCATCACGACGCTGGCCATACGGAAAAAGGAGTCTTCCAGGATGTTCTGATCTGATTCCATTCTTTGTTTGATCTGTTCGTTAAACCAGCCCAAAGCAGAAGACCTCCTTTACTCGTTAGTGACCAGCTCGTTATAGATACCGCCTTTTGCGTACAGCTCATCGTGCGTACCGCGTTCCACGATATGCCCTTTTTCAAGCACGATGATCTCGTCGCAGTCGCGGATCGTGGACAGCCGGTGGGCGACCACGATACAGGTGATGCCGCGGTCCTTGACAGCTTTCACCAGTTCATATTCGGTTTTGGCGTCCAGCGCGCTGGTCGCCTCATCCAGAATGACAATGGATGGATCCTGCGCCAGCACCCGGGCGATCTCCAGGCGCTGCCGCTGTCCGCCGGACAGGTCCCGGCCGTTTTCGATCAGCCTGCCCTGGTATCCCCCGGGCCGCTGAAGGATGTCATCATGAATCTGCGCGTCGCGGGCCGCAAGGATCACTTCGAAATCCTCGATGCTTTCGTCCCACATACGGATGTTGTTGGCAATGGTATCCTCAAAGAGCACGATTTCCTGATCGACCATGGCTACAGAACCGGTAAACACGCTCCGCGGGATCGTGTTCGCAGGCCTTCCGTCAAAGAGAATCTCTCCGGCCCAGGGCTGATAGAGCCCCGTGATCAGTTTGCTGACGGTGGATTTTCCGCAGCCGCTGGCGCCGACAATGGCAACCCGGCTGCCGGGTTTCAGGTGCATGGAGAAATCGGTGACCGTCGGCTCGCCGAGGCGGGAATAACCGAAGGTCACATGCTTCAGTTCCACCTCGCCCTTCAGTTTGGCAAAGTTCGTTTCCCCGCTGTCCGCGCCGTTCATGAGCGCCGGATCGTCCGGGTAGTTCATCACGTCCTCCACCCGTTCCATCTCCGTACGCATCTCCTGGATGGTCTGTCCTGCATCCACCAGCGTCATCGCCGGACCCATGAAGGCCGTCAGCAGGCCCTGGAAGGTGACGATCATACCCATGGTAAACTGTTTGTTCATCGCCAGGATAACACCCAGGAACAGGACCACATAGCCGCTGGCTGCACTGATGAATTCGGGGATCAGTCCGATCCGGGCGCTCAGGGTGTCAAACTTCACCTGCTGCGTGTTCACAGACGCCTGATAGCCGCTCCACCGGCGGAAGAATCCGGCTTCCGCGCCGGCAGCGCGGATCGTTTCCGTCTGGCTGATACCGGCCATCGTCGCGGAGGCCAGCTTGCCCATATCCCGCATCTGGACCCGGGTCAGGTTGACCCGCTTTTCCGCCAGGTAGCGTGCAACAAACAGGTTGATCGCCAGAGAAGCGACTCCGACCAGCGTCAGCAGGACGCTGTAACGGAGCATCACAACCAGGTAGAAGATCATCATGATCGTGTTCAGCGCCAGAGGCGCCACGGTCTGCACCAGCGTGCTCGCAATGGAGGCGTTCGTGCCCTGGCGCTGCATGATATCGCCGGTCATGCGCTGGGAGAAAAAGTCCATGGGCAGCCGCAGGATCTTCCACATGTAGCCGGCGTTGCCCTCAATGGCCATCTTGCCGTTGATCTTGAGGTTGTAGACGATCTGGGCCCATTGCACGATCAGCTGGAACACCGCCAGGCCGACCATCACCATCAGGAAGGGATAGAGCCAGGAGGGCGCCTTGCCTGTCAGCAGGCGGTCAAAGAAGATCCGGGAAAGAACCGGATTGATGACGCCGAACAGATAGGTAATGATGGAGGTCAGCACCACAAAGACCACCGCCGGCGCCGCGCCCGTCAGGCGTTTGCGGGCAAATTCCAGCGTACTCCGGCGTTTTCCGGAGGGAACGAATCCCTCGCCGGGCTCAAAGGTCAGGACCAGTCCCGTGAAGGACTCGTCAAACCGCTCCATGGGAATCTGGACAATGCCACGGGCCGGATCGTTCAGGACCGCTTTGCCGTTCTTAAACCCGTCCAGGACCACAAAATGGTTGAATTCCCAGTGGATGATGCAGGGGAAAGTGCCGTTTTCCTTCAGTCCCTCCGGTTCCATGCGGTATCCGTGCACATTCAGCCCGTAATGCTGGCCCGCGAGAAACACGTTCTTCATATTGGATCCGTCCCGGCTGACGCCGCAGTCCAGCCGCACCTGTTCCAGCGGGATCCATTTCTGATAATACGCCAGGATCATGGCGAGACAGGCCGCACCGCATTCCAGCGCTTCCATCTGCATGATCACCGGCACTTTCGCCACACCCGCCTTCACGGGAGCTTTCAGCGTTGTTTTACTCATTCATTATGCTCCTTGCGGTCAGTTCCAGAAGTAACTGATCGGCGTGGTGGATTCCAGGACCAGTTCCGCGTCAAACTCGCCGTCCGTCAGCGGATAGTTGATCTTGTCCATTTGAATCATGACCTGGACCTTGTCCTCTTCGGAAAAAACGGAAAGCCATTCGACGTGACCTGTTCCGTTCCCGAACCGCACCTGCATCCCGGTCTTGACCGTGTCCATCTGATCGATCGGAATTTCGGTGTATATCAGCGTCGCGTCCTTTTCCTCCCCGGTGCCGCTCTGTTCCGCTGTCAGGTGATAATTCTCCACCGTCACCCTGATCGGCATCGTGTTCTCCATGGTGGTCCGGGAGGCATACACAATAAAGCCTGCCAGCAGCAGCACAACCGCAGCCAGGAGCATCCACAGCCGCGGGCTGGTCACCCGCATATAGTCGTGCAGCTGCTCCGGAGAAGAGATCCGCTCTATGCTTTTTTTGCGGAAAAGTCCGTTATCCATATCTGTCTGTCCTCCTGCCGGTATGCCGGCTCCTGTGTTTACTGCAGTTTTTTCCGGATCGCCAGGATGTTCTCCCCGTTCTCGTAGCGGTACTGCACGTCGTCCATGGATTTCTTGACCATAAAGATGCCCAGGCCACCGATCTGGCGCTCCTCCGCGGGAAGCGTCACATCCGGATCCGCCTTCGCCAGCGGGTCAAAGGGCGTCCCGCTGTCGTGGAACTCAATCCCGGTAGAGCCGTCCTCCACCGTCATCCGGATCTCAGCGCTGCCGGTCTCCTGCCCGTAGGCATAACTGGCAATGTTGACAAAGATCTCCTCCGCCGCGATCAGGATCTGGTTCACCGTCCTGACGGAAGCGCCTGCTTCTTCCAGGTTCTGCCCGATAAATCCGAGCACCTGTTCCAGATTCTGCACTTTCGCTTCCAGCTTCAGCGTTTTCACATTGCTCACCGCCTTTTCCGATCCGATATAGGTAAAGTTCAGCATCGTGATGTCATCAAACTGGTCTTCCTTGCCGACAAAGGCGGCAAGATCCTCCAGCACGGAGGAAAGCCCTCCTTTGAGCGTGGCTTTCGCGGCCCGGTTCAGCGCGTTGATCATCCGCCCGGTACCGTACTGCTCCGTTTCGCTGTTGATCGCTTCCGGTACGCCGTCTGTGTAAACAAAGATCCGGTCGCCGGGATTCAGCTGCAGTTCATATTCCTTATACTTCATCCCGTCCATTGCGGCCAGGGCGAGCCCGTGCCTGTCCTTGATCAGTTCATATTCGCCGCCGGCGCGCATGACAGCCGGATACTCATGCCCGGCGTTGGCGCATATCACCTGCCCGGTCTCCAGGTCGACAACGCCCAGCCAGGCGGTGACGAACATCTCCGCGTCATTCCCTTCGCAAAGCACGCTGTTCGCCTGGGCCAGCACCTCCGCCGGGCTCCGGCCGGATTCCGCCAGGGTCCGGATCGACGTCTTGGCCCGCATCATGAACAGCGCGGCCGGAATTCCCTTGCCGGAAACGTCCGCGATAACCAGCGCGATCCTGTTCTTATCCAGGAAGAAGAAATCGTAGAAGTCGCCGCCGACCTCCCGCGCGGGATGCATGGTGGCGTAAATCTCAAAATCGCTGCGGGGGAAGGCGAAATTCTTCGGCAGCGCGGAGTCCTGGATCGTCCGGGCGAGCTCCAGTTCCTGCTCGATTCGTTTTTCCGCCGCGGTGATGTATCCCTTCAGCGTGTCCACGGTCTGGTTGATATCGTCCGACAGGGAAGCGAATTCCGATGAGCTCCGGACGTCGACGACCTCATTCAGATCCCCGCCGGTGATCTTTGTCAGCGACGCGTTCACCATGCTCAGGTTGTTCACCACGATCAGCTGGACCAGCTGGGAAATCAGGGTATAGACCACCGCAAACAGCATGATGTCCGCCAGCGCAGTCTCGTAGATCTGCGCGTTGCGGCTGGCGTAGATTTCCGCAGTCGGAAGCTGCACCAGCACCGACACGTCCCCTTCCAGTTTCTCCTTGCGGCAGAAGGATTCCGTTCCGAAGATCGTCGCGGTGAAGAATTCGTTTTCCGGCGCTTCCCGGAGCTGCTGTTTGTTTGTTTCGGTCATGACGGCGCTCACGTGGGTTCCGGTAATAACGATCGTATTGTTCCTGATCAGGTCATAGGCGCCGTCCTGCCCTACATGGAACACCTGGCGCGCTTCCTTCATGCCTGCCTGGTCTTTGGTATAGGTTTCCCTGATATCGGAAATCGTGTTGGTCAGGGTGTTCCGGGCATTCTGGACAGCGGCACTCGTCTGAAGCGCATAGCTGAAAACCAGGTTGGCGATGAGCAGAAAGGCCGTGACGATAAAAAGCCAGAACTGGAAACGGCGCGAAACAGGTTTCTCCTCCCTGCTGACGCGGCGGAACGGATTCTTCCACTCCCCGGTCAGAACCTGCAGCACGGCGGAACCGCCGGCCATGCCGAGCCCGGTAAACAGGATCATCGGAACGGCACAGATGCTTACGACATAGATCGCCATCGTCATGTCTTCCCGGTGGGTGATCAGGACCACATACATGTGGAACACTTCCATGACCGCGCCGAGAATAAAGCCGAAGACCGCAGACGGTTTTTTATGCTTGAACAGCCATACCCGCAGGGAAGCAGCCAGGAAACCGGCCAGGCAGGTGGATACGCTGCAGGCGATGCGGGTATAGCTTCCGACATTCCAGTATGTGCCGGCAATATAGCGTTCAATTCCGCCGATCAGGCCGGCGATAATTCCTGAGGCGGGATCAAAGAACAGTCCGGACATCAGGGGGCCGAGGTCGCGGACGTTCAGCAGCATCTGGCTGTAATCCACCGCGAAATGCGTGGACAGTACGGAACAGCCGCCGTAGATCAGGCCGATCAGCAGCTTGTGCCAGGCACGCATCTGCTTTCCGGACACCCAAAGCCAGATCAGGGCTGTCAGCAGCACGTACAGCAGCGTGATCCCGGACATCTTCAGTATCATCGTCAGCATCGGTGTTCCTCGTTTTCCTCTGTCTTTCGGGCTGTCGGAAATCCGCCCGGCTTCATCGTTCTCTTTTTTTCTTGCTTTGAAATATTATTTTATCAGAAAATGCCGCCGCTTTCAACGTTTCCGCGGAAGCGGGAAGTTTTCAAAAAATCGTGCCCGGTACTGGACATTTACCGGGTAAAACCTGTAAAATATTTTTTGTCAGATTGACTGCCACCTTGCCGGGTGCATCCGTATAAACTGATGAAAGAATTCTGAAAGGAGGGTGACATCCATGGAGGGTAAACTGAAAGCCCTGTTCGATTACCAGAAGTTTGAGGGGAATTCCACGCTTCAGTCGGTGATCGATTCCGTCCACTCCCGTTATGCCGTGAAGGAGCTGAGCCTGGACGAAATGGAGTGGGTCGCCGCTGCGGGGATTCCCGAAACCAAACCTGAAGATAAAGACCATAAAGGCAACTGACGAAAATGCAGACCGCAGATCTTGACCGGATCTATACGGAATACAGCGGCAAGGTAATGGGATATATCCGCGCCCGGATACGCAGCAGCGCCGAAGCGGAAGACCTCCACTCGGAGGTTTTTGAAAAAATCCTGAAGAAGATCGAAGAATTCGATCCGTCCAAGGCGTCCCTGAACACCTGGATCTTTACGATCACCCGGAACACGGTGATCGACCACTTCCGCAGGTCCAAGCCCAGTGAGGAACTGGACGAGAACCTTTCGGACAACGTTGAGCTGGATGAAGACCTGCTCAACTCTGAAACGCTCAGCGAACTGGCCGCGGCGCTCCGAAAGCTGCCGCAGCAGATGATGGACATCATCGTGCTGCGCTATTACGACGGCAAACCGCTGACAGAGATCGCAGAGATGATGAACCTGAGCTATGGTGCCGTAAAGCTCCGGCATCAGAACGCTGTCCTGATGCTCCGCCAGGCGCTGACCGACTGAACAGAAAAAAGCGCCTGCAGTTTCAATGAAACTGCAGGCGCTTTTCTTATTCCTCTGCGGCCTCTTCCCTGCCGATCCGGATGTAGACATTGTTCAGGTTCAGCGCATAAGTATAGCGTGCGTCCTGGGCGAAGGCCAGGACCAGGCGGATCCCCAGCGCGTCTTCTCCGTCCTTCGGAATATAACTGACCGGGTCGAAAGCACCGCAGTCATCCCGGAAGCGCAGCACCGTGTCTGCTTCCTTCTGCAAAAGCCGGACGGACAGGTCGTGATGTTTCTGATCCATGGCAAACCCGTGCTGAATGGTATTGGCCGCCATCTCCTCAATGCACAGCGCAATATGGTTGCTGACCTTCGCGTCCTGGCCGTGATCGCGGCAGAACTGCTCCGCTTTCTGCGCCGCGGCCGTCACGTCTTCCATGGATCGGATATCCATCTCCAGCAGGCAGTCCGGCATGACGCCGAAATCCTTTTTCAGCAGCAGGGCCGCACCGTCCTGCCAGGGAAGCTTCCGCGCCAGGATCATCACCAGCGCCGCGATGAACAGCAGGGTCAGGGTCTCTCCGGCAAGGAAATAGAGCCAGACGCCCGTCGTTCCCATGAACCGGCTGAAAACAAAGCCTGCCAGCACGGGAAAGAACGTTCCTTCCAGCAGGGAGATCAGCACCGTCAGAAAAACCCGTTTTGTTCCCTGATATGCGTTTTTCAGCGCATTGTTGATGCTGCAGGGAATCATGCCCGCGGCAAACAGGCGCAGGCCGAGGGCAGCCATGCGCTGGGTCTCTCCCGGTTCAGCGATGAAAAGGGAAACCAGCAGCGGCGCAGCCGCCACCAGGAAAGCTCCCATGGCGAGCCCGAGGATCACTCCGTACCGGCTCAGGCACCGGATCAGCGTCCGGAGGGCAGTACGGTCCTCCTCATGGAAAAAGATGCCGGACAGCGTCAGGGAAACGCCGCCGACGCCCGTGGTAATGCAGTTGGCAGCATTCCCCAGCGAGGTAATCACGGCAAAGGCCGCAAGCGCACTGCTGCCGCCCGTGGATTTAAGCACCCGGTTCAGCAGGAAGACCATGATCACGGAAGAAGCCATGTTGAACCCGGCGGGAACCCCGCCGCGGAACAGCTCCGCGATCTTCTTCAGGCTGACCCCGCGGAAAGAGAAGCGGAACACGCAGCGCTTCGACAGGAAATAGGTGCCGACGACCGCAATCGCGGCGTAGTAGCTGAGGGACGAGGCCAGACCCATACCGAACATTCCCCAGTGGAGTACCAGGCCGTTGAGCAGGTCCAGCGCGATATCCGTTACCGTCATGGTCAGCACGGCGACGATAAGCAGGTTCCCCTGCCCCGCCATCTGCAGGAAAGGAATCAGCACGAGCGCACCCATGCTTCCCGGTGCCCCGATGGAGAACCCGATCAGGTAGCCTTTGGTCATGTCATACAGCCCGCCGCTGGTTCCCGCACCCATCGCCCGGGCCAGGAACGGCGCAAACAGCACCACGGCCGCGGCGAACAGCACCGAAACCGCCGTGCCGAACGCCACGGCGGACGAATAGCCCGCATTGGTCTCTTCCTTCGAACCGGAGCCCAGGGACTTTCCGCAGGCCACCTGGACACCGGCTGCGAGCAGCGAACCAATGGCCCCGATAGACAGCAGCAGCGGATTGGCCAGCGTATAGGAAGCCATACCCTGTTCCTGGTAAAAGCGGCCGATCATGATGTTGTCGACCAGCAGACACAGAGAAACTGCCAGCGCAGAAAAGATCTGCGCTGACAGCATCTGTTTCACGAGTTTCCGGATCATGAACGATCCTCCGTCAGTCTGAATTCAGGAAATTACTGTGCGGGCGTATAGAACCGTTCCACGGAAACCATTTCACAGTTCACGTTGAATTTGACTTCCACATTATTCGTGGCAAAGTCGGGGCTCAGGTTCTCGTCAGCCAGCATGGCCTTGAACTCATCGACAGTGTAGGTGACCGGCTCTTCCAGCGGATCGCCGTTCTCTTTGTCGATATGGTCGATGATCGTCAGGTTGTCCGGGATCTCCACCGTCAGTTCGGCAAACTGCTCAATATGTTCGATCTCGTACATATAGATATGGTATTCTTCATCTTTCTTCCGCAGCTCGATATCGTCGTTGATCAGGATGACGCCTTCCTCGGACTTGTCGATTGATACGATCTCTTCCTGGAGCTGGCCGTCGATCAGCGTATCGCCGATATCCAGCTGTTCCACCTGCGCAGCAGGCAGCGGAATGGGCCGCATCGCAACAGCGGTCAGCGTATTGGTCTCGGGATTGTAATCGCTCAGATTGGTGACAAATGTGAGGCCTGCGACCGCCTGCGCCCCGGTCACCCCGGCGTCAGCGGGGATGAAGTCCAGGTTCGTCAGGAAACTGACGCAGGTAGCAATCTGCTCCGCGTTCAGGTTCCTGTCCCCTTCCTGGGCGGGCAGGAGCACGAATTCCACGCAGTATCCCCTGAAGATGGAGAAGAAAACAATATAATCCATGTCTTCCGTATCATGCTTGGCAACCAGCACCCGGGTACCGTAACCGGTTTCACCGTAGGTAATCTCCACATCCGGATCGGGATCGATGAAAGTCTGCTCCAGCAGGGCCAGGGCTTCATCATCCATGTCGTTCAGCCGTTCCACGTCGGCATACTGCTCGTCAAAGGCGATGGACAGCTGCATAGCGGGCTTCGCCGGATCTTCCGACGAGATCAGGGCAACGTACTGTTCCGGCGTGACAGTCAGGGGCGTAATCTTATAACCTTCCGGCAGCGCGCTCTGAAGCCGGAACGCGCCGTTAATGCTCACGGTGCCGAGGGTCACTTTGTCCTCCGCCATCGCGGATACCGCGCAAAGCAGCATCGCAAGGCCCAGGATAATCGCAATGATTTTTTTCATCTTATTGTTCCTCCTTCTGCTCTGTGCGTCTTACTGCACAACAAACTGCTTGTTGATGAAACCGACGTCGCCGGTATCCTGGTCTTCCACCTGGTACCAGTTGTTCGTCTCCTTGATGACCAGCAGCTTCTCATTCTGCTTGTAGGTGGCCATAAGCTCCGCGCTCTTGCTGGGTGCCCAGCGCAGGTTCACCCATCCGCTGGCACGGGTCGGGCGAACCGTCACGATGAACGGGGTCACCTTTTTCGCGCTCTTGAACTCCGCGTTGATCTCCGCCGTCACATCCGTGGACGCGGAGGAAGCGGAAGAAGACGAGGAAGATCCGCCGTTGCGGGCCGGGGGTTTGTTCTTGCGCAGGTAGCGGCTGGAAATGTATGCGGCGTAGGTGCCGTAGCCGTAACCCGGATTATTGTAGTAATAATCAATCAGGGCCCAGCCGTTTCCGCCGTCGCGGTAATAGCAGTAGATCTTCGTGCCGTATTTCAGGCTGCCGACGACATCGCCGCCGGGCGTTGAGCGGACATTCAGGCCTTTGCCGTTCTCGGTATAGACGTAATAGTATCCTTCGGACGCCATCGGCGTATCATCTTCCGCCAGCGCCGCGGGGATCAGGCCGGCCGCAAGCACCAGCACCATCAGCAAAGCAATCAGACGTTTTTTCATGGTTTTGTTCCTCCTATCTCTTGTTTACAAGTCAGTGCAGGACCCCGTGCGGATTGTAGGTGATCCTCGCCTGACGGTTGTTCTTTCTGACCGTCTTGACCCAGTCGTTGTCGATCTGGAACTCCGAGATCCGGACCCGGATCGCTCCGATACCTTCTGCAATGACCAGGTCCCTGTCATAATCAACTAGTTTCCACCCGTCTTCAGGCGTGGTCCTTCCGGAAGCCAGGGGTTTATTGTATACGGCCTTCACGATGTTCGATCCGTTCCGCTTGTTCACCGGTTCCGGATTTCCGTCAAAGTCGAAGCATTCCATCTCAAGCGTGATGCTCGTGATGTTCAGGTCGCTGACGTTCTTAATTGCAAAGCAAAGGTTGCACCTGGCATCGAACTTGCCTTCCACCCATTTCAGCGAATTCTCCCAGTCGCCGACCCGGACCGTAAGGGACGCCCGGAATCCTCCGTCCTCCGTTATTCCATAGATCTCAGTCATGCCGTAAGAAACGCCGGTGATATCGACCTTGTTGGGCGCTTTTTTATTCTGCGCGACGGACGCGATCGCAGGATCCGCGCTTTCCCAGGTCATGTTGGGGTTGATATTCTTTACCTTCTCCGGCTCCAGGACCGCGCCGGCGGAAGACGTCTGGCCGTAATCGATATAAGCGGTCTTCCTCAGCATATGCACTCCGGTCAGGTGCTGCATGACCTTGACCTTGACCTTTGCCTGCCGTCTTGACCCGTCGGTGGTGGTGGCGGTCACGTAGGCTTCTCCGCCGGAAACGCCGGTCACGACGCCATTTTCATCCACAGTCAGGATCTTCTCATTGGAAGATGCAAACGTCAGCTTCGGATTGGAAGCGTTCTCCGGCTCGATCTTCCATGTCAGCTGGGCCGTTTCACCGTTGTAAACCGCCGGTGCGGGATCGAGGGTCACCTTCTTCACCGGCTGCTGCACATGCACAACCGCCTTCGCCATCACGGTGCCAACCTCTTCGCTGGCGCAGGTGATTTCACAGTCGCCCAGCGCGACGCCGGTCACCCGGCCTTGGTTGTTCACCTTGGCGACGCTCTCGTCCGAAGAGGACCAGACAACCTTCCTGTTGTTGGTATCCTTCGGCAGGACGGTCGCCTTCAGCACGCCGTTCCGGCCGACGTCGACCGTCAGTTCCGAATTGTCCAGCGTGATCTCTTCAGCGCTCTGGGTCACCTGAAGGTTGATGTTTGCACGGATGTTGCTGCCATCCGTCGCTGTGGCTGTGATACGGACGTTCCCGCGCTTCAGGCCGGTCACTACGCCGTTCGCATCCACCGTGGCAAACTGCTCGTTGGCGGAAGCCCAGGTAACCTGCTGACGGGTCGCGTTCTCCGGAAGATATGCCGGCGTCAGCTGAATCGTTCCTCCGACGGCGACGTTCTTCGCAGGCGCTGTCAGGGTCAGGCGCGTGATGGGCTGGATCACGACGATCCGGTACTGGATCGAGACCGACGGATCCTCCTGGCTGGTAATGGTCAGGACGGTTTCACCGGGCGCCAGCCCGGCCACCGCATTGCCCTTGGCCCGGACGACCTCCTCGTTGTCCACGGCCAGGTCGACCTTCTTGTTCCTGGTCGTCTTCGGCAGCACGTTCACCTGCAGCGAAAGGCTTTTCTTCACCGCAAGCACGATCACCGGCAGGCCGTCTCCCGCGGACGTCAGTCCGTTCAGGTACGGATCGTCTGCGGCATAGACCGGCAGTCTCGCAGTGTTCAGTTCAAGCGTGACTTTTTCGCCCTCCTCCGCCAGCGCGGCCATGCTCATACAGAGCACTGCCAGTGCGAGCAGGAGGCTCAGCATCTTTTTCATTCCCGTTTCCTCCTCTATGATAAATGTTTTTCAGGTTTGTTCAGCCGTCTCCCTGGCCTGCGTCTGTCTCCGTGATATCTTCACCGGTAATGGACAGCGTTCCGGATGGCACGAAGCCGCGGATCGCCTCGCCGTTGAACGTTGTTTCAATGTAATCCCAGGCGCCGGAATTGTACATCGTGGTCAGATATGTAACCCGGGTGCCAGCCGGCAGCTGCATCAGCGCGTTGCCTGTCTGCGCCGGATCATCCGTCAGGGCCGTGGAAGATATGACCTCCACCGAGCTGCGGTCCCAGCTCAGGATCTCCAGCGCCGGTTTCTTCCCCTTGATCTTTGAGATCTCGATATAGCCAACCCGATACTGACCGGCCTGGTTGGCTTCATAAAGCATCAGCATCCAGCCCTGATCCTGGCCCAGCGCGTAAACGGGGCCGTTTGTGCTGACCGTAGCTTTACCATTGTTCGCCCGGTATGCCGCAGTCGACGGGGCGGTATATACGGCGTATTTCTGATTCGATTGCAGATCCACATAATCAAATCCGCGGGGCCTGTTCACCACTTCCGCAGGCGGCGTCGGCATTCCCTTCCCATTGGGATTGTACCATTTCTGCGCCCGCATTTCCCTGCGGACAGCCTTGATCAGATCCACATTGTCGTTTTCAATCTTGGAACACTGAGAATAGCTGGTATGATGGTTCTGGCTGTTTTCGTCCGCATTGGGTTTGTACCAGGGCATCCTGGTGAACCAGTTGTAGCAGCGGCTGCCGGTTTCAAACTTGTAACCATGCCGTGCATAGATTTCATTGAATGCATAAAGCAGCGTGTCATACTGGTACCCATTCCACAATTCATCCCAGGTCAGCGCACGCGTGTTGCTGTCCGGAATGATGTACATGGAATCAGCTTTGGCCCCGGCCGGTACGAGCGCCGCCGCACAGGGCAGCAGGATCGCCAGCGCAAGCAGCAATGCAAACAGTTTTTTCATGGTGTTTCTCCTCCTGTATTATATATCGTCACCCGCTGGGCGGGATAGTGATCTGTCTTTTGTTTTTTCTGTTGGATCCATTATACCACAGGGTCAGCTGTCGGGCAATTCGGGATCGCTGAAGCCGTCCAGCGTTCCGTTCTTCTCAATCCATACGTATTTATGCCAATCCTTCGACGACAGGAACAGCCTGGCTGCCACGTAAGGATATCTCCGGCTGTCCGGGCTTTTCATAATCAGCCGGAAACGCTCCTCACCGACGCGTTCCCTGAGGAAAGATACGGCTTCTTTCGTATGTCTTCCCGGCTTGTATGTGTCCCTTTCCATTCCCGCGGTTCCTTTCCTACGGCGTTCTCAGGCCCCTGTTAAGGGTCTGCACAGCTTGATACGCACAAAAAAGCATATCTGGCAGTTCTTTTCTGAAATCTTTACTGATGATATATCCTGTTTTGTCCAGTAAATGTCCAGTAAAAACCGTACATTTTATTTTTTTTTGGCAAAAATGCCGGTTTTTGGTATCATAATGATGATCAGAACACGGAAAGGAACCCGGAAAAGATGAGAAAAGCAGTCAAACAGATCCTCCTGTGCGCGGCGGCGCTGCTCCTGGTCTGCCTCGCCTGCCGGGCTGCCTTTTTCGATCATCTCAATATTTATATTCCGCTGCAGGGAGCCGCGGAGCCGGAAGCGGAGATCCGGGTCGAACAGCCGGACATTCTGCGGGCCGGCGAAGCGGAGTCACGCGGCGGATATCTGCGGCTTCCCCTGTATCCGGCAGGTCGCGGAGAAACCGATCTGGTATACGGAAATGAAACGGATGGCGCCCTGAAGCATGAGCTCCGGGTAGACCGCTTTCACACGGTATACGACATGAACACCGGCAATTTTACCGGCGATACGGTTGTACTGATCGCCGTGACCCTGTTCTGGCTGCTGGTCAGCGCGATCATGCTCTGGCACTTCTTTCAGGCGAAAGGCGCCGCATTTTATGACTACGGAACAATTTACTATGCCGGTTTCTCCCTGTTTGCCCTGGCTTCCGGCCTTGTGATGCTGAGCGTTACCGTTTCCCATCTGCTGCATCCGGAAAATTACAGCATGTATGAAGCCTATGCCGCGATCAGCGGCGCCAGCGCGCGGTATATGAAGATCTCTACGCCCCTGATGCTGGTATTCGCCGCAGCCATGGCGGTCAGCAACATTGCGCTGCTGCGGCATGAACGCCCCCGGATCCAGAATGCCCTCGGCCTGCTGGTCAGCATCCTGCTGATCATCGGGGAATTCATCGGCTGGTTTCTCCTTTTACGGAATTTCTCCGGATCGGAAATCGCTTACCGGATCGACAACACCCTGCAGAACACCTACGCCACCGCGTTCATCTATTTCCAGTGCATGCTGACCGGCGCGGTCATCTGCGGCTTCACGGCCGCGCGCCGCACCCCAGCCCCGGACAAGGACTTTATTATCATCCTGGGCTGCTGGTTCCGTCCGGACGGTTCACTGCCGCCGCTGCTGCGCGGGCGGGCGGACAAAGCGCTCGAATTCTGGACAAAACAGAAAGAAGAAACAGGAAAAGAAGCCCGGTTCATCCCCTCCGGCGGACAGGGCGGCAATGAGCCGATGCCTGAGGGCGAAGCAATCCGGCAGTACCTCCTCTCCCGGGGGATCGAAGACCGGCTGATCCTTCCCGAAGACCGGGCCGTCAACACTTATGAAAACATGGCAAATTCCCGGGAGATCATCCGGGGAACTGCCCCGGAGGGCAAAACCGTCTTTGCCACCAGCAGCTATCACGTATTCCGCAGCGGCCTGTGGGCCCGGCAGGCCGGACTGTCCGCCGAAGGCCTGGGCAGCCGGACGAAGTGGTGGTTCTGGCCGAACGCTTTCATGCGGGAAACCGCGGGGCTGTTGCAGAAGCGCTGGAAACAGGAGCTGCTTTTCCTGCTGCTGCTGATCGTCTTTTTCGGAATCCTGTCCATGATACTGTGAGTTAATGAAAAAACGCTGCAGGAGAATCTCCTGCAGCGTTTTGGGTTTTCGGGTTACCGTTTGTCCTTGTCGATCAGTTCCAGGGCAATGGTGGCAAGCATCGCGAAGACGGCAATGAAGATAAACAGCGTAATCCAGTTGTCAACGATGTTGTCCACCGTATTTGCATATTCCGGCTTGTAAGCTGCCTGGGCCGTCCTGGTCTGGATAAAATCCTTCACGTTCTCCTCGCCGAAAAGATCCAGGATTTCCCCTACGGTGGTTTTCAGCGTGATCGTCTTGTCACGCTGTTTTTTCAGCGCGTCATTGTTCTTCAGGAAATCCACGACGGTCCCGACCGTTACCGGCGGATTTACCTGCACGTCGGACGCCGCCCTGACGATCTCTTCCGCATGCAGGGCGTCCAGCACCTGGCCGACGGTGATCGTCCTGCCCAGCTCCTTGTCCAGGATTTTCCCGGCGGCTTCCGCCGACGTCAGCGACGTCAGCACGTCGCCCAGGGTCTTGTCCCCGATCAGTTTCAGATCCCGGACGTCCTTCATCGCGTCTTCCTTCAGGATCATATCCGCGATCTCCCGCAGGGTGAAGGGATGGGCCACTTCCTTCTCCCGCAGCTTCAGATACTCATCCGCGCTGCTCAGGATTTCAGCCACTTCTCCCACGGTATAGGACTTCAGGATCTCCCGGTCACGGAGCCTGTCCACCACCGGGTTGTCCAGCTTGTCGAGCAGCTCCCCCACGGTGAACGTGCCGCCGATCTCGCTGTCCCGCATGCCTTCAACCGTTTTCCACACCGTGGTCATGGGCAGCTCGTTGTAGCCGCTCTGGGCTGTCATCGCCCTGATGCCGTAATTGGAGATGGTATAGTTGGAAAGCGGCCGGGACCACTCAGGCAGCGGGATGATGCCGCCGGAGAATACCAGCTGGAAAATCAGGATGAAAGGCATCAGCGTCATCGCGCCGGTGGTCGTCCGGGAGATGCTGGAAAGGAACAGGCTCAGCATGTCCGACGCATAGGAGATCAGGAACATCGTGATTCCGAGGTCGCAAATCATCCAGGGCGTAATTTTCCCCGATCCGAACCCCTTCGGGATCGGTACCTCCAGCATCCGCAGCACGACCATGGTCAGCACCGTCTGGGCCGCGCACAGCAGGAACTGATAGATCATGTGGGCCGCCACATAGGAGGAAATATGCATGCCGGAGCGGTGCTCGCGCTTGATGATCGCCCGTTCCCGGCAGACCGCCTGGATCGAGTTGAAGCAGCCGTTCCAGATCGCCACGCAGGTCAGGGCAAAACCGCCGATGAGGCTGCCTTCCATATTGACGAAGTAGCGCTTGCGGATAACCATGGCCACCAGGGCGGCGATGATCGCCGCCATCGGCAGCACTTTCCAGTCGTTTTCATTGATAAAGAAGCGGAGCTGCTTTCCGAGATAGATACGCACCTGGCTGCCCCGGCCCGTATGGCGGATCCTGCGAATCCGTTTCTTTGCGGTCGTATTCGCTTCAGACATGCTGCGCCACTCCCCTCTCCGCATATTTCATGATAAACTCGTCGGCCCGGCCTTCGCCGCCCTCTTCCTGGCGGTTGACAGACTTGACGATCTCTTCCATCTTCTCCTTGCCGAAGAATTCCCTCGCCTCGTCGATGGGCCCGAAGAAGGCCAGGCGGCCGGTGCGGTTGGCGTCCTTGGCAAGGACGATCACATCGTCAAACAGGTCGATGACCCGGTCCGGCGTATGGGTGATGACAATGATGATCTTGCCCTGGTCCGCGATCTGGCGCAGCTGCTGGAACAGTTCCCGCGCCATGACGCCGTCCAGGCCGCTGTCCGGCTCATCAAGGATAAACAGGGTCGGATTGGAGATGAACTCCATGGCGATGGACAGGCGTTTCCGCTGTCCGCCGGAAAGTTTTACCACCAGGTTATTCCGGACAGGCGTCAGGCCGAAGATCTCCATGACTTCGTTTACCCGGGCTTCCCGTTCCTCCCGGGTGAAATCGGACGGCAGACGCAGGGTCGCCGCGTCCGCCAGGGTGCGGTAAACGCTGTCGGAACCGCGCATCAGGTCCAGCTGCGGCACGAAACCGATGTCATACTGCATATCCTTGTATTCTTTATACATGTTCCGGCCGTTCATCACGACCTCTGCCTTTGCCTTTTCATAACCGTTCACAGCGTTGATATAGGTGGTTTTGCCCGCGCCGGAGCCGCCCAGCAGCAGCACCATGTGCCCGGGCCGGATATACATATGGATATCCCGCAGCAGGTATTTCTTTTTGAAAAACTCGGTCGCGGTCCGCTCTTCCAGGTTCACGGTCAGGCCCTGGTCCAGCACGGCGGCTTTCGATCCGGAGAAGAAGGACGCTGCGTCGTGCTTCATCTCATCCACTTTCCACAGCGGCTGGTACTTCTTCAGCCAGCCCCACATCATCGCAGGGATGCCGCTGAGCGTAACCCAGAGAAATGTCCAGCGCTTTTTCCGGTCAAACACCTCGCACAGCGCACGGCACAGCCGGATCATATAGATGAACAGTGAGAGACTGATCAGGAACTGGACAACCGCAATGATAAAGAAGCCTGTGTCATCTGATCCTGATCTTCCGTAGAGAATGAGCGATGCTTCATGCAGAATGATGCTGAGCCCCTGCAGCATCGCGGTAACACGGCCTTCCTTTTCCATGCCGACGATCTCGCCGAACCGGTCCTCCCGCAGGCAGGGTAACAGGGCATACCAGCCCTTCAGGCCGCATTTCTGGAATATCCCGTACATTCCGGCGATATACAGAATCTGCAGGATGATATATACCACTGAGTCGGTCGTCTGCTGAAAGAAAAAAACAGTAACCGCACTTATGATGTCTTCCAGGACCATTCGCTTCACTCCTATCCGGACAGTGATCCGCGCAAAGCGGCGTGCTGAAGTAATGCAACTTATTATGATTCATTTTCCGGTGTATGTCTACCCCTGACTGTACATTTCGGCGATCCGTGCCGCAATTACGGCACTTTCAGGACAGTACTGCCACTCGGTGCCGCCGCTGCGTATCAACAGACGGGAGCGCCGTACGGTGTCCCGACCAGTCAGTAAAAGAAGAAAGGAAGTAATCGTATGAAAAAAATTGTAAGTTTGATCCTTGTCCTCGCGCTGGCGCTTTCGCTGGTATGCGCGGCCCGCGCGGACGAAGTGCCGCAGCCGGAAGGCGGGAAGAAGTTTGAAACCGGCTGGGCGATCTTCAACACAACCATCCGGATCGTCTATGAAGAGGAAGGCTACCGGGTCTTCATCCGGAATACGGATCCTTCGGAGCAGAAGGTCACCGAATGGGAATACAGCTGCTATTACGTCGAGGCCGAGGACGTCCTCAAGTCCGTCTCCTCCTCGAAGCACAGCTATACCATTGACCCGGAGACCGGCGACAGCAAGGGTGACAAGACTGAATATGAAGACCTGGACGATGAGAATACCGTCACCGTTTTCCGGATCACCGAAGACGGTTTCCTGAACTGGGAAGACGGCCGCGGCCAGGACGGTACTGACTCCGATTTCTCAAAGATCGGTGATTTCGAAGGCGTCTGGCGCAGCGATGACAACTACGTCTGGGCCGAGTTCGAATGGAATGATTCCGAAGAGGATTACGGCTATTATGTGTACCTCCACAGGGGCTTTGACGACGTCTATGCCGAGTTCACCGCACAGGGCCTGTACAACCCGGAAACCGGCAAACTGACAGTCAAAACCATCGTTCCGGTGGCCACCAACACCCTGAAGGACGGCGCTTATGAAACGAAGTACGACGAGGATGAATACGAACTGGTCTTCTCCGAACTGGGCGGCGGAAAGATCCTGTTCGAGGCTGAAAACGGTGTGGAACTGACCTACGACATCATGGGTTCCGCCGGCTGAGAAAAACAGCCGTTACAAACAAGGCGCGCGGTTTTCACCGCGCGCCGTTGTTTTATGTTCCCGCTCACTTTCCGGCATAGAATTCCGTTTTTGTCGGGTTTTCCTGGATCAGGACGGAACTCTGCCGGAAGACGCTGATCAGTTCGTCCGCCGCGGCGTGCACCTTTTCAGGCGTCGTATCGCTCAGGCTGATTACCAGCGTGTATTCCTGGTATTCTTTCCCGCCGTCGATCCATCCGCCGCGCGCTTCCTGGATCGTATATCCCCCGAAGTTCCGCAGCAGAATCGCCCGGGCCTGCTCCATGGCTTCCGCCTCGGTGAAGACGGGCGTATTGGTATCCTTGTCGTTTGTTCCCAGATACAGGACATACTGAACGTCGCTGTCCGCCGCCTCTTCGGCCGCCGGCTCCTCCGCGGGCACCCGTTCCTCCGCCAGATCCTCCAGCCAGTGGAAGGTGCCGGTCTTCTTCACTTCGTCCCCGTAGATCGTCCGGAAATCGTCCCGCATGGAAATCACATAGTATCCGCTGGCTTCCCACTTTTCCTTCAGCGGCTGTACCTTTTCCGCGCTGCCGTAATCCTGCTCTTCGTTATCCGCGATCAGCATGAAGGCCGCGCTCTTATAGCGGTTGTTGAAGATCGTATAGTTGTGCATGCTCACGTCGCCGCCGGAATTGCCGAAGGACAGCACCGGCTGGCGGCCGATCTCCTTCACGATCTGGGCAACCTTGTTCATCTTCAGGTTCTTGATGAGCAGTCTGTCCGTCCGGATGATATTGTCCTCGCTGGTATACACATAATCCAGGCCGTCCGTATCCCCCTGGTTCGTCGCCTCCACAGCCACGTCCATGCCGATAATCTGCTCATAGGGAATATCCAGCACGCCTTCGATATAGGTCCGGCAGAGGAAGCGGTCGCTGCCGCTGCAGACAAAGACCTTGAAATCGTTCTCCTGGAGATATTCCACGACTTCAATCATCGGGGTGTAGAAGGTGTTGGCATAGGTCATGCCCTCAAAACCGTCTGCTTCCTGCACGAGGCGGTTGGTGACGAAGTCCTGGAACTGGGTCAGGGTCATGCCGGCGTAGGCTTTTGCTGCGTGGGTGGCATGAAGCATGTCCATATGGTCCGGGAAAGATTTGTCCAGGGCATGGTCCCGCAGCATACGGCCGAACTCCAGCATTTCAGCGTCCGGCTCATAGGAAGGATCCTTCAGGATCCGCCAGGCCAGCAGGTAATACTCCAGATAGGTGGGATTCAGCTCAGCGCAGAGCGTGCCGTCCATATCGAACGTCGCAATCCGGTCCACCGGCGGGATATAGTCCGGGGAGGACTCATCCGTCACGGACTCCACATACTCGATCAGCGCCTTCAGCGCAGGCGCATCCGGATTCCAGTCGGCGAAACGGTTCTCTTCCTCCGCCATTGCCGGCACGGTAAGCATCAGCGCCATCAGCAGCGCCGTCAGTACAGCCAGGATTCTTTTCATGGTCATTCCCTCTTCTCTTAATATTTGTTTCCCGAAAGACGATGATTATCTTCTGATCCGTTTTGCCCCCGGCACGATGGCATGCTGCGGACAGACCAGCAGGCACAGATGGCATCCCACGCACTTTTTCCCGTTCAGCACCGGACGGCATCCTTCATCCATGGCAATGGCCTGGTGGCCGCCGTCCATACAGGAGATCATGCAGCGGCTGCAGCCGATGCAGCGTTCCCGTACGAACTGCGGGAAGACTACCGTATCCCGCTCCAGCACGTCTGTGGTCTCACTCATCGAGTCCAGGCCCAGGCCGACCGCGTCCTTCACACTGGCAAAGCCTTTCTCCGCCAGGTACAGGTTCAGTCCATCCTTCAGGTCGTCAATGATACGGTAGCCGTACTGCATGACCGCCGTAGTGACCTGGACAGAACCGCCGCCCATCAGGATGAACTCCAGGGCGTCCTGCCAGGTCTCAACGCCGCCCATGGCTGAAATATGCATTCCCTTCAGCGCCGGATTCCGGCCAAGCTCCGCGACAAAACGGAGCGCGATGGGCTTGACCGCGTTGCCGCTGTACCCGCCGACGGCGCTGTGACCGTGAACGGCCGGCGCGGATACATAGGTATGCGGGTTCACGCCGACGATAGACTTGATCGTGTTGATGGCAGCAATGCCGTCCGCGCCTCCGCGCTTTGCCGCTTCCGCCGCCGGGTTCATGGACGCCACGTTCGGCGTCAGCTTCGCCAGAACGGGAATGCTGCACGCGCTCTTCGCGGCGCGGGTAAAACGCTCCACCAGTTCCGGCACCTGGCCGATATCGCTGCCCAGGCCGCCCTCCGCCATGTTCGGGCAGGAGAAGTTCAGCTCCACCGCGTCCGCGCCGTTCTCTTCGCACAGGCGCGCAAGCTCGCCCCATTCCGCTTCGTTCTGGCCCATGATGGACACCAGGATGAACTTGGTGGGATAATTCGCCTTGAGCTCCCGGAAGATCTTCATGTTTTCCGCCACGCTGTGGTCGGAAAGCTGCTCAATATTCTTGAATCCGATGATGCTGCCGTCGCTGCCGGTCACGGCAGAGTAGCGGGGCGACGCCTCATGGATATCCAGCGTGCAGACCGTCTTGAAACAGACGCCGGCCCATCCCGCCTCAAAAGCCCGGGCGCACATGTCGTAGGTACTGGCAACCACGGAAGAGGAAAGCAGGAAGGGATTCTCCAGCGGGATTCCGCACAGTTCACACTTCAGCCGGTCTTCGTTCTCCGGCAGCGGTGTTTCGCAATTCGGCTTCACCTGATAATACAGGCGGTTTACCAGGTCCCGGATCGGAACTTCACCGGGTCGGACGCAGGCGTTTTCGCACGGCGCGCTGCAGGTCAGGCAGGGATTCTCCTCCGGCAGGCGCTGGACAGCCGTCTGTTCATTGCCGAACCAGATGCTGCGAAGCAGCCTGGACGGCCTCAGCTTCTCGCAGGCCTTGTTGCAGGCCGCGTTCCCGCACAGCGCGCAGCGGATCATATCCGTACGGTTGATAGACGGGGTGATCTGGATCATTTTCATTCCCTCCGGCATATATCACGTTGTTGTGGATAAGAATACTATAACCGGTTGTCCGGTAAATGTCCAGCACCGAACAGACAAATTAGCTTCGATTACCGTTTTGAAACGGCGTTTTCACTGACCGGGAACGTAAAGAAGGTATCCGGATAGGGCTCATTTTCCAGGGTGAAATGCCACCATTCCTCCGCCACCGGCCTAAAGCCGCGCCGCAGCATGCTCTCCCGCAGCAGCATACGGTTCCGGTACTGCTCCGGCGTGATCCGCCGGCAGTCCGGATGGCTGATCTCCCCGAAGAAGTCGAAGGGACTGCCCATATCCGCGTCCTTTTCCGCCTTCATATCGAACAGCGTCAGGTCCACTGTGCTCCCCCGGCTGTGGCCGGAATGTTCAGCGATATAACCCCCCGGGATCAGCACGGACTTATCGAGATCCGGATAGAAATACGCCTTCATCCGGGTGTCCCCGGGATCTTTCGCCCAGCGCATAAAGTGATCCACCGACTTCTGGGGCCGGTAGGCGTCATAAATCTTCAGCCGGTATCCTTTGGCGGCCAGGTCGCCGCTGACTTCCTTCAGCTTCAGCGCCGCTTCCCGCGTAAGCAGCGCCACAGGCTGCTCATAGCCGTCGATCCGGTCGCCGATGAAATTGAAAGTGGTATAGTACCGGATCTCCAGGATCGCATCCGGGATCAGCCGGCCGACGGAAACGAATCCGCCCGCGTCATCCGAAAACATGGCATCCTCCTTTTCCGTCCTCAGGCGCCGAGGAGCGATCCGACCAGAATGCCCAGCCAGGTACCGATCACATAGCCGAAGGTGCCGACCAGCATACAGGGCCCGATCAGTTTCACCCAGCCCTGTGAAATCGCCATGCCGGCCGCCGTCGTCGGGCCGCCGATGTTGGCGTTGGAAGCCAGGATAATCTCCTCCAGGTCAAATCTGAACAGTTTTCCGCCCAGGAAGCAGAACAGCATGTTTACCAGCACGATAATCATGCAGAACAGCAGCAGGATCGGGGCATTCCGGATCAGCACGCCGACAGAGGCAGGAGCGCCGATCACGAAGAAAAACAGATAGATCAGCCAGGTACCGATCTCCTGCGCGCCGCGCATTTTGGAGGCCTGCTTTGAAAAGCAGGTGGACCAGAGCAGCGACAGGTTGGTAATCCAGACATATTCGCTGCCGAAGAAGGTGTTCAGCATCTTCAGGAACCAGTTGTCCGCCGGGATCAGGTCCCTGAAGAAACCGCCGATCAGCTTGGACAGGAACACCACGATCACCGCGTAGGTCATATTCCATGCGATATCCTTCAGGGATGTTTCCTTTTTGGTCCAGTAACTCGCAGCCAGCGTCTCCCCGGTATCGCTTTTCCCGTTCGCCAGCACGTCGTCGATATGCGGATGGCGGTAGCGTTTCCGGAACCAGGCGCTGCCGGCAGCGGACAAAAGCACCAGGAAGTAGATTGCCATGTTCAGGTTGTCCGCCACGGTGGTGGAGGCCTTCAGGTTCGCGTCCACGTTGAACGCCGCCGCCAGGGCGGTAAAGTTCACGCCGCCGCCGATATAGGAACCGGTCATCATCGCGGCGGCACCGGGAATCCCCTCCACCGTGCCGCGCAGCAGCACCGTCGCCAGCACCGCGCCGACCACCGTTCCGACTGCGCCGATCAGGAAAATCGCCAGGAACCGGCCCGCCTCCCTGTGCATTCTCCGCAGGTCGGTCTGCAGGAGCAGCAGCGGAATCGCCAGGGGCACGGCATACCCCCAGACAAAATCGTCAAAGACCGGCGCCTCGGACGGAATGACGCCCAGGTTTACCAGCGCAATGGCGATCACCAGGGTAATGATTGCCCCGGAGATTTTCGACGCCCATTGGTACTTCTGTTCCAGGAAAATTGCCAGGAACGTGGAAGCAAACAGGATTGCCAGCAGCGCCCAGTGGTTGTCGGCAGCGATCAGCGTCTGCATTGTTATGCCTCCTTAAACAAAAGGGTCCGTCAGACCGCGGGACAGTCCCGCTGCTGACGGACACGGATTTTTAATGATTTATGCCAGCTTTTTCAGGATGATCATCTCGACGTATCCGCCGCTGATGGCCACCTTGACGTCGTCGGCCACGTTCTTGACCACGGATTTCTCCAGCTCGTCCCAGGCTTCCCGGGCCGCCGAATCCTGTTCAACGCGGGCGGAGAGCACGTCCTCGTACCGGCGCATGGACCATTCCCAGTCCAGCGCGGGAGAGGTGGAATGCTCGAAGGCGTCCGGAAGCATATACGGGCCGGCAAAGCCGTCGTAGTCCTCGTCGCAGCCCCAGTCGAAGAAAGCCCGGATGCGTCCCATCAGGCCGCGGGCAGATTCGTTCTTTCCGGTGGCGGAAACGGAAAGCAGCTGCTCCCGTTTCTCAATGCTCAGGCGGGTCGCGACCTTCAGGTGGAGCTGATACTCTCCGTTATTGTCCTCGATCCAGAATTCGCCTTCCGGTTCGCCGGTGATGGAGCGCATCATGCTCATCATCTCTTCGGCCAGCAGGCGCAGATGCAGGGCGCCCTTCGGAGAGAGGCCTTTGTAGGCCGCCACCTTGTCCACCTGCTGCAGCGCCGTTTCCATCTGTTTTCCTTTGCTGGAAACAGTAATGACATCTGTTTTCATGATGTTATTCCCTTCACTTTTCGATATCGAGGATATCGGCAAAGCCGGTGACCTCAAATACTTCCTGCACGATCTCGTTCACATTCGTGACCTTCATGCCGCCCTTGGCACTCATCGCCTTATGTGCGGAGAGCAGCACCCGCAGGCCGGCGGAAGAAATATAATCCAGCTTGCTGAAGTCCAGCGTCAGGCTTTCCGCGCCGGTCAGGGACTGGTTCAGTTCCGCTTCCAGCTCCGGTGCGGTCATGGTATCCAGACGGCCTTCCAGCGCGATCTCCAGCGCAGTTCCGTTCGCCTTCTTATTGATTGTCATTATGGGTTCCTCCTCTGATCATCTGTTTTAAACCTTGAATTTTGTCCAGGTGATATCATATTGTACACATTTTGTCCAACAAATGTCCAGCTATTTTTTGTCCCCGGACGCTTTATTTCCTGTTTTCCGATATCCGGTCCAGATAAGCTTCCCGCATATTGGCCCAGGAATAGGTGTTCATATACTCGCCCTGATACTCGTTCACGGCATCCACGTCTCCGCTGAAAAAACGCCAGGCATCACAGGAGATCTTCTCCGGAATGACCCGCAGGGTCCCCCGCTTCAGCTCAAAAATCCAGCCGATATGGTGCTCTTCCAGCGTCTCCCGGAGGCTGCGGATAATCACGTCCAGCTGTTTCTGCATCGGGCGGTCGTACATCCGGTCCTCCCACAGGATCGCAAAAGCCTCCGCCCGGGTCACGCTGCTGCCCTGCCGGTCGATCAGGTAGGCCAGCAGTTCCTTGCACTTCGCCTGGCGGAAGGTCACGGGATCTCCGTCCACAAACAGATCGAAATTGCCGAAGGTCCGCGCTGTAATATGGGCGCCGCCCTGTTTTCCGGACAGCGCGTAGGCCACTTCGGCCGCCAGTTTTTCCCGGTTCACCGGCTTTAGCAGGTATCCGGTCGCATGGACCGCAAAAGCGTCCAGCGCATGTTCGGGAAATGCCGTCAGGAAGATCACCGGCATATCCGGCCTCATTTTCCGGATCTCCCTCGCCAGGGTGATCCCGTCCATGTCCGGCATATTGACATCCAGCACCGCCAGGTCCGCATGGTCGCCCTTCAGCCATTCCAGCGCGTCCAGCGGGCTGGTAAAGCCAAGGACCTCCGTGATCCGCGGCAGGGTCCGGCAGAAGGCCGCGGTATCCTCGACGATCAGCTGTTCGTCGTCCACACAGATGAGTCTCATCGGGCTTTTCCTTCCTGATATTCGTTCGTTTATCCCGTTACGGGACCAGCAGCAGAAAACCCTGGGCCAGCGCTACGGCGCAGCAGGCGGCCACAGCCACCGTCAGCAGGCTCCTGCCCCGCCAGGCCAGCAGCACCGCCACCGCGACGCCGCACACCGCCGTGCGCAGGTCCCCGGTGGAATAAAACACGTCCGGGAATGTCATCGCGCCCAGCACCGCATAAGGAATATAGGCCAGGAAAGAGCGGATGAACCGGCTTTTGATCTCCCGGCGGAAAACCGTCAGCGGCAGCATGCGGATCAGATAGGTCACACCGGCCGTCACGGCCAGATAAGGCAGAAAAACGCTCCACTTCATGCGGCTTCCTCCTCCGCCGGGAACAGCCAGGCTCCGGCAGCGGCCGCCAGTACGCCGCAGATGATAATCACAAACCCGGAGGAGACCTGGTTCAGCCCGGGAATATAGTGGAAGCAGAGGCTGAGCGCCACCGCGACAAGCACCACAAAACATACATGGCCGTTTTTGCGGGCCGGCGGCAGGATGATCGCCAGGAACATGCCGTAGATGGCGATGCCCAGGGCTGTTCGGACAAAGACCGGCAGAAGCGTCCCTGCCGCAGCACCCAGGAAGGTCCCCAGCGACCAGCCGATCCACGGCGCCAGCATAAGCCCGTAGAGATAATGCTTCCCGACTTTCCCCGGCTGGGAAGAGGAGACGGCAAAGATTTCGTCCGTGTTCGCAAAGGAAAAGATCAGGCGCTGGAGGGTGCCCATACTGCCGTCCAGTTTTCGGCTGAGCGACAGGCTCATCAGTGCGTAGCGCAGGTTAATGGTCAGCTGGGTCAGGGCCATTTCCGCCAGCGAAGCGCCGCCGACCATCAGCGGCAGCGCTGCGATCTGGCCGGCGCTGGTCAGGTTGGTCATAGAGATCAGCACGGCCTGCAGCACAGTCAGCCCGTCCCCCACTGCCTTCATACCGAAGGCAAAAGAAACGCTAAGGTAACCCAGCCCGATCGGGATCCCATGGCGGATCCCCTGCCGTAAGGCAGACTTCATGCATCCGCCTCCAGCCTGCGTACGCCGTCCTTTGTGACAACCGCATAGAAATTCGGCACCCGGCCGCAGAGTTCCCGGCCGAAGGTGATCGCGGCGCGCACCGCCGCTTCCGCCCGGTCTGCGTCCGCTTCGCTGCGGGCATGCAGCACGCACAGCGGCGTTTCGGCTTCCACCCGGTCGCCGATGCGCACCTGCAGCACAAAACCTACGGAATAATCCAGTTCGTCGTCGACCTTCATCCGGCCGGCGCCCATCGCCTGGGCCGCCAGACCCAGCGCCGTGGTGTCCATCTTTGTGACCCAGCCGCTCACGCCGCAGGCCACGGGACGGATAACCTTCGCCCTGGGCAGGCGGGTCACGTCGTCGCAGACGGAGGGATCCCCGCCCTGGGCCGCGATCATCTGCTTCAGTTTCGCCAGGCCCGCGCCGCTGCCGATGGCCTGTTTCATCATCTGCTGCCCGGCTTCCGGCGTTTCCGCTTTGCCGGCCAGGTGCAGCATAAAACCGCCGAGGGTCAGGGAAACCTCAAGCAAATCCCCGCCGGCCCGGCCGGACAGGATATCAATGGCTTCTTTCACTTCAAGCGCGTTGCCCACATGGGTGCCCAGGGGCTGGTCCATACCGCTGACCAGCGCCACGATGGGTTTACCGGCCAGTACGCCGACCCGCACCATGTTTTCCGCCAGCCTCAGGCTGTCCTCCAGGGTATGCATGATCGCGCCGGAGCCCGTCTTTACGTCCAGGACGATGGCGTCGCTGCCGGCGGCCAGTTTTTTGCTCAGGATCGAGGAGACGATCAGGGGCAGGGAGTCTACCGTGGACGTCACATCCCGAAGGCTGTAAAGGGTCTTGTCCGCCGGAGCGAGCTTTCCGGTCTGGCCTACCACGGCCACGCCAATCTCTTTCACCTGGCGGATGAAATCTTCCACGCTCAGAGCGACGCTCATCCCGGGAATCGACTCCAGCTTGTCCAGCGTACCGCCGGTATGGCCCAGCCCCCGGCCGCTCATCTTCGCCACAGGCGCGCCGCAGGCGGCCACCAGGGGCGCCAGCACCAGCGTGGTCGTATCGCCCACGCCGCCGGTAGAATGTTTGTCCACCTTGATCCCGGGGATCGCGGAAAGGTCGGCGATATCGCCGGAGTCACGCATGGCCAGGGTCAGATCCGTGGTCTCCCGGTCGGTCATGCCATTCAGCCGGATGGCCATCAACAGCGCGGACAGCTGGTAATCCGGTACGGATTTCTCCGCGGCGGCATTGGCAAAGAAGGCGATCTCCTCCTTTGTCAGTTCCTGTCCGAACTTCTTTTTTTCAATGATCTCCAGCATGGTCATGCGATCATCTCCCTATTAAACAAGCCGATATCCTGCCCGGATATCGGCTGTCATTGCCCATCTTCGGGCTTATTCTCGTAATCGCCGTTACCCATCATTGCTGCGCTTCGCTTGCAACAATGGACGGCTGTAACATGGTAATTGTTACCCAAATCAAAGATTTGGACAATTACTCTTGTGATCGCCGTTACCCATTATCGCTGCGCTACGCTTGCAACAATGGACGGCTGTAACATGGTAATTGTTACCCAAATCAAAGATTTGGACAATTACTCATCTTCGTCCTCTTCAGGCAGATCCGCGTTATGGAACACGTTCTGCACGTCATCGTTCTCCTCCAGCAGATCCAGCATCTTCTGGATCTTCAGGATGGTGTCCGGATCGGTCACCGCGACGGTGTTCTGCGGAATCTTCGCCACTTCGGCGCTCAGGAAGGTGATCCCCTGCTTCTCCAGGTTCTCACGGACCGTGCTGAAGTCGTTGGGCGCGGTATAGATTTCGAACACGTCTTCGTCCACCTTGACGTCTTCGGCGCCGGCGTCCAGGGCAGTCATCATCATCTCGTCCTCATCGCTGCCGGGTTCCCGTTCCACGACCAGTACGCCGCGCTCGTCAAACATGAAGCCGACGGAACCGGTGGTGCCCAGGTTGCCGCCGTACTTGGCGAAGCAGTGGCGCACGTCGCTGGCCGTGCGGTTGCGGTTGTCGGAGATGCAGTCCACGATGACTGCCACGCCGCCGGGGGCGTAGCCTTCGTAGGTGATCTCTTCGTAAACGACGTTGCTCAGCTCGCCGCTGGCCTTTTTGATGGAACGCTGGATATTATCATTCGGCATGTTGTTGGCCTTGGCCTTGGCGATGATATCCCGCAGTTTGCCGTTGGATTCCGGATTGGCGCCGCCTTCACGGACGGCGATGGCGATCTCACGGCCGATCTTGGTGAATACCGCGCCGCGCTGCGCGTCAGCCTTGCCTTTTTTAGCCTGAATGTTATGCCACTTGGAATGCCCGGACATCGAATCCCTCCCAGAAATGTGTAAGGTATATGAAAAATACGGTACATTATATCACTGGAAATCAATGCAAGTCAAGGAAAAACGGCTCTCTGCCGATGCAGAGAGCCGTTTGAAAGATCAATTATTCGCCTTTTTCCAGCGCCAGGGTCCGGGTGGTCAGGTCGCAGACTTCAGCGGGTCCGAAGTACTGGATCGCGCCGGGATAGGTGAAGCAGGTCTTTTCGGCCCACTCTTCGCGGTGCGCCTCAAAGTACTTGAAGGGCGCGCCGTCCAGTTCCACCAGCGCCTTGCGGATGACGGGCTTGTCTTCGCCGTTGCGGCGTTCCATGTTCATCATCTTGGTGATGGGCATACCGCCGGCCACCCACTCTTCAGCGGGTTTGGAGATGTTGGAGACCTTGGACAGGTATCCGGTGTAGCCGTACTGGATCAGCATGAAGGCATTGTAGCCCAGGCTGTAGCAGTAGTCCGCGTCAAAGTTGGACGGGAACGCGCAGCGGCCTTCATAGCCGAAGAAGTGATGCTGCTGTCCGAACTTGCCCTTGTAGGTGCCGGCGGCCTTGCGCTTCGCCAGTTCCGCCTTCACCATTTCGGAGAAGAGCTTTTCGGACTCGATCAGGGAAACCTGCACGTTGCCGTGGGGATCCCGTTCAAGGAACAGCTGCTGCTGCACGAACTCGGGCAGGATGTCAAACACCGCGAAGCTTTCGCCGGACAGGCCCTTTTTGATGAACTCATACTTGGCGGCCCAGTTGGGCAGCGCGTTGAACTCTTCGGTCTTCTTGCCGGCCAGCAGCTCGTTGATCTCCGCGATCAGCTTGGAGAACTCGGGCACGAATTCCACGATGCCTTCAGGGATGATGGCAACGCCGAAGTTCTCGCCGTTGTTGCCGCGCTTTTCGACAGAATCGGCAATATAGTTGGTGATCTGGGCAAGGGACATCTTCTTCGCGGCGACTTCTTCACCGATCAGGCAGATGTTCGGCTGGGTCTCCAGCGCGCATTCCAGCGCCACGTGGGAAGCGGAGCGGCCCATGACCTTGATGAAGTGCCAGTACTTCTTGGCAGAGTTGGCGTCACGCTCAATGTTGCCGATGAGCTCGGAATAGGTCTTGGTGGCGGTGTCGAAACCGAAGGAGGCTTCGATGTCTTCGTTCTTCAGGTCGCCGTCGATGGTCTTCGGGCAGCCGATGACCTGGACGCCGGTGTCGTGAGCAGCCATGTACTCAGCCAGGACAGCCGCGTTGGTGTTGCTGTCGTCGCCGCCAATGATGACGATGGCAGTCAGGCCGTGCTTCTTCGCAACTTCGGTCACGATCTTGAACTGCTCTTCCGTCTCCAGCTTCGTACGGCCGGAACCGATGATATCGAAACCGCCGGTGTTGCGGTACTGATTGATATATTCATCGGTGAACTCGATATAATCGTCGTCGATCAGGCCGGAGGGACCGCCTTTGAAGCCCAGCAGCACGTTGTTTTTGTCGGTTGCCTTGATGGCGTCATACAGACCGCAGATGACGTTGTGTCCGCCGGGGGCCTGGCCGCCGGAAAGGATCACGCCCACAACCTGCTTTTTGGCCGCGGAGGTGTTGCTGCCCTTGACGAAGGTAATCTCTTCCTTGCCGTAGGTGTTGGGGAAGAGCGCCTTGATCTTGGCCTGGTCCGCTACGCTTTCGGTGGGCGCGCCGACTTTGACGGAGATCTCGGAGATGCCGCCGCGGAGCATGCCGGGAAGCTTGGGGCTGTACTCATATCTTGCCTTCTGAAGTGGTGACAGATTCATGTTGTTTCTCCTTCGATGTTAATTGTTTATATATGATCCATGTTCTGGATGAACCATCTGTGTTATCCGCGGCGGATGATGCTGTGCCGTTCCGGGCCGACGGAGATCCAGCGGATCACCTGGCCCACGGTCTGCTCGACGCGGTTGACGAAGGCCTTTGCCTCCTCCGGCAGCTCCCACCAGTTGCGGATGCCGGAGATGCTGCACTTCCAGCCCTTCATGGTCTCGTAGACCGGCTCGCACTTCTCCAGTGCGGCAGGGAAGGGCATCTCCGTGATCACCTGGCCGTCCAGTTTGTATCCGACGCACAGCGGTATCTCGTCCAGCTCGCTGAGCACGTCCAGCTTGGTCATGGCCAGCTCAGTCGCCGCCTGGACCTCCGCACCGTATTTGGTTGCCACCAGGTCGATGGGCCCGATGCGGACGGGCCGTCCGCTGTCGTGCGTCTCGTGGCACATTTCACGCCAGGCTTCCGCTTCGCTGCCGGAATACTCACAAACAAAGGGACCTTCACCCAGGCAGGTGGAATAAGCTTTGGTCACGCCGATGACCCGGTCGATCTCCATACCGGGCACGCCTGCACCGATGGGCGCGTAGGAAGACAGCGTGCTGACGGAAGTCGTGTAGGGATAGACGCCGAAATCCAGGTCCCGCAGGGCACCGAGCTGCGCCTCAAACAGGATGCGTTTATGGTCGCTCTCCGCCTTGAGCAGATAAGCCCGGGTATCCTGAATATAAGGTTTGAGCGGCTCACAGTATTCATGGAGCCATGCATTCAGCTCCTTTTCGCTGACAGGCTTTTCATCGTATACCTTTTCCAGCGTCAGGTTCTTCCATGTGCAAAGGTCCTTCACATGTTTCTTCAACCGCTCCGGGTAGAACAGCTCGCCTGCCAGGATCGTCTTTTTCTGGTTCTTGTCGGAATAGAAGGGCGCGATCCCTTCTTTGGTGGACCCGGTTGTCTTGTCCTTCAGGCGGTTTTCCTCCAGCATATCCACCTGGCGGTGCCAGGGCATCAGCAGGGAGGCTCTTTCACTGATTTTCAGGTTGTCCGGCGTAATGGCAATACCGTTCTGGTTCGCCATTTCCTTTACCAGGGCTTCCGGATCCAGCGCAACGCCGTTGCCCAGAATGTTGACCACACCGGGCCGGCAGACGCCGGAAGGAAGCAGATGCAGGTCAAACTTGCCGAACTGGTTGATGACGACGTGGCCGGCGTTGGCGCCGCCCTGGAAACGCACGACAACGTCGAACGCTTCGGTCAGCAGGTCTACCATCCTGCCTTTTCCTTCATCGCCCCAGTTGACTCCGACAATTGCTGTACTGGCCATCGTCCCGTCTCCTTTCTTCCTCAAAAAGCGCCTCTGCGCGTACGGTCATTGTACCTTTCCGAACTTTGGTTGTCAATGCGTTCAGACGTTCTGAGCCGTGTTGATCCGGATATTGGTCAGGACGCACTGGTCGCCGGTCAGCGCCGCATAGACTGTGCCGTTTGCGTCCGCCTCCGGCAGCGTCGTTACGTTCTTCACGTCCAGCCCCAGGTTCTTTGTGCTGACCGTGATCTGACCGCCGTTCCTGGCAAAAGCCACTTTGCAGTCGTAGCCTTCCTTATTGCTCTGTTTCCAGGCATTCCAGCCCCTGAAATCCGTATCCCGGTGTACGGTCGTCCGGTTCGTTGCTTCACCGTCCGGGTCCCAGTCCTCCCCGTTCAGGCGAACCACCGCGTACTCCCGGTAATTCGGCCCGTTCACCGTTCCGTCCGCGGAGCGGAACAGTACAATATACGGGCAGTGCCAGATCAGCCGCGCCGTAGGCAGGCTCTTGGTATGGAAAGTAAAACTCATTCCGTCCGTTACCGGGATCCCTTTCGTGGCCGCGCTCCGGATACTGTCGATCTGAATGTTCGGAAGGTCTCCGTCCGGGCCGTCAATATAGCTGATTTCCTCTGCGATCCGCGAGATATAATCATCCGGCACCGGGGTTTCCGCCTTGTCTATCCGGATATCGCTGATGAAACAGTTCTTCCCGGTCAGGGCAAGATAGGCAAAAAGGGAGTTGTTCTGCAGTGCAGCGATCACTTCCGTCGTCTTCTGTCCGTCATCCGCACGGATCAGTACATGGTCCTTGCACTTCACCGCCTCTATCTTCCAGACCTTCCGGTCCCCTTCCGCCGGGGCTTCCGGCGCGTGTTCCGTCACCGCGGTCTTCACCGCCCGCGCACTGCGTTGGATGGTTTCTCCGTCGAGCCGGATCATGCAGTATTCGTTATAGTGCAGGTCACGCACGGCCATCTCGTCGTTCCGTGCCTGTCCGTCCAGCGAGTCATACAGGATTACCGACGGTTCCGCCCCGCCCTCCCGTGGGTTCTCCGCCCGGCAGGTCAGGCGGATCGTGACGGGCTTTGGATTCAGCAGAATGCCTTCCGAAACCTCGCTCCGTTCTCCGCTGCAGTGGATCTCCCGGCCGCCGGCCAGTTCCCGCACCGCTTCCTGTTCCTTGATGTAGTTCTGTCCGTCCATGTCGATCATGTTCCGCATGATCATGGCGATCTCCGGATCGAACTGCGTGCCGGCCCCGGCGATGATCTCCTCCCGGATCAGCTGCTGCGGGATCGCCAGCCGGTAGCTCCGGTCGGAAGACAGGGTATCGTAGGTGTCCGCTACGGAGATGATCCGCGCGATCTCGGGGATCGCTTTCCCCTTCAGCCCTTCCGGATATCCGGTACCATCATACCGCTCATGATGGTAATGCGCGCCGATCCGGATATAGGGATAATCCTTGATGCTGGACAGGATCTGGTCGCCCAGCACCGGGTGCTGCTTGATCACTTCATATTCTTCGGGCGTCAGTTCGCTCTTCTTGTTGATAATGCCGTCGGAAATACCGAGCTTGCCCACATCGTGGAGCAGGCCGGCGTAATAAACCTTCCGGCACTCCTCTTCACTCTTGCCCATCATCCAGGCGATCCGCTCCGCGTATTCCGCCACCCGGAGGGAATGGCCGTGGGAGTATTCGTCCTTCGCGTCGATGGCGGTGACCAGGGCCGTGACCGTCTGCTCGAATAGGCGCTGGGAGAGCTGCTGCCGCTCCGTCAGCTGTTCCACTTCCTCCGACTGGTACTTCACGATCTGCCGGTCCCGGGACCGGATCAGTATGATGGCGATCACCGTCAGCAGGTTGATGGACGCGCCCGGGATGCTGGTCAGCGTCCGGCGGAAAAAAGTATCCCAGAGCCAGAAGGGGAACTGGATCAGCAGCGCGCACATCGCGGTGATAAAGCCGGTCCTCCCGTAATATACCACCAGGCAGATGATACACATATTGCTCAGGGCCGAAAGGACGCCGGTAAAAGCGGACACCGGAAGCCGGGCGCTGCCGATGGCGATCATGTCCCCGGAAGCGGACGCGCGCGGAAGCAGCACGGATACCGCGGCGAAGATCGCCAGCAGCACCGCAAAACCGATATATTCCGTTGCTTTCCTGTTCTTCCGTTCCATCCTGATCTTCATCCTTCCGCTTGAAATCACAGAACTTTTTTCAGATACTGCCCTGTATAGGAAGCATCGACTGCCGCCACCTGCTCGGGGGTGCCTTCCGCCACGACCGTGCCGCCGCCGTCTCCGCCCTCCGGGCCCAGGTCGATGATATGGTCTGATACCTTGATCACGTCCAGGTTGTGCTCAATGACCAGCACCGTATTGCCGGCATCCGTCAGCCGCTGCAATACGAGGATCAGCCTGTCCACGTCCGCCATATGCAGACCTGTGGTCGGCTCGTCCAGCAGGTAGATGGTCTTGCCGGTCGCCCGGCGGCTCAGCTCCGTGGCCAGCTTGACCCGCTGCGCTTCGCCTCCCGACAGGGTGGTGGAGGCCTGGCCCAGCTTCATGTATCCCAGGCCCACGTCATACAGCGTCTCCAGCTTGCGCAGAATCTGGGGATGGTTCTCAAAGAAGCTGAGGGCTTCCTCCACAGTCATGTCCAGCACTTCGCTGATGTTCTTTCCCTGCCAGGTCACTTCCAGGGTTTCCCTGTTATAGCGCCGGCCGTGACAGACGTCGCAGGGAACATAGATATCCGGCAGGAAATGCATCTCAATCCGCTTCATGCCGTCGCCCTGGCAGGCCTCGCAGCGGCCGCCCTTGACGTTGAAGGAGAAACGGTTCTCCTTATAGCCTCTCGCCTTCGCTTCCGGGCTCAGGGCGTAAAGCCGGCGGATCAGGTCAAACAGTCCCGTATAGGTCGCGGGATTGCTCCGGGGCGTGCGGCCGATGGGGCTCTGGTCGATCATGATGATCTTGTCCAGCTGCTCCAGTCCTTCCATGCCGTCGAACCGGCCGGGCCTGGTCTTGGCCCGGTTCAGCTTCCGGGCCAGGTGCTTGTAGAGGATCTCGTTCACGAGACTGCTCTTGCCGCTGCCGCTGACGCCGGTCACACAGGTCAGCACGCCCAGCGGGACCCGCACGTCGATGTTCTTCAGGTTGTGTTCCTTCGCGCCTTTCACGGTCAGCCAGCCTGCCGGCTTCCGCCGGGTCTTCGGCACGGGGATCACTTTCTGCCCGCTCAGATACTGGCCGGTGACGCTTTCCGGGCAGGCGCGGATATCCTCCGCCGTGCCCTCCGCCACGATGTATCCGCCGTGGAGCCCCGCGCCGGGGCCCACGTCCACAATCCAGTCCGCGGCAAGCATGGTCTCCTCGTCATGCTCCACGACGATGACCGTGTTGCCCAGGTCCCGCATGCGCCGCAGGGTCGCGATCAGCTTCGCGTTGTCCCGCTGGTGCAGGCCGATGCTCGGTTCGTCCAGGATATACATGACGCCCATCAGCGCGCTTCCGATCTGGGTGGCCAGGCGGATACGCTGCGCCTCTCCGCCCGAAAGGGTCCCCGCTCCACGGCTGAGCGTCAGGTATTCCAGGCCTACGTCGCACAGGAAGCCCAGGCGGGCGTCGATCTCCTTGAGGATCTGGGCCGCGATGATCCGGCTGTTGCCATCCAGCTCAAGCTTCGAGAAGAATTCCCGCGCCTGCCGGATGCTCATATCGCTGACCTCTGGCAGGCTCTTTCCGCCGACCGTCACGGCCCGCGCTTCCGCCTTCAGGCGTTTGCCGCCGCACTCCGGGCAGATCTCCTCGGCCATATATTCCTCGTAGGCCTGTTTCATGGCATCCGAGGTGGTTTCCCGGTAGCGCCGTTCCAGCGTGGGGATGATTCCTTCAAAGGTGGTGGTATATTCCCGCTGTCCCCGGGCGCCTTCATAGGTGATGCTGATCTGCTCGTCCCCGGTACCGTAAAGCAGGGCGTTCATACCCTCCTCCCGGATATCTTCCAGGGGAGTGTCCAGGGTGAAGCCGTATTTCTTTCCCATGGCGCCGAAATACTGGGCAGCGATGCCGTTCTGTTCCGACGCGTTGAAGCCCATGAGGTTCATAGCACCTTCCCGCAGGGTGATCCGCTCGTCCGGAAAGATCGCCTCCCGGCTGATCTTCATCCGGATACCCAGGCCGCTGCAGGCCGGGCAGGCGCCGTAGGGGCTGTTGAAAGAGAACATCCGTGGCGCCAGTTCCTCAATGGAAACACCGCAGTCCGGACAGGCGTAGTTCATGCTGTAAAGGGTCTCGCCCTGGTCCATGTAGTCCACAATGACCAGTCCCGCACCACGGACGGCAGCCGTTTCCACGTCCTCCGCCAGGCGGTGGCGGAACTCGTCCGTATCCCGCCTGATCAGCCGGTCCACCACGATTTCAATCGTGTGTTTTTTCTTTTTGTCCAGCTCCGGCGTATCTTCCAGGTCGTACATCTGCCCGTCCACACAGACACGGACATAGCCGCTCTTGCGGGCGGACGCAAACAGTTCCTTATGCTCCCCCTTGCGGCCCCGGACCAGCGGACTGAGGATCTGCATCCGGGTGCCTTCCGGCGCCGCGCAGACCGCATCCACAATCTCGTCCACGGACTGTTTCCGGATCTCCCGGCCGCAGACAGGGCAGTGGGGAACGCCGACCCGCGCCCAGAGCAGGCGCAGGTAGTCGTGGATCTCGGTCACGGTACCCACGGTGGAACGGGGGTTCCGCCCGGTGGTCTTCTGGTCGATGGAAATCGCCGGGCTCAGGCCCTCGATAGCGTCCACGTCCGGCTTGTCCATCTGGCCCAGGAACTGGCGGGCATAGCTGGTCAGGCTCTCCACATAGCGGCGCTGTCCTTCCGCGTAGATCGTATCGAAGGCCAGCGAACTCTTTCCGCTGCCGCTCAGCCCCGTGATGACCGTCATCTTATCCCGCGGAATCTTCAGGGAGATATTCTTCAGGTTATGCTCCCGGGCACCCCTGATCTCTAAAAACTCGTTCATTCTGCCTCTGTTTTGATCAATTCTGAATTATCTTGCCGCGGAACCTGTCGTTCCGTCGCGGCCGGGCGCTTCGATGCGGACCGGGCCCTCGACCGTCTCCCGGTTGTCCAGCATCTCCGCGGAATAGAACAGGGCCTTGTTGCCGCCCTCATGCTTCGCGTAATACATGGCGATATCCGCCGCGCGGTACAGATCATCGTAATTCCGGGCGACCATGTCCGTCATCACGATTCCGACGCTGGCCGTCACCTGGATGTTTGTCGTGCCGTTTCCGACCCAGCGCCGGACCTCCCGCACGACCTGGGAAGCGCGCTGCTGCGCCCATTCCTTTTCCGGGACGCTCTTGAGGTAGACCACGAATTCGTCGCCGCCCAGCCGGCTCAGCACGTCAGAGTTGCGGAACATCTTCTTCAGATCCGCCGCCACGTCCTTCAGCACCTTGTCACCCATCTGATGGCCCAGCCGGTCGTTCACGCTCTTGAAGCGGTCCAGGTCCAGCAGCATCATCACGCCGTGCTCGTCCGTCTTCAGGTGCTCTTCAATCTCGTCCTGGGCCGCCATCCGGGCCGTCAGCCCGGTGAGCAGGTCCATTTCCGATGCCTCGCGGGTCACTTCCCTGCCCAGGATCAGGGACGTCCTCGTCCGATTCATGGTATAGAAAGTCACGATGCTTACCGCGAAGAAAACACCGCTGAACAGATACCGCGTTACATCCGCCTGAACGCCCGCCAGAAGCCACGCCAGCATCAGGCCGAGATAGCTCAGCAGCTGCACCAGGCTCACATGCCAGGCGTAATCGAACAGATAAACGCCGACCGCGATCTGGGCGCCGATCCAGAAAGCGTCTGTTTTAAGCATCACCGCACCGCAGATCGCCAGCAGGTGAATGGTTGCGGAAAGGCAGTAGCCGACGATCAGGAGCGCCTTCCGGGTGCTCTTTTTCGAAAAGGAAATGACGGTCCCGGCAATCCCGGCCGCCAGCTGGATCAGGCAGAAAAAAAATCCGGCAATATGCTGCTTCGTTGAAAAACCGAAGATGATCGTCGCAACGCAGGAAAACAGCGCAATCATGCTGAGCACTTTGACCGCGTCCCGGTTGCTCCGTTTGACCGCGTCCCGGTACTTGTCAAAGACGTCCGTAGCAAACCCGTACTGGTTCCAGATGGTCGCTTTCTCTTTCATGGCCGTCCGTTTCCTTTCAGCTTGTCTATTGCGGCTTTCTGTTGCGATCGCCGTTACCCGACCTTGCTTCGCCTTGCTCGCAACGCAAGGGTTTGCGCGCGCACCGCGGGCGGAATTCCCGCCTCGCGCACCGCGCACACCAGGGACGGCTGTGGCATGGGAGTCATGCGCCGGGCTGAAGCCCGGATGACTCCTCAACAAGCCTCAGCGCGGGCATGGCGTTCAGGTCCAGCCCCGCGGTCTCGCCGTTCATCAGCCGGTAATACGCCGCGCTGCCGATCATCGCCCCGTTGTCCGTGCACAGTTTCAGCTCCGGCATGAACAGCGGAATCTTCAGCGCCCCGCACATTTCCGCGGCCATCCGCCGCAGCTCCCGGTTGGCGGAAACCCCGCCCGCCAGGGCAAAGCCGTTGTATCCGTCCATACCCTTCTCCTGCAGGAGCAGACGGGCCTTGCCCGTCAGCTCCCGGCAGACCGCCCGGCGGAAGCTGGCCGCCAGGTCCGCCTTCGGCAGGGTCTCTCCCCGCTGCTCCAGCGTGTGCACCGTGTTCATGAACGCGGTCTTCAGCCCGCTGAAGCTGTAGTCGTACCGACCGTCCGTTTTCGGACTGGGCAGGGTAAAGGCTTCCGGATTCCCCTCTTCCGCAAGGGCGTCGATCCGCGGGCCGCCCGGATAGGGCAGGCCCAGCGCCCGGGCCGCCTTGTCAAAGGCTTCGCCCGCCGCGTCGTCCACCGTCTGGCCCAGCAACCGGTAAGTGCCGTAATCCGACACCTCCACCAGGTGGCTGTGGCCGCCGGAAACCACCAGGCACAGGAAGGGCGGCTCCAGTTCCGGATGGCTCAGATAGTTTGCGCTCACATGCCCTTCGATGTGGTTGACTCCCACCAGCGGCTTTCCCGCCGCGAAGGCCAGCCCCTTCATACAGTTGACGCCGGTCAGCAGCGCACCCACCAGGCCCGGTCCTTTGGTCACGGCCAGGGCGTCCATTTCTTCCAGGTTCATGCCGGCCTCGCGTAGCGCCTGGTCCACGACCCGGTCGCAGGCCTCCATATGCGCGCGGCTGGCGATCTCCGGAACCACCCCGCCATACAGTTCATGCAGGTCGATCTGGCTGAACACCACGTTGCTCAGGATCTTCCGGCCGTTCTCTATCACGGCGGCCGCGGTTTCGTCACAGCTGGTCTCCAGCGCCAGGATCCGCACGGCTTCGCGGTTTTTCAGCTCTTCCGCCTGCGCGCGGCTTCTTTCTTCATAGTTCATCATACCCGAACGACCTGCTCCTCTTCGTCTCCGTTCCCTCCAAGGATCCGGAGGACCACCGCCACGGCAAAACACACCAGCGCCGCGACCCCGACAGCCAGCAGCACCTTGATCCCCAGGCTCCTGAAGAAGGTTTCGGGCATCAGGCGGATCAGCATATCCGTCCGGGCGTCCATCAGCCAGAGATCGTTGGTAAATGCCAGGTGATGGAACGCCGTAAACAGGCTGTCAAAGCTGATCAGTCCCCAGACCAGGAGTACCAGGCCGATCACCACCGCTGCCCCAAAGCCTGCCAGCATCCCGTTTGCGAAGCGCTTCAGATGCTTCCAAAGGAAAGCACCCACAACAAGGAGGATTGCCGCCGCAATACCCATATACCAGCGAAGCCTTCCCGCCAGCGCGATCAGGTCACGGCAGTCTGCCATGTGTTCCGCTTCGCGGGAAGAGAAACAGTCAACCGTGTTTCCGTCCGCGTCGGTATAAGAATACTGGAACGTTTTTCCCCCGCCGGTCAGGTATACGGCAATCATTTTGCCCATCTCCGGATATTCACTGTCGGGCAGACCCGAGTATTCCGGTACCGAATGACGGCGCATCTGCGTAGCGAGCGTATCCTTGTCCCCGGCAATGTTGTACACTGTCAGAGCTGTCACCAGAAGGATCACAGCAAAAAAGAAGCAGAATCCCGCAACCGCAGCGGTCCTTTTTTTTGCCTGGCTCATGTCCTCATCCTCTTCTCATTGCGATCGTCGTTCTCCAGCCTTGTTTCGTATCACTGCATTTTCAGGTACGCAGTCACAAATCCTTCCAGATTGCCGTTCATCACATCGTCAATGTTGCCGCTCTCATAGTTGGTGCGGTGATCCTTGACCATGGTGTAGGGCTGGAAGACATAGGAGCGGATCTGGCTGCCCCATTCGATCTTCTTCATCTCGCCCTTGATGTCCGCCATCTGCTGTTCCTTTTCCCGCTCGCGCAGTTCCAGCAGCTTGGCTTTCAGCATCTTCAGGCAGGTGGCGCGGTTCTGCACCTGGTCGCGCTCCGTCTGGCAGGCAACCACGATGGTCACGTCGTCCTTGACGTAGGTCATGCGGACAGCGGAGCTCGTCTTGTTGACGTTCTGGCCGCCGGCGCCGGAGGAGTGGTAGGTGTCCACCCGGACGTACTTCATATCGATCTTGATCTCGTCGCCTTCGTCTTCGATCATCGGCGCCACGTCCAGGCTGGAGAAGCTGGTATGCCGGCGGGCATTGGCGTCGAAGGGGCTGATCCGCACGAGGCGGTGTACGCCCTTCTCACCCCGGAGATATCCGTAGGCATGGTCGCCGCTGACCTCGAAGGTCACGCTCTTGATGCCGGCCTCGTCGCCGTCCAGCAGGTCCAGCAGCTTGACCTCAAATCCCATCCGCTCGCAGTAACGGGTATACATCCGGTACAGCATCTGGGTCCAGTCCTGGGCCTCGGTGCCGCCGGCGCCCGCATGCAGGCTCAGCACGGCGTCGTTGTCGTCATAGTCGCCCCTCATCAGGGTCTCCAGCTCCAGCGCGTCCGCCTTTTCCTTCAGGCTGGCCAGCTCCGTGCCGACCTCCTGGACCATTTCCTCGTCGTTTTCCTCCCGGGCCAGTTCCATCATCGTATCGATATCGTCCGCGGTGCTCAGCAGGCCTTCATAGTGCGCCAGCTTGTTCTTCAGATGGCCCAGCTTCTGGTTCACCCGGGTGGAACGCTCGGTATCGTTCCAGAACTCCGGCTGGTTCATCTCCTCCGTCAGCTCGTCGATCTGTTCCTTCATGTGATCGATGTGCAGGGCTTCTCCCGCGGCCAGGATGCTCTTGCGGATTCCCGCGATGTCCTGGGCGTATTGTTCAAGTTCTAACATATTATCCTCCAATTCATAATTCACAATTCATCATTCATAATGACAAGTGCAATCCGACCGTTCAATTCATTGTGCATTATGCATTGTCTATTGTGCATTGTCCTTGAGCATGCAGCAGTTCTTGTATTTCTTGCCGCTGCCGCAGGGGCACGGATCGTTCCGGCCGACCTTCTCCGACGCCTTCACGCGCCTGGGCTGCCGGGGGCCGTCCCCCGCCATCCGCGCCTCGGTCGGCTTCGCGGTCTGCACCCGCTCCGGCGTAACCTGCACCTTGGTCTGATAGACGCGGCGTACGGTATCCTCCCGGATCAGGTGGTTCAGCTCCTCAAACATGTGGCCGGCTTCAATCTGGTATTCCGTGACCGGGTTCTTGCCGCTGTACTGGCGGTATCCGATACCGTCCCGCAGCTGGTCCATGGCATCGATGTGGTCCATCCAGCGGGTGTCCACGCTGCGCAGCAGCATGACGCGTTCCACCTCGCGCATGTCCACATGGAGCTCGTCCATCATCTGCTCGCGCTCTTCGTAGAAGGCGCGGGCGTCTTCCTTCAGGGCCTCGACAAAACCCGCCCGGTCATCCTCGGCAAGACCGCGGTTCTGTTCCAGCGCACCGTGGTGGCAGCACAGGTTTTCCAGGTAGTTGGCGGCTTCCCTCCATTCCCATTCACGGGAATCGTCGCTGTTCATCCAGCGGCCCGCGGCGAAATCGATCACATGGTCCGTCATACGCAGGATGCTGTCCCGCACGTTTTCGCCCATGAGCACCCGGCGGCGCTGGCCGTAAATGATCTCGCGCTGGCGGTTCATGACGTTGTCGTACTCCAGCACGTATTTCCGTGTCTCATAGTTCCGGCTTTCGATCCGCTTCTGGGCGTTCTCGATCTGCTTGGTCAGCAGGCCCGCGGTCAGCGGCTCATCGTCCCGCAGGCCGAGGCGGTCGACCATCGGGCCGATCCGGTCACTGCCGAACAGGCGCATCAGGTCGTCTTCCAGGCTGATGAAGAACTGGGTGGAACCGGGATCGCCCTGCCGGCCGCTGCGGCCGCGCAGCTGGTTGTCGATCCGGCGGCTCTCATGCCGCTCCGTACCGATGATATGCAGGCCGCCGGTCTGCAGTACACGCTCGTGCTCCTGATCCGTTTCCGCCTTGAACTTCGCGTAGTGCTCCTGATAGCGCTTCCGGGCCTCGAGCACTTCCTCGCTCACATGTTCGTTGTGGCCGACAGCCTCCTCGATCACTTCCTCCTCGAGGCCTTCCTGCCGCAGGGCGCGGCGGGCCAGGTACTCGGGATTACCGCCCAGCAGGATATCGGTTCCGCGGCCCGCCATGTTGGTGGCGATGGTCACGGCGCCCCAGTGGCCCGCCTGGGCCACGATTTCCGCTTCCTTGGCGTGGTTCTTGGCATTCAGCACCTCATGGGCGATGCCCTTGCGGCGCAGCATCTCGCTGAGCATCTCGCTGACCTCGACGCTGATGGTACCCACCAGCAGGGGCTGGCCCTTGGCGTGGTACTGTTCGATGCTCGCCACAACGGCGTTGAACTTTGCGGCCTTGTTCTTGTAGACCATGTCTTCCTGGTCCACGCGGATGTTCGGCTTGTTGGTGGGTATCTCCACGACGTCCAGCGCGTAGATGCCCTGGAATTCCGCTTCTTCCGTCTTCGCGGTACCGGTCATGCCGGACAGCTTTTTATACATGCGGAAGTAGTTCTGGAAGGTGATGGTGGCCAGGGTCTTGCTCTCCCGTTCCACCTTGACGTGCTCCTTGGCCTCGATGGCCTGGTGCAGGCCTTCCGAATAGCGGCGGCCGATCATCAGGCGGCCGGTGAACTCGTCCACGATGATAACCTGGCCGTTCTGCACGACATAGTCCACATCCCGCTTCATCAGGTTGTGGGCGCGCAGGGCGCAGTATACGTGATGGTTCAGCTCGCTGTTGTCCGGGTCGTTGATGTTCTCGATGCCAAAGGCGGTCTCGACCTTGCGGGCGCCTTCGTCCGTCAGGGTAACGGCCTTTTTCTTTTCCTCCACCTCAAAGTGGACGTCCCGCTTCATGGTCCGGACCACCGCGTCCACGCGGTCGTAGAGCTCGGTGCTCTTTTCTCCCTGGCCGGAGATGATCAGAGGCGTGCGGGCCTCGTCGATCAGGATCGAGTCAACCTCGTCCACAATGGCGAAGGCGTGACCCCGCTGAACCAGATTCTCCCGGCGGATGACCATGTTGTCCCGCAGGTAGTCGAAACCCAGCTCGTTGTTCGTGCCGTAGGTGATGTCGCATGCATAGGCCGCCTTCCGCTCGGCGGAATCGAGGTCGTGCACGATCAGGCCGACGCTCAGGCCCAGGAAACGGTGCACCTTGCCCATCCACTCGCTGTCGCGGCGGGCCAGGTAGTCGTTCACCGTGACAATATGGACGCCTTCGCCCCGCAGGGCGTTCAGATAAGCAGGCATGGTGGAAACAAGCGTTTTGCCTTCACCGGTCTTCATCTCCGCAATGCGGCCCTGGTGCAGCACGACGCCGCCCAGCACCTGGACCTTGTAGGGCCGCATACCCAGCACCCGGTCCGCAGCTTCCCGCACGGTGGCGAAAGCTTCGGGCAGGATATCGTCTTCGGTCTCGCCGTTCTGCAGCCGCTGCCTGAATTCAGCCGTTTTGGCCTGCAGCTGTTCGTCCGTCAGAGCGCGGTATTCGGCTTCCAGCGCCATCACCGCTTCGACGGGTTTGTTCAGTGTTTTCAGCTTGGCTTCGTTTCCGGAACCAAGGATCTTTTTCAGGAAATCCAGCATCTGTGTCTCCTTCATAGCCCCTCTCCGTACTCTTCCGGAAACGGGCAAAGCATTACAGGTTAGTATATCACAGAAAAGCCTTCTGACACAAGCAAAATCAAAAGCACCGGGGTCATTTCTGACCCCGGTGCGGATTATGGCGTTTTGATTACGCTTTATGGCTGCGGCGGCGTCTGGTCGACATCGCTTCCTCCGCGGCCGCTTTGACCTCCTCGGTCACTTCGGGAACGGCTTCCTTTGCTTCTTCAGCCGCTGCTTCCACCGTTTCGGCGGCTTCTTCGGCAGCTTCCTTCGCTTCCGCTGCGGTTTCCGTCACGGTCTCCGGAACAGCTTCGTCGGGCTTTTCGGAATACAGCCGACGGAGCGTCTCGGCCATCAGCTCGCTGCTCTGGGCGGTATTCGCTTCGGGTTTCTCTTCCGCGCTGCCCGCTTCGGCGGCTTCTTCAACCGTTCCGCCGTTGGAGATCTCGCTCCGGCGGCGGCGCTTCGGCTCGGTGCTGTAATCACGGTAGGTCGCACCTTCGAGATGGTCCATGGCTTTCTTGGATTCGCTCCGGCTCTTGCCGCGGCGGACTGCGCCGATGAGCAGCAGGAGCAGCAGCACGCCTGCGATGCCCGCCAGGACCCACTTGGCGATATCCGCGATGCTTTCCGCCTGGCCCAGCCATTCAGGTTCAGGCTGGTCCGTGGGCAGCGGTTCCGCCTGGGGCGCCGGCGGCGTAACCAGCGGCGCCTCGGTGGGCACCGGCGTCGGCTCCGCATAGGAGATGGCCACGGGATTGCTGGTGAAGGTCAGCGTCTGGTCCAGCTGGTCCCTGCAGGTGGCGGTGAACTGGTAGGTGCCCGCCATGCTGACATCCGCGTCGCGGATGAATGTGAAATCTCCGCCGGCCGGGATGCTTTCAATGCTGTACAGCGCTGTTTCAATCGCCTTGACCGTAATGTTCTTGACCTCGACCGCGCTGTCGTTATGCACGGTAATGGTGAAGCGGACTGTTCCGGGGATCTTGTAGACCACGTCCCGGTCCGCCGACGCATCCAAGCTCAGCACAATCTGCTGGGTCGGATCCATGGCGACAATCTTCACCCGGCCGGTCGCAGTTTCGACGCCCTTGCCGGTGCTCTCGTCGGCTGTTACGGTGAACTGGAGTTCCTGGGTCGTGGTGATGGTCAGGTCTTTTTCCAGGGTCAGCGTTTCGCCGGCCTTTACGGACTCGCCGCTGAACACGGTGCCCAGTTCGGGGTCGGTCACGGTCACGTTGGTAAAGTCAAGGTTGCCGGAATTCTTCAGCGTCAGCGTCAGCTTGACGGTGTCCCCGGGCGCTCCGCCCTTCTTGTCCGCTTTCAGGGCCGCGGACAGGTTCACCTCGCCGTATTTGACGGTAGCGCTCTCCACCTTGGTGGTGAAGGTCTTCCCGCCGGCCTTGTAGGACACGGTGGCGTTGCTGGTCAGGTCCTTGCTGCCCATGACCGCGGTGAAGGTATAGGTGCCCGTCGCCCCGGCGGCGATGGAATCGATGGTTCCGGATTTGGAGGAAATGGAAGTGTTCTCCTTGATGTTCACGGAGGTAACGTCCACGGTGCCGGTGTTGGCAATCTCATAGATCACGCTGACTTCCTGGCCTTTCTGGGCCGTGGTGGGCGTGATGGTCCGGGTAACGCTGACTTCCGGATCGGCGCCGGTAAAGGTGATCTTCTTGGAGAAGTTCTTGCCCTTCTTGATCAGCTGCGGTTCGCCGTCGCCCGAGCCTTCGTAGTAGGAATACCTGACCTGGAAGACGACTTTGCCGGCGTCCAGCTGGTCCTGGGTCACTTTCCAGTCGCCGGTCCAGCGTTTGCTTCCGCCCACGGAAAGGGTGGGCGAACCGAATTCCTCGACCTGTTTGCCGCTCGGATAATACAGTTTAACCGGCGAGGGCATATCTCCGTCCCCGATGTTGGTCACGGTGATGGAAACGGTAATCGTCTCCGGTCCGGAGAATTTATATTTGCTCAGTTCCATGGAGACCTTGATCGGATCCTCTGCGAGCGCAGCGGATACGCACAGCAAAACAAGGGCGATCCCCAGTGCCAGTGCAAGGAACAAGCGTTTCCTGTTCATATGGTGTCGGAGCCAGAGGCTCCTTCCTCCTTCCCCCCGACGGCGGCCGCCGGACGTGTCAATCTGGATGGATACAGGACATCTATAGTATTGTATAGGGAAAACATAATTCTGTCAATAATTTGTAACAATTAACGGAGGATACAAAAAATGAACAAAAATCACGGCCCCGGCGCTTTACTCACCGGAAAACGGGTGTATAATGGGCGATACAAAGCGATTACGCTTTGTTACCTTATTTTATGAGGAGGAACTTCCAATGTCTAAGAAGACCCATAATATCATCGTTCGTGTAGCGCTGCTGCTCGTTCTGGTGCTGGTTGCCTGCCTGATCTCCAGCTGCGGCCAGAAGAAGGAAGAGCCCGCTGCGACCGAAGCCCCCAAGGCTGAAGACGTCATCACCCTGAAGATCGCGCACATCGGACCGCTGACCGGCCCCGCTGCCGTGTACGGCAACGCCACAAGCAACGGCGGACAGATCGCCGCGGATGAGATCAACGCCGCCGGCGGCAAATACCGCATTGAGTACAAAACCTACGACGACACCCACGACGCCGAGATCGCCCTGAACTGCTACAACAAGGCCATGGACGACGGTGCCCAGATGATCGTCGGTACGACCACCACCTCCCCCTGCATCGCCGTGAGCGCGCAGGCCGCCAAAGACCGCACCTTCATGCTGACCCCCTCCGCTTCCTCCACGGAAGTGACCAAGGACAAGGACAACATGTACCAGATCTGCTTCACCGACCCGGCCCAGGGAACCGCTTCCGCCGAGTATATCGCCCAGAACGGCCTGCCCACCAAGGTCGCCGTGATCTACAACAACGCTGACGCATACTCCACCGGTATCTACCAGACCTTCGTGGACAAGGCCAAGGAACTGAATCTGGAAGTTGTCTCCGAGACCACTTTCCAGGACAACACCAAGGACTTCACCGTGCAGGTGAACGACGCCAAGGCCGCCGGCGCTGAGCTGGTGTTCCTGCCCATCTACTACGGCCCCGCTTCCATGATCCTGCAGACCGCTGCCCAGATTGACTACAAGCCCGTCTGGTTCGGCGTGGACGGCATGGACGGCATCCTGGACATCGAAGGTTTCGACAAGAGCCTGGCCGAAGGCGTACTGCTGCTGACCCCCTTCTCCGCGGACGCCAAGGATGAAAAGACCCAGAACTTCGTCGCCACCTACCAGAAGAACTACAACGCCATCCCGAACCAGTTCGCCGCCGACGCCTATGACGCCGTGTACGCGCTGGTTGCCGCCGCCGAAAAGGCCGGCATCACCTCCGACATGAAGGCTGCGGACTGCTGCGACAAGCTGATCGCCGCCATGCAGGAGATCAAGGTCGAGGGCGTGACCGGAACCATGAGCTGGTCCGCCAACGGCGAAGTCACCAAGACGCCCACCGCCGTGGTCATCAAGGACGGCAAGTACGTCGGTTTCAACAACTGATCCCATAACTGATCAGCGGCCCGACTCCGGTGTAAAAGCAAACGGGGCCGGGCCGCTTTCCCTGTTTGATTCCCCGATAAGTGAGGAGAACACAGTATGGATTTCCTGTTTAACCTGGTGAACGGCCTTTCCCTGGGCAGCATCTACGCAATCATCGCCCTGGGCTACACCATGGTCTACGGCATCGCCAAGATGCTGAACTTTGCCCACGGCGACGTGATCATGGTCGGCGCATATATCTCTTTCTGCGCCTTCCAGTACTGGGGACTGCCGCCGCTTCCCTCCGTCCTGGCCGCGATGATCTTCTGTACGGTCCTTGGCGTGTTTATCGAACGGCTGGCCTACCGGCCCCTTCGTTCGGCCACGTCCCTTGCCGTGCTGATCACAGCCATCGGTATGAGCTACCTGCTCCAGAACGTCGCCCTGCTGATCTTCAAATCCGATCCCAAGAACTATCCCGGCCAGATCATCGACCTCCCCGGGCTCTCCCTGTTCGGCGGACAGCTGAAGATCAGCGGCGTCACGCTGCTCACCATCATCGCGAACATCGTGATCATGATTCTGCTGACCCTGTTCATCAACCGGACCAAGCTGGGCAAAGCCATGCGGTGCGTTTCCGAAGACCGGGGCGCCGCGGAACTGATGGGCATCAGCGTCAACCGGACCATTTCCGTGACCTTCGCCATCGGAAGCGCGCTGGCGGCCATCGCCGGCGTCCTGCTGTGCTCCGCCTATCCGATCTTTGATCCCTATACCGGTTCCATGCCGGGTATCAAGGCCTTTACCGCCGCCGTGTTCGGCGGCATCGGCTCCATCCCCGGCGCCATGGTGGGCGGCCTGCTGCTGGGCGTGATCGAAATCCTCGGCCGTGCCTATATCTCCACCCAGCTGGCGGATGCCATCGTCTTTGCCGTGCTGATCATCGTGCTGCTGGTGAAACCCTCCGGACTGCTGGGCAAGCAGGTCCGGGAGAAAGTATGAGGTGACGGGCATGAAAGCGAAGAAGAAAAAGCTTATCTACAACTCCGTTACCTTCGGCCTGGTCATCGCCGCTTTCCTGATCTGCCAGCTGCTGCTTTCCACCGGCGGTATGAGCCGTTCCTTCCGGGGTCAGCTGATCCCGATCTGCTGCTGGATCGTCATGGCGGTCTCCCTGAACCTGGTGGTCGGCATCTCCGGCGAACTGAGTCTCGGTCATGCCGGCTTCATGAGCATCGGCGCCTTCACGGGGATCATCGTCTCCGGCTGGATGCAGAGAGCCTTCCAGATGGAAGATCCCGTCCTGCGCCTGGTCCTGGCGATGGTCATCGGCGCCGTGCTGGCCGGAATTGCGGGCGCGCTGATCGGCATTCCCGTACTCCGGCTGAAGGGCGATTACCTGGCCATTGTTACCCTCGCCTTCGGCGAGATCATCCGTAACCTGATCGACTGCCTCTACGTTTCCGTGGACGGCCAGTCGCTCCGCTTCGGCTTCCTGAACAACAAGCTGCCGGGCGACCTGCTGATGAACGGCCCGAACGGCGCCGTCAGCGTGCAGACGATCGCCACCTTCACCGCGGGTTTCGTGCTGGTCATCATCGCGCTAATCATTGTGCTCAACCTGACCAACAGCCGTTCCGGCCGCGCCATCCAGGCGATCCGGGACGCCCGTATTGCAGCGGAATCCGTAGGCATCAACGTCACCAAGTACCGCATGATGGCTTTCGTGACCAGCGCGATGCTGGCCGGCGCCGCCGGCGCCCTGTACGGCCTGAACTTTTCCACCCTGGTCGCGGCAAAATTCCGTTTTGACCAGAGTATCAACGTCCTGGTGTTCGTGGTGCTCGGCGGCATCGGCAACACCATGGGTTCCATGATCGCCGCGACCGCGCTGACCATCCTGCCGGAAACACTGCGCGATTTCGGCCAGTACCGGATGCTGGCCTACGCCGTAGTGCTGATCCTGGTCATGCTGGCCACCAACAACCCGCTGGCCCGCGCTTTCTTCGGCCGGATCTTCGCGCCGGTAAAAGCGCTCTTCCGCAGGAAAAAACCTGCCGAGCCGGATCTTAAGGGAGGTGACGCGAAATGACCGAGGCAAGAAAGCACCGCAGCGAGACCAAAATGGTTCCGGTGCCCTCCCACTCCATCGTTCCTGAACGGGACGTGAACGAGATCCCGGTGCTGGAAACCCGCCACCTGGGCATTGAATTCGGCGGCCTGAAAGCTGTCGACGACTTCAACCTGACCATCGGCAGAACCGAGATTGCCGGCCTGATCGGTCCCAACGGCGCAGGCAAGACCACGGTCTTCAATCTCCTGACCAAGGTGTACGAGCCCACCAGCGGCGCCGTACTCCTCAACGGCCAGGATCTGCACGGCATGACGATTGTGCAGGCGTCGAAGCTGGGCATCGCCCGCACGTTCCAGAACATCCGCCTTTTCGACAAGATGACGGTGGAAGAGAACGTGCGCATCGGCCTGCATAACCAGATCAAATACGATATGCTTTCCGGCATCCTCCGGCTGCCGCGCTACTGGAAGCAGGAAAAACGCCAGCACGAGCGGGCGATGGAACTGCTGGACATCTTCGGTATGCAGGACCTGGCGGACGAGGTGTCCGGCAGCCTGCCCTACGGCGCACAGCGCCGCCTGGAGATCGTCCGGGCCCTGGCTACGGATCCCAGGCTCCTGCTGCTGGACGAGCCTGCCGCGGGCATGAATCCCCATGAGACGGAAGAGCTCATGGAAAACATCGCAAAGATCCGCGATCAGTTCCAGATCGCGATCCTGCTGATTGAACATGATATGAGCCTGGTCATGGGCGTGTGCGAAGGCATCTGCGTGCTGAACTTCGGCCGCGTCATCGCCAAGGGCACCGCGGACGAGATCCAGGCGAACCCCGACGTTATCGAAGCCTACCTGGGCAAAAAGAAGGAGGGCGGAAAATGAGCGAGAACACAACCCGCGATCAGAATCTGCCCCTGCTGAAGGTCAACGACCTGCACGTATACTACGGTGCTATCCACGCCGTGAAGGGCATCAGTCTGGAAGTCCATGAGGGCGAGATCGTCACCCTGATCGGCGCCAACGGCGCCGGCAAATCCACCACGCTGAACACCATCGCCGGGCTGCTGAAGCCCCGCCAGGGCTCCATCGTGCTGGGCGGCGTTCCCGTCGACGGCACCGGCGCCTCAAAGATGGTCTATAAGGGCCTCAGCCTCTGCCCCGAAGGCCGCCGCGTTTTCCAGCATATGACCGTCAGGGAAAACCTGGAAATGGGCGCCTACAGCCGCCCGAAGGAAGAAATCGAAGCGTCCCTGGCGGACGTGTTCAGCCGCTTTCCCCGCCTGAAAGAGCGGGAAAAGCAGATCGGCGGCACCTTGTCCGGCGGCGAGCAGCAGATGCTGGCCATGGCCCGGGCGCTGATGAGCAAGCCGAAGCTGATGATGCTGGACGAACCCTCCATGGGCCTGGCGCCGATCCTCGTGGACCAGATCTTCGGGATCATCCAGGAACTGCACGAATCCGGCGTCACGATCCTGCTGGTGGAGCAGAACGCCCAGATGGCGCTCTCCGTCGCGGATCGGGCCTATGTGCTGGAAACCGGCCGCATCTCCATGTCCGGCAACGCCGCGGATCTCCTGCAGAACGACGACGTACAGAAAGCCTATCTCGGAAACTGAAAAGAATGTATCAAAACACCGGCCGCCAAAAGGCAGCCGGTGTTTTCCGTTTATTGCCCTGAATCTTCCGGAATCCCGTCAAACAGGCTCATCTGTCCGGCGGATGCCTCCGGTTCGGGTTCCGGGTCCGGATCCGGGAAAACAGGCCTGGGTTCCGGCCGCGGCGTTGTCCGCCTGGTCCGCTGTTCCGCGGGGATCACCAGCGAAGCCGGCAGCCTGATCTTCCGCTTTTTCCCGAGTTTCTCCCGGGTCATGGCCATCACGTCGTCCCAGATGAACGGCGTGCACGCCGCCGCGATCCGCATCCACCAGGACGGCGCATAATACAGGATCATGCACTTTTCCGGCCACAGCTGCACCCGGGCGACGTTTTTCCAGGGCAGGTCCTTCTCGCTCAGCTTCAGCACAGGGACTCCGTTTCCCTGCCCCGCTTCTTTCATCAGGGCCGGGGATCTCAGCCGGGCAATCAGCTTCACCGGGGTCGGATCCGGCAGATAGTGGACCTCGTGGACGCCCCGGCTGTCGACGATGTAATCCGTCAGTTCCTTTCCCTGCAGGAGCAGCGCAGCAAAAGCCATCACCAGGATCGTTCCCAGCAGGATCAGCAGCACCACAGGGAAACCGGAGACCAGCATCTTTTCCACCGCGCTGACGCCGCCGGCGATCCCTTCCGCCAGCAGCACACCCAGCAGGATAACCAGCGCCGCGGGCAGCAGGATGCGCATCAGCGCGTTCCAGCACATCCAGTCCTTCACCGGCGTCCGCTCCACGCACCAGGCCGCGTGGGCCGCGTTCTTCCCGAGCTTCGTGCCACAGTACGGGCACGTCTCCCGCGCGTCCACTTCCCTGGCGCATTTTTTGCAATAGGCCGTCAATGCCATTCCTTTTCCGCTCCGTCCTCTTTGATGGGAACATTGTATCTTTTTCGAAAATATTTTTCAAGAATTTTGAAGTTTGATATTGCTAACTCGATAAAAATGGTGTACACTCTGTTCGGTTGAAATGCTTGAATGAAAGGTGCTTTCATGTATGAAACTCAGCGAACTTAAACCCGGCCGGTCCGCCGTCATTGAAGAAGTCGGCGGAGAAGGCGCCCTCCGCCAGCACTTCCTGGACATGGGCGTCATCCCCGGTACGGAAGTGACCGTGATCAAGCTGGCCCCCATGGGCGATCCCATGGAGCTGCGAATTCACGGATATGAACTGACCCTCCGCCTGTCGGAAGCGGAAAAGATCGGGATCACCCCGGTGGATCCGAAGACAGCCGAGGCGGAAAAAACGCCGCCCCGGTCCCAGGAGCACCCCGGCCTGGGCGAGGAAGGCCGCTTCCATCCCAAGGGCAGCGGCGACCCCCTGCCGGACGGCACGACGCTGACCTTTGCCCTGGTGGGCAACCAGAACAGCGGCAAGACCACCCTGTTCAACCAGCTGACCGGATCCAACCAGCACGTGGGCAATTTCCCCGGCGTGACGGTGGACCGGAAGGACGGCGTCATCCGCGGCCACAGCGACACCCTTGTCACAGACCTGCCGGGCATCTATTCCATGTCTCCCTATTCCGCCGAGGAACTGGTCTCCCGCGACTTTGTGCTCAAAGGCCATCCGAAGGCGATCATCAACATCGTGGACGCCACCAACATCGAGCGGAACCTGTACCTGACGATGCAGCTGCTGGAAATGAATATCCCGATGGTGGTCGCCCTGAACATGATGGACGAACTGCGCGGCAACGGCGGCACTGTGGACGTGAACGTCATGGAAGCCATGCTCGGCGTCCCCGTGGTGCCGATCTCCGCCGCGAAGAACGAGGGCGTGGACGAACTGATCCGCCACGCGATCCATGTGGCCAGGTATCAGGAAAAGCCCCTGCAGCAGGACTTCTGCGGCGTGGAAGACCATGGTGGTGCCGTTCACCGGGCGCTGCACGCCGTGAGCCACCTGATCGAAGACCACGCGAAGCGGGCGGAACTGCCCGTTCGATTCTCCGCCAGCAAGCTGATCGTCGGCGATCCCCTGCTGCAGGAACAACTGGAGCTGGACCAGAACGAGTCGGAGATGCTGGAGCACCTGGTGCTGCAGATGGAAAAGGAACGCGGCATGGACCGGGCCGCGTCCATCGCCGATATGCGGTTTGCTTTCATCCGGAAGGTCTGCGACGCTTCCGTGATCCGTCCCCGGGAAAGCAAAGAGCGGATCCGGAGCGAGAAGCTCGACCGGATCCTGACCGGCCGCTGGACTGCGATCCCCTTCTTCATCCTGATCATGGGCGCGGTCTTCTACCTGACCTTCTTCCTGATCGGCCCCTTCCTGCAGGACCTTTTGCAGGTCGGTATCGACGCCCTGTCGGAGGCCGTGCAGCGGGGCATGGAAGCCGTCCATGTGAACGAATCAATCCAGCATCTGGTGCTGGACGGGATCTTTGAGGGCGTCGGAACGGTAGTCAGTTTCCTGCCGATCATCATGATCCTGTTCTTCTTCCTGTCCCTGCTGGAGGACAGCGGCTACATCGCCCGCGTCGCCTTCGTGATGGACAAGCTCCTGCGGCGCATCGGCCTGTCCGGCCGGAGCATCGTGCCGATGCTGATCGGCTTCGGCTGCACGGTGCCGGCGGTCATGTCCACCCGCACCCTGCCCAGCGCCCGGGACCGCCGTATGACGATCCTGCTGACGCCCTTCATGTCCTGCACTGCCAAGATGCCGATCTACGGTTTCTTCGTCAGCGCCTTCTTCCCGCAGTACGGCTGGCTGATCATCCTGGGCCTGTACCTGCTGGGCATCCTCACCGGGATCCTGGTCGCCCTGCTGTTCCGCAAGACCCTGTTCAAGGGCGAGGCCGTCCCCTTCGTCATGGAGCTTCCGAACTACCGTTTCCCGACCGTACGGAACGTTTTCCAGCTGCTCTGGGAAAAGGCCAAGGATTTCCTGCGCCGCGCCTTTACCGTAATCCTGATTGCGACGATCGCGGTCTGGTTCCTGAAGAGCTTCGACTTCCGTCTGAACCTGGTCACGGATTCCCACGACAGCATCCTGGCTGCCCTCGCAGGCCTGCTGGCGCCGCTGCTGTCCCCCGTGGGCCTGGGCGACTGGCGCATCGTGACCTCCCTGATCTGCGGTTTCATGGCCAAGGAAAGCGTCGTTTCCGTCATGAATACCCTTTTCGGCGGCGGCCTCCTCTCCATCGGTTCCCTGACCGCCGCCTGCATGCTGGCCTTCAGCCTGCTGTATACCCCCTGCGTGGCCGCCGTCGCAGCCATCCGCCGGGAGATGGGCGGCAAATGGGCCCTGGGCGTGATCCTGTGGCAGTGCGCCGTCGCCTGGATCGCCGCCCTGATCATCCGGCTGATCGGTATGCTGTTTTAGCAGAAAGGAGATTCCTGTGAATATATCCGATATCCTGATCCTGCTGGCCGTGGCCTGTGCCGTGGCGGCGGCTGTCCTCAGCATCCGCAGGCGTAAAAAAGCCGGCAAAGGCACCTGCGGCTGCGGCTGTGAAAACTGCGCGGAGCGCGGCTTATGCCGGAAATAAACGTCCGTTCAAAAGCCCCCGGTTCAGGCTGAACCGGGGGCTTTCTTTGATTTCTGCTTTACTGCAGGGAATCTTTCCATTCTTTGTACTGCCGCTCGACTTCTGTCTTCAGATCGTCAACGCCGGCTTCCTTCAGGGCTTTCCGGAAGGCTTCCAGGCCCAGTTCCGGATCGTCCGGATCCACTGCGCCGACCATCAGGGGACGGGCGTATTTTCTCACCACTTCCTCCACCGCGTCCAGCGTATCCGCTTTCTTGCTGTCAAAGCGGAAGCCGTAGGAGGCCGTCATCGGCGCGTCCAGAGCATATTCCTGGAGCTTGGCGTTCTTCTCCGGATCCTCGTCGGTCTTCACATACTGGAGCTTCGTATTGCCGACCGTCCAGGCGCCGCCGTGCATACCGTACCAGTTTGCGCCGTCGATCAGCTCCACCTGCACGTCGTTCACCTTGGTATAGTTGACGCCTTCCGCACCGAAGAGCATCAGGTTGACCAGCACAGGATCGGAATGCATCAGGTTCAGGTACTGCATGGCCGCATCCTTTTTCTTGCTGCTTGCAGGGATCGCGAACATGGAGCCGCCGGCCTGGCAGGTCACCTTGTACTTGTCCTGCATCACGATTTCCGTGCACTCAAATTCCGGATCCCCGGGCTTATGGTTCTGGCCGTACATTTCGATGCTCTTGAAGTTGTTGCCCTTCAGCGGCTGGGTGAAGACCAGGAAATCGCCCGTACCGAAGACGGCATTGTAGTCCTGGGTCGCGGAGTCGGGAGAAATATAGCCTTTCTTTGCCCAGTCGTACATCAGGCGGATATGGTCTTCCTGTTCCCGGGTCTCGTAGATGCTGTAGACCGTCTCGTCATAGTCGCCGTTCTCGTCCTTGGCATATTTCATGGAAAGGACGTCTTCCTCCAGGCCGATCCATTCATGGCCCCAGGGTTCGTCCGACCAGCGGTCCTTCTCCATCAGGTAGGGATATTTGTCCGGATACTTTTCCTTATACGCTTTCAGGTAAGGTTCCAGTTCTTCGGTGGTGATTTTTTTGGACGGGTCGTTCTCATATTCCGTCAGGTCCCAGCCGATCTCCGCCGCAGCCGTCTTGTTGACGATAATGCCACTGGGCACGCACAGCTCCTTGTTGGTGGGAATGCCGTAGATCTGTCCTTCGACCCGGATACCTTCCAGGAAGTCCGGAGACAGGGTCTCCAGGATCCCCTGGCCATCCGTCGTCAGCAGATCGCCCAGGGGCGTCAGTTTGCCGGCCTGGATCTCCTTCACATAGCCTTCCCAGTCTGCGGTGAAGAACAGGTCGATCTTCTCATCGTTCATCAGGGCGCCGATTGCCTGTTCCGTCCAGGCCGGATCCCACGGGATCAGGTGAATCTTCACCTGCATTTTCTTGAATTTCCGGTCGGCCTTGTGCAGCTCTGCGAGATAATCGTTGATTGCTCCCTCAACGCCCGCGAGGATCTTCGCGTTCTCCAGGGCCTTACCCAGTTCCGTTTTCCCGGGGTCTTCGGCTGTAAGATACTCTTCAATCGCCGCACGCTCATCCGTCAGAGGCTTGTCTGTATTCACATTGGCGATCCAGTAGATATCCAGCGTATAGGCGTCCGCGGCAAAAGCGGCCGACGCCAGGCTGATCACCAGCGCCAGGGTCAGCAGCAGGGCGATGAGTTTCCTCATGTGGGTGGCCTCCTTTATGTTCAGTTGTTGAAAAAGCATCGCACTCTCCTTTGAGAGCATGCTGCGGAACTTTTTCTTTTTGCTTTACAGATACCTTATCATAAAACCGGAATGATTACAAGCCTTTCAGCGTGTTTTTCGCGGATGTCACCAGTGTCCGTTCCTGTTCTTTTCTTTTTCCGCCGGGCATGGTATACTGCATACAGCTTGAAAAAACGAAACAAAAAGGAGAATGGAACCATGCGTTTAGGCGGAACTGTATGCTGCGGCGCTCCCGCTGAATGGGAGGAGAAACTCACCGCTTCCGGTTTCCGAGCGGTAACCGCGCCGTTTACCTGCGACACGCCCCGGGAGGAGATCCGAAGGCTCCTGGGGATCTGTGAAAAACATGACGTCATGATTGCTGAAGTCGGCGTATGGCGAAACCTGTTCGACCGTACCGAAGGTCCTGCAAACCTGGACTTTGCGATTCGCCAGCTTCGCCTGGCGGACAAGCTGGGGATCCCCTGCTGCGTCAACGTGGCCGGCACGGACAGCCCGGTTGGCTGGGACGCGGCGGATCCCGGCAATTTCAGCGGGGAAATGTACCGGCGGCTCGTTTCCTCCATCCGGACGATCATCGACAGCGCGAACCCGAAAACTGCCTTTTACTGCCTGGAGCCCATGCCCTGGATGATCCCGGACAGCCCGGACGTAACCCTGCAGCTGATGAAGGACGTGGACCGGGAACAGTTCGCGGTGCACATGGACTTTGTGAACATGATCAACTGCCCGCGGCGGTTCCTGGACGCGGAAGGGTTTATTGAGGAATGTTTCGCGAAGCTGGGGCCGTATATCAAAAGCACCCACCTGAAGGATTCCCGCATGGACCTGATGGAGCTGACCACCGTGCTGCACGAATGCTCCCCGGGTGAAGGCGGCCTGGACTTTGTCCGCGTCCTGCGGATCATCGACCGGTATCTGCCCGCGGACGCACCGGTCCTGCTAGAACACATGTCCACCTTCGATGAATACCGCCGCGCCTACGACTATGTGGCCGCCAAAGCCGCAGAAGCCGGCGTCGGAATCTGAGTGTTGACAAAACCCGGACTTCCCTTTATCCTATGTTCAGCTTAACGAAAGGCAGGACTTACCGGACCGATGAGGAAAAGCAACTGACAAACCGGCCGCAGAACCCCTGGCTCACAGAGTCCGGGAGCAGTTTTTGTGTCGCCGTTTGGAGGTTGCGTAACGCAGGATCCGGACGTCATTTTCTGTTCGCTGTTTATGCTCCTCCGCGGCGCGAGAGGAGTTTTTGTTATGGCAAAATGCATTCTTGAATTAAACGGCGTCCGGGTTTCCTTCGCCGACCGGCTGGTGCTGGACCTGGATCACCTTTCTGTTTACGACGGCGACCGCATCGGCCTGATCGGCGAGAACGGCGCCGGCAAGACCACGCTCCTGCGCGTGCTTTCCGGCGATCTGACGCCGGAAGCCGGGCAGGTACGCCGCCTTTCCCCTGTCGCCATGATCCGCCAGCAGGGCGATTCCGACGCCGGCGACGACGCGGAAACCCGGGCCCAGTTCCAGGCCCGCGGCGCCCGGGAGAACCTGTCCGGCGGCGAGATGACCCGGAACCGGATCGCCGGCGCGCTGTCCGCCCGGGCCGGCCTGCTGCTGGCGGACGAACCCACCACGGACCTGGACCGGGAGGGCCTGGCGCTGCTGCGCAAAAAGCTGGCCGGCTTTGACGGCGCCGTGCTGCTGGTATCCCACGACCGGGCCCTGCTGCGGGAAATCTGCGACCGCATCTGGTACCTGGAGGACGGAAAGATCACCGTCTTCCCCGGCGGCTATGACGATTTTATGGCGGAGCGGCTCCGCCAGCGGGAACGCCAGGCCTTTGAGTACGACCAGTACAAAACCGAAATGAAGCGCCTGAAGGACGCCGCCCAGCGGATGACGGAATGGGCATCCTCGGTCAAAAAAGCGCCCAGCCGCATGGGCAACAGCGAAGCCCGCCTGCATACCCACGAATATACCAATGCCGTACTGGGCCTGAGCAGCGCGAAACGCAAGATCCAGAACCGGATGGAACACCTGGAGGTAAAGGAAAAACCCCGGACCCTGCCGGTGATCACCATGAAGCTGGGCGTCACCCATCCGGTGGAAGCGAAAAACGCCCTGGAGTTCCGCTGTGCTTATCTGCAGGCCGGCGGAAAAACGCTCCTGCGGGATTCCGGCTTCGTCCTGCCCACCGGCAGCCGCACAGCGGTCATCGGACCCAACGGCTGCGGCAAAACCACGCTCCTGCGCACCCTGACCGGCCAGGCAGGAAGCGGCGTTCAGTTCCGCGGAAACACCCGGTTCAACCCCGCCGTCCGAACGGGCTGGTTTGACCAGCACCACGAAAGCACCCTGAACCTGGACGGGAGCGTGCTTGAAAACATCATGCGGGAATCCGTCCATCCGGAGCATTTTGCCCGCACGGTCATGGCCTGCCTGGGTATCCGCGGGGACGATATCTACAAACTCCTGTCCCTGCTTTCCGGCGGCGAGCGGGCAAAGACCGCCCTGGGTAAACTCCTGCTGATGGACTGCAACACCCTCCTGCTGGACGAGCCTACGAACCACCTGGACCTGTTCACGATGGAGGAACTGGAAAAACTGCTGGCCGGCTACGGCGGCACGCTGCTCTTCGTCAGCCACGACGAGGAGTTCATCCGCAAGACCGCCACCCGGATCCTCTGCTTTGAGAACGGCAGCCTGAAAACCTTCGAGGGCGGCTGGGAAGAGATGAAAGCGCCCCGGAAAAAAGACACAGCGGAAGAAGACCGGAAGATTGCCGTCACCAAGCTTGAGATGCAGATGGCAGCCATCTCCGCCCGTCTCTCCAGCCCGAAAAAGGGCGACCGTCCGGACCTGCTCCAGGAAGACTATATGCGCCTGGCGGAAGAATTGCGGGAACTGAAAAACCTGTCCGGATCCTGATCCGGACAGGTTGGTTTTACAGGTTCTCCCCGTTGTTTCTGATCACATCCGCATACCAGGCCAGGCTGTCCTTCGGCGTCCGTTTCTGGGTCGCGTAGTCGACGTACACCAGGCCGAAGCGCTCCGTATAGCCCCGGGCCCATTCAAAGTTGTCCAGCAGGCTCCAGTAGAAATAGCCGCGGATATCGGCGCCGTCCCCGGCGGCCCGGCGCAGCTCCTTCAGGTACTGCCGTACATAATCGATCCGGTTCGGATCGTGTACCTTTCCGTCCGGCGTGACCCAGTCGTGGCAACTCATGCCGTTTTCGGAAATGATGAAAGGCAGCCGGTACCGCTCCCAGAGGAAGCGCGGTCCCCAGTACAGCGCCCGGGGCGTCACCGGCCAGCCGCATGCCGTCCGGGGATGGCCGGCCGGATAGGGCACGGTCTCATAATTGCCCGCGCCGTCCGTCGCACGGATCTGTTTGCCTTCATATATATTCTGCATATAGAAATCCAGCGGCTGGCAGATCTCCTTCAGATCCTCCTTCCAGCCTTCCGGCAGATACTGCCCGAAGCAGGCCAGCCCGTCTTCCGGATAGGTTCCCAGGACCGCCGGATCGCTGAACCAGGAAACGGAAAAGAGCGGGCTGTCTCCGCCGGCGGCGAAGTACGCTTTCCGCGCGGCTTCCACATCCGCGGGATTTGCTTCATCCAGCGGGACCGCAGGCGCAGCGCAGGGCGCATAACCGATGCGGACGTCCTTCACCTTCTCCCGCAGCACCCGGCAGGCCCGGCCGTGGCTCTTCAGCAGGTTATGGGCGGCAGTGATCTGATCCTTCACTTCCAGCTTCAGTCCCGGCGCAAAGATGCCGGCCATATAGCCCATCCCCAGCACACACTGGGGTTCGTTGATCGTGATGAAATCCTTCACCCGGTCTCCGAAGCGCTCCGCCAGCACGCCGGTATATTCCGCGAACCAGTCCGGCATCTGATCATTCAGCCACCCGCCTTTTTTCTCCAGGCAGGCGGGCAGGTCCCAGTGAAAGACCGTCATCCAGGGACGGATGCCGTGTTCCAGCAGGCAGTTGATCAGCCGGTCATAGAACGCTGCGCCCGCTTCATTCACTTTGCCGGTGCCTTCCGGCAGGATCCGCGGCCAGGATACGGAGAACCGGTAGTTCCGGATCCCGTGCTGTGCCATCAGGGCCACATCTTCCTCATACCGGTGATAATGGTCGCAGGCGGTTTTCCCGTCGGACCTGTCCAGGATCTTCCCGGGCAGGGCGCAGTATTCGTCCCAGATACTCGGGCTTTTCCCGTCCTCGTCCCAGGCGCCTTCGATCTGGAAGGAAGCGGTCGCCGTACCCCAGATAAAATCATTCCGGAAGCTCATATCCATTCTCCTTTTTGTTAAAAAAGGCTCTTTCCGACAGGAACCGGAAAGAGCCTTGAATGTTCAGGGGATCAGCCCTTGACCGCACCGGCGGTCGCGCCGCGGATGATCGCGCGGGACAGGATGACGTACACGACAATAACCGGCAGGATCGCCAGCAGGATGAACATGTACACCTTACCCATGTCAAACTTGGAATAGTCTGCGGAACGAAGCTGGGCCACCATGATCGGGACCGTCTTCAGGTCCGCCTTGTCCAGGATCAGGGACGGAATGAAGTAGTTGTTCCAGGAGGCGACGAACGCGAAGATCATCTGCACGGCGATGGCCGGCTTCATGATCGGCAGGATGATCTGGTTGAAGGTCCGGAATTCGCCGCTGCCGTCAATGCGGGCAGCTTCCACGATCTCCATCGGCAGGACACTCTCCAGGTACTGCTTCATGTAGAAGAATACCACCGGGGCCGCGATGCTGGGCACGATCAGCGGGATATAGTTGTTGGTCAGCTTGAGATCGTAGCACAGCTGGATGAAACCGACCGCGGAAACCTGCGGCGGAATCATCATGACCGCCATGATGAAGTAGAACGCAAACTTCTTGAGCTTGAAGTCGTAGACATGTACGCCGTACGCCGTCAGCGCGGAGAAGTAGGTCGTCAGGATCGCGCAGCAGGCTGCGATCAGGAAACTGTTCAGCATGCCACGGGGAATATTGATGGACGCGTCGTTCCAGGCGTTGGACAGGTTCTCAAAGAAGTGAGTGCTGAACCAAGGCGTGAAACCGGCCTGCAGCTCGAAGTTGGAACGGGAAGAGTTCACGAGCATCATGTAGAAGGAGAACAGGCACAGGACCGAAAGGAAGATCAGGATAAAATAGACCACAAACCGGGCGCCGAACATCATCAGGCGGCCTTTGGTGTTTTCTCTGTTGCCTTTGCTTTTCATTGTCATGTTTCTTCCTCCTCCCCTCAGTTCTTATACGGCCTGGACAGCGTCTTGTAGACGACCAGGCTCAGGCTGGCGGAGATGATGAACAGCACAACGCTGATCGCACCGGCCATACCGTAGTTCTTGCTGGTACCGAGGTAGTTGTTCAGGTACATGACCATCGTGAAGCTGGTCCGGTCCGGCGTGCCCTTGCCGTTGGTCAGAACCTGCGGCACGTCGAACATCTGCAGGCCGCCGATCATGGCCGTGATCACGGTGTAGACCAGGATGGGCGCCAGCAGCGGCAGCGTCACCCGGAAGAAGACCTGCAGGGAATTCGCGCCGTCGATGTCCGCCGCCTCGAACAGGCACTGGTCGATGCCCTGGATACCGGCCATCAGCAGGATGGTCGTATTACCGAACCACATAAGGAAGTTCATCAGGGAGATCAGCAGGCGAACCGAAACCCGCATGCCGAGGAAGTCGACCGCCTTATCCGCCCAACCGGAAGACAATATTATCTGGTTGATCGGGCCAATCGGGGAGAACAGCGTGAAAAACAGCATAGAGAACGCAGCCGCCATGATCAGGTTGGGCATGTAGATCACGGTCTTGAAGAACTGCTGTCCCTTGATGTTCAGCCGATAGCTGGTGAAGAACACCGCCAACAGCAGCGCCACCGCCACCTGCGGCACGGCGCCCAGCACCCATAGGATGACCGTGTTGCCGAAGTATTTGATCATGCCAATGCTTCCGGATTTATCCGGGGTAAACAGTTTGATAAAGTTATCAAACCCGACATAGTTCGGCCCGATCTGTTTCAGGCCGCTCCGGTAGTTCTCAAAGAAAGCATTGTAGAACGTTGTCAGCTGCGGCACCAGGGTAAAGAGGATATAGACGACAAAGAACGGGATAATGAAGATATATCCCCACTTGGCGTAGCTGACGCCTTTATGTTTTCTCATGGCGCGTGCTCCTTCTCGCGATGTTCGGATTTCTGCTGGCGGCGTACGGGTTTCCATGCGCCTTCAGCAGAAATCCTTCTGCATTTGCTTAATCACTCACAAAGGCAAGGCCTTTGCCTTGCCTTTGTGAGTTCAAAACATGTTATTCCTTGAAATTATTCGGGAAGAACGATGTCCGGATACTTCTCAGCAACATACTTGAAGAAGTTCGCCATCGCGGTTTCCTTGTCAACATTGCCCTTGAAGTATTCCTGCAGGTTGTTCTGCAGACCTTCGTTCAGCAGCTGATCATAGATCGTGTGGTTTTCCCACTTGATGTTGTCGGTCATCGCAGCGAACACGGCGATATCGTTCTGGCCGCCCAGGAACTCGGAGCCATAGGACTCGTCCGCAGCGAACTTGGCGTTCACAGCCTTGTTGTTGGAGAACTGCTTTTCTTCAGAAACCAGCTTGGAGCAGACTTCTTCGTTGTTGATGAAAGTGTTCATGATGTCAGCAACGATGTCAGCATTCTCGGTGCCGGCGGGCATAAGCAGCCAGGTGCCGCCCCAGAAGTGAGCAGCGGGGCCTTCGCAGATCGCCCAGTCGCCGGAGCAGCCCTTCTCGGGATCCTGCGCGTTGCCCATGCAGAAGTTGAAGTACCAGGCGGGTCCGAAGAAGCACATGGTCTTTCCGTCAGCGAACATCTGGGCAGTCTTTTCATCGTCCCAGATACCGGCGGTCAGGGTGTACTCGTTCTTGATGAACTCATCGGTCTGATCAGCCCAAGCTTCGATCTGAGCATCGAACACCAGGTTGTTGTTCTCATCAACCCAAGCAGAGGTGCAGTTGTTGGAGAAGGGACGATAGGTTTCCGCGAAGGAAGCGGTCATGTAGTAGCCCTTGGCCTTGGCTTCGGCAGCCACAGCATTGAACTTCTCCCAGGAATCCAGCTTGGCCTGAACCTCGGCGGGATCATCGGTGCCCAGCACGTCCTTGGCGATGGAGCGGCGATAGATCAGAGCGGAGGGGCAGCACTGGAAGGAAACGCCCTTCACGACGCCGTTGGCATCGGAAGCGGCCTTCACGGTGTACTCATAAGCATTGGAGAAATCGGTCACGCCCGCGGCAGTGATGTCCTGGGTGTAATCGGAATCAACATACTTCAGGATGTAGTCAGCTTCGGCCAGGAACATGTCAACCTGTTCACCGTTCAGCAGATCGGTGTCCAGCTTGTCCTGATAAGCGCCATTGTCGCTGGGCACGATAACCCATTCAACGGTGACGCCTTCCGGCAGGGTGTAATACTTCTCGAAGAATCCTTTGAATTCTTCATTCCACGCATAGAACTTGAGGGTTTTGCCGCCTTCGGCCATCGCGACGGACGCAACGGCGAACACCATGATGGCAGCCAGGACCAGAGCCAGGACCTTCTTCATATTGGGGTTCCTCCTTTTTATTTGCGCGGCTTTGCCGCAATATTCTCAAACAGCGATCCCGCTGTTATCGACCTTGGAAATGAGAATCCCTGTGGTTTTCCTCTTATAACGGAGATTAGTATATCCCCGCCAAAACAATTTTGCAACCACTACATGTGGGATTTAGGGGCGTTCCGCCCCATTTTGAACATGTACGGACATTTTTGGAATCGTTTACAACCCTTGCCATTCAACGCTTGTTTTCAGGGCCTTGATTCTGTTCGGTTTTTAAAAAAATTTTTTCACTTTTTTGTTTCTGTTTTGCGAAAACGTTTCCGATGGTCTTTCGGCCTGTTTTTCACCCGGGCATACCACAAGATATAGTATGTTCACCCATCCGTACATATTCATCATAGTACCAAAACGAAAAACTCTTTCCGGAAAAACCGGAAAGAGTCTGATATGTTTTTTCGGTCGGGTTTATCCCTTGACCGCACCGGCAATGAAACTGTCCTGGATCCGCTTGCTGAGGAGGGCATAGACGATCATTGTCGGCAATGTCGCAATGGTCAGTGCGGCACCGATCGGACCCCAGTCTGTCGTATACTGGCCGAACAGCTGCTGTACGCCGACCGGCAGGGTCCGGTATTTACCGGAACTGACGAAAATTGTCGCAAACAGCAGTTCATTCCAGCACTGGAGGAACGTATAAATTCCAACGGTTGCGATGGCCGGCATCATCAGGGGAGCAATCACCCTGAAGAAGATCTTCCATACGCCGCAGCCGTCCAGGAAGGCAGCCTCGTCCAGGTCGTAGGGAATGTCTCCCATGAAACCGATACTGATCAGGATACCCATGGACAGTGAGAACGCCGAATACGGAACGATCAGTGCGGCATAGGTGTTCAGCAGTTTCATTTTCGACAATATCGTGAACACCGGAACAATGGCCGCGTGGATCGGGATCGTAAGGCCGAGCATGAAGAACTTGTTCATCATCTTCCGGCCCTTCCAGACCAGCCTTGTCAATGCATAGGTGGCCATGAACGACGCGATCACTGTGATCGCGATAACGGACGTGGAAACGGCAAGGCTGTTGATGAAATACTGGCCCATATTGCCGGTGTTCATCGCCTTGTTATAGTTGTTCCACTCCCAGTTCTGCGGAAGGCCGACATGGTTCGGCGGAACAAGCACTTTTTCACCCGTGGCTTCGTCCACATAGGAATAGCCCAGGATCTCATCGTTGTTCTTCAGGGAGAAGGTGACCATCCAGTAAAGCGGGAACAGATTGATCAGGACCAGGATGATCAGCAGCAGGTGGACGATGACTGTAGAGGGTTTAAACTTACGCACTTCTCTCATGCTACTTTCGCCCCCTTATCTCTGAACGCCAGGCTGATCAGCATTGCAAACAGGAAGCAGAGAATGATCAGAACCACTGCTACCGTACTGCCCAGGCCATACCGCTGATGGAGGAACAGCAGTTTGTACATCAGCGTACTGGGCAGTTCCGCCCTGGATGTATCCTTCATCAGCGCGTAGATCAGGTCGAAGGATTTCAGCGAGCCGGTTACGGCGAAAATCACACAGACCTTCAGAATCGGCTTGATATAAGGAATGATGATGTACCGGTTTACCTGACCTTCCGTACATCCGTCCAGCTGCGCCGCTTCAAGCAGGTCCGCCGGAACGCCCTTGATGCCGGCGTACATCAGCAGCATATGATAACCCACATACTGCCACAGGATCGGGATAAACGCCGCGATCAGCGCAGTCTCCCGGAAACCGGTCCATTGACCGGTAAACGGCAGTTTGGATGAGGTGATTCCTTTGGAAATTGCCGGGAACAACCACTGATCGATTCCCAGCGCCCGGAGTCCGGCGTTCAGCAAACCTGCCTGACCCGGATCATAGATATTCATCCACAGACGGCCGATGATAACCGTGGAAATCAGCACCGGCATAAAGAAGATGGACAGGTATGTCCGTTCTCCCCGGATGCCTTTGCTCAGCTTCAGCGCGATGATCAGTGCCAGCGGGAGCTGAATGAAAGTGGAAAGAGCAGCCAGGATGAGGGAATGCGCGAGGGCGTCTCCCAGATACATACTGTTCGCATAAAGTTTTCCTGTGTTCGGGTTCGTCAGCATACTGCTGAACAGGATCCTGTAGTTTTCCAGTCCGACATATTCCATATCGGTATTCGCGACCAGATTGAACTCATGGAAGCTGTAGTACGCCGACATAATAATAGGCGCAATCAGGATCCCGATAAACAGGATCAGCGCCGGCAGCAGAAACAGGAAAATATTCAGCTTATAGGAAAACGTTCTTTTCATCTTTCGTGATCCTTTTCAACAAAAGAGGGAGACGGCCCTCTCAGAGGATTCCCCCGCGGGGCCGTCTCCGAATTGATTTGTTCAGATCTGACTGTTCTTTACTGGAGTTCGTTGGTCAGGGCTTCAACAAAGCCGGCGCCGTCGATCTCGCAGCCATAAACCTTGGCAACATAGCTCAGGTAGATGTTGGCGGGGTCAGCGCTCATGGCGGTGTCGCCGAACAGCACCATGCCGTCAGCAGCAGCAACCATATCGGACACAGCGGTGGTCAGATAGTTCACAGCAGAGGTGTCGTAGTCCGGAGTCCAGGCGGGCAGTCCGGAACCGGCATCGATGAAGCTGTACTGGCAGATCTTCTTGCCCAGCGCGAAAGCAACCTTCGCAGCCAGAGCGGGATCCTTGCCGGCGGCGGAAACAGCCAGGGAGTCAGCGGGGCCGCCGATGACCTGACCATAGGTCGCCTTTTCAGCATCCATCACGGGGAACAGCGCAACCTGGAAATTGTCACCAGCCGCAGCAACTTCGCCGCAGTTCCAGGTACCGTTCTGATAGAACGCATACTTGCCGGCGATGAAGTTGGCCTTCACGGTGTCGTTGTCCAGGGTCAGGCCGTCGGGATCGAAGTAGCCCTTGATGATCATATCCTGGAAGTTGTCAACCGCAGTCGCGATGGCCGGATCGTTCCAGGTGCCCTTGCCGGCGAAGATGTCGCCCAGAGCTTCGTAACCAATGGTCTTCAGGATGATGGGCTCGAGGTACTCGGTCACGCACCAGGTGGCGTTGCCGGAGCAGCCGAAGGGGATCTTGCCGGCGGCGACCAGCTTGTCGCAGCAGTCGATCAGCTCTTCGTAGGTCTGCGGAACCTTGTCATAACCAACTTCGGCCAGGATGTCCATGTTCGCAAACATGGCAACAATGTTCATGGTCAGCGGCACAGCGTAGCGCTTTCCATCATAGGTGGCGTTCTTGGTCATAACATCCGGCAGAGCGTCAGCATACTCAGCATATGCTTCGTCCAGGCAGTAGACTTTGCCAGCGGTGGCGAAGTCGCCGCAGAAAGCGCCGGCCCAGGTGAAGAAGATGTCCGGCAGCTCTTCAGCGCTCGTGCTCTTGATCTTGGTCTTGTAGGAGTCATTCTCGAAAGCTTCCCATTCGATCTTCACGCCGAGGGCTTCTTCGATTTCGGGAATCGCCTTTTCATAAGCGGGGCGGTTCGCGTCGCTCTCAGTCGCGATGCACCACAGGGTCAGGGTGGGTTTTTCTGCTTCAGCCAGAGCAGAGGTGATACCCAGCAGCAGGCACGCTGCCAGAACCAGGGCAACCAGTTTCTTCATAATCCAGGTCTCCTTTCAAAATATGAAATTACCTCTTGCGACCAGATCGGTCACTGCGCATATTATACCCCCATGTTCGTACAAATAGCAATAGTTTTTATCATTTTTTGAGCAATTTTTGACCAAATTCATCATGTCTGATGCGTAAACCCCTTGAGGCAAACGTTTTCCATGGTTTTTCTCATTTGAGCAACCACGTGTATTTTTCCTGTATTTCGCCCCGGAACGCATGAAAAATAAGGGCTCATGTGTATCCATGGCCCTTTTGACCACAACATGTTGTGGTGCCTGTTTTTCATCATTTTTTGCCGTTCCGGGTTAATTTCGCGCAATCCGGAAAAAGTTTGCGAATCAGGCTTCCCCGTTCAGTTTTTTCAGCAGTTGCTCCATCCGTTCGCTGCTGTCCGCACCGCCGCCGAAGCTCATGGCTCCCCGCAGGGGCATATAGCGCATCATGGCCAGAGTCATGTCCTCGGTGATCGCTTCCTTGGCCGCCTCCTTGGTATCTTCCTCGGTTTCCTCATGGCCGAAGATCTCCATGGTCTTTTCCATGAATTCCCGCATGACAGGCGCAGCCTTCGGATCCGCCATGACGTCCATGAAGATGCTGTCCGGCGTATAGTGCCGCGGCAGTTCCACGGTGGATTCCACCGTCACTTCCGCCTTCAGCGGCAGGCTGCGACTGGAATCGCCGGCCTCGATCGTAAACACGCCGGTTTCCACATGCCAGTCGTGGATCTGCTGGCTCCAGTAGGCAAACGCCCGCTTGTCCAGCGTAAAAGAGACTTCTCTGCTCTCTCCGGGTTCCAGGGCGACCTTCGCAAAGCCCTTCAGCTCCCGCACGGGGCGCAGGGGCGTGCTTTCCACGTCGCCGACGTAGAGCTGGACCACGGCCTTGCCGGCCCGGCTCCCGGTGTTCTTTACCGTCAGCGTCACGGCCAGGGTGTCTGTATCTTTGATCTTTTCCGCGCTGAGCTTCAGGCCGCTGTATTCGAACGTGGTATAGGACAGGCCGAAACCGAAGGGGAACAGCACGTCCATTTTTTTCTTGTCATAATAGCGGTAGCCGACAAAAACACCTTCCCGGTATTCCGTCACGTTGCCTTCCCCGCCGTAATACAGATAGGAAGGATTGTCCTCCAGCTTCAGCGGGAAAGTCTCCGGCAGTTTTCCGCAGGGATTTGCGTCCCCGAAGAGAATGCGCACGACCGCCTCGCCCACGGCCTGACCGGCCAGGTAGGCTTCCACCACGCCTTTGACCTTGCCGATCCAGGGCATCTCCACCGGCGCGCCGTTGTGCAGCACGACCACAGTGCTCGGATTGGCTTCCGCCACGGCTTCGATCAGCCTGACCTGGCAGTCGGGCATGCGCATATGCTCCCGGTCGTAACCTTCGGATTCATAGGAATCCGGCAGGCCGGCAAATACCACGGCGGCCTTCGCCTTCTTCGCCGCGGCCACGGCCTCCGCGATCATCTCCGCGGTCGCCTCGTCCTGCGCCACGGAATAGCCGGGAGCGTAGGTCACCTTCAGGCCTTTCGCCGCTTCCAGCGCGCCGACAGTTTTAAAGCAGTTGATATGGCTGCTGCCGCCGCCCTGGAAGCGGGGTTTCCGGGCGAACTCACCAATGAAAGCGATCTCATCCTCCCGGTTCAGCGGCAGGATCCCGTCCTCGTTCTTCAGCAGCACCATGCACTCCGCGGCAATGTCCGCCGCCCGGGCGTGCTGCGCCTCCTTGTCCCAGGGGGTCTCCGGCTTCGCGTTTTCCAGATAGCGGTATACGATGTTCAGGATCCGCTCGCAGGCCCGGTCCACCAGCTTCCCGTCCAGCTTTCCGGCCCTGACCGCTTCGACGATCTTTTTGTCATTCACGCCGCCGGAGGAAGGCATCTCCAGGTCCAGGCCCGCCGCGACGCCGGCCACCCGGTCGGACACGGCGCCCCAGTCGGACACGGCGTAGCCCTCAAAACCCCATTCCTTCCGGAGCACGTCCGTCAGGAGCCACGGGTTTTCAGAGGCGTAAACGCCGTTGATCTTATTATAGGAACACATGACCGTCCAGGGCTTCGCTTCCTTTACCGCCATTTCAAAGGCGGGGAAATAAATCTCCCGGATCGTCCGTTCGTCCGCGTCCGAGGAGGAGCTCATACGCCGGTGCTCCTGGCTGTTGAGGGCGAAATGCTTGATGCTCGTGCCCACGTTCCGGCTCTGGATGCCCCGGATGATGGCTGTGGCCATCCGCCCGGCCAGATACGGATCTTCGGAAAAGTATTCAAAATTCCGGCCGCACAGGGGGCTGCGCTTGATGTTCACCGCCGGTCCCAGCACCACGGAGACCTTCTCGTGCTGGCAGCTGTCGCCGATGGCTTCGCCCATCTCCCGGATCATGTCCGGGTCAAAGGAGGCAGCGGTGGCGCAGGCCGTCGGGAAGCAGACCGCCTTGATGCTGTCGTTGATCCCCAGATGATCCGCCGCCTCGTCCTGCTTCCGCAGGCCGTGGGGGCCGTCGCTGACCATGGAGCGCGGGATCCCGAGCCGCTCCACCGCCTTGGTATGCCAGAAATCGTCGCCGGAACACAGGCCGGCCTTTTCTTCCAGGGTCATCTGTGAGATCAGGGCTTTGATGTCCATACGCTCATTCTCCTTTATGTTTTCACTGTCCGGGATTGTCCCGGGTTAGGTCTTTGACCCATTTATATTTCCGGAAACGGTACATGACCCAGGGGATCTTGCCCACCTCGTCCAGGCAGGTGCAGGCGTAGACCACCAGCACCGGCCAGTGGAACACAAAGGCCCCGAGCACCGCCAGCGGGATCGCGATTCCCCACATGCACACCGCCAGGGAATACATATCGAAGATCGTATCCCCACCGCCGTCCAGCACGCCGTTGATCGTGACCGTGTTCACACAGCGGCCGATCATATAGACCGCCATGATGATCATCATCCCGGTCAGGTACTGCTGCGCCTCTTCCGTCAGGATCACCATCCGGGTGACCAGGGGCGTCAGGGCCAGCACGGCTGCCGTGGACCCGAAGCCGATGACGTAGGATATGTTCTTCAGTTTGATGCCGTAGGCTTTCCCCTTCTCCAGGTCGCCGGCGCCCAGCTCATTTCCCACCATGATGCCCGCGGCGCTGCCCACGCCGTTGCACACACAGCAGATCAGGTCCCGCACCACCGCCGCCACGGCGTTAGCCGCCGCGGCGTCCGTGCCCATATGGCCCATGATTGCCGTATAGGACGTGAACCCGACACCCCAGAGCAGGCCGCCGCCCAGCAGGGGCAGGCACTGGCGCCGGAAGTCCGCCGCCAGCAGTTTCCGACGCTCAAAGAACCGGTTCCAGGCCGGCCGCAGATAGGTCTTTCCGGAAGAGATCCCGACGCACAGCCCCAGCTCGATCACCCGGGCCAGGGTGGTCGCCAGCGCCGCGCCCCGGGCGTTCATGGCCGGTGCGCCCAGCAGGCCGAAGATGAACACCGCGTTCAGAGCGATGTTGCTCACCACCGCCGTGGAGGAAATCCAGGCGCTGGGCGCCACATGCTCCGTGACCTTCATCGTGGTCAGGTAGCACTGGGATACGCCGGTGATCAGATAGGACCAGCCGGCAATCCGCAGATAGTCGCTGCCGATCCCGATGATCACCGGGTCGTGGGAAAACAGTTTCATCAGCAGGTCCGGGCAGAACTCACAGGCGGAAAAAAAGGCCAAGGAGATCACGCCGCACCAGCGCAGCATCATATTGAACAGCGTCCGGACCGTTTCCCGGTCGCCTTTGCCCCAGTACTGGGCGCCCAGGATCGATCCGGCGGCAGTCGCCGCCATCAGGAACATATTCTGGACGAACTGGATCTGGGTCGCCAGCGATACCGCCGTCATCTCGTTCTGGGCGACACTGCCGAGCATCAGGGCGTCCCCGGCGGCCACCGCCGCCAGCATCAGGCTCTGGAACGCGATGGGCGCAGCCAGCTTCCTCAGTTTGGCGTAAAAAACGCGGCTGTCGATCTGCACGGTTTCCTCCACCCGGTCGTCCCCGGATCTGTAATCGTTTTCATGTCTGTGGCTTCCATTATCCGGAACAAGTCCCCTTTTGTCAACCTTTCATTTGGGCCGGCAGGCCGGCTGTGATATAATCCTCTTATCACAGGAGAGGAAACGAACCGATGCTGTACATTATCCGCCACGGAAGAACGGACTGGAACGACCGGCATAAGCTGCAGGGCCGGACCGACGTGCCGCTGAACGAGGAAGGCCGCCGCATGGCGGAAGAAGCCAGGGAAGCGTACCGGGACGTGCATTTCGACATCTGCTTCTGCTCCCCGCTGATCCGCGCGAAGGAGACCGCGGAGATCCTGCTGCGGGGCCGGGACGTCCCGATCCAGTATGACGACCGGCTCATGGAAATGAGCTTCGGCAGTTTTGAGGGCCTTGAGAACAGTTTTGATATCCCGGACTGCCCGATCAACGTGCTCTTTTTTACGCCGGAACAGTATGTGTCCCCGCCCGGCGGAGCAGAAAGCCTGGACGACCTGTTTGCCCGGACCGGCGCATTCCTGGAGGAAAAAGCGGACCCGCTGGTAAAGGAAGGCAAGGACGTGCTGATCGTCGGCCACGGCGCGATGAACTCCAGCATCGTCTGCCGGGTGCGGAATCTTCCCCGGTCCCGGTTCTGGAGCGCCGGGATTGAAAACTGCAAACTGATGCAGCTGGTCTGACGCATATTTTCAGGCGTTTGTTCGCCTTCCTTTTCCCGACGGGATAAGGTATAATGACACAAAAGCATTGAAAGGAGAAAAGCCGTGACTGAGAACAACCTGCTGCCGGAACAGGCGCCGTCCATGTTCGGCCAGCCCCTGGCGGCCCGGATGCGGCCCTCCTCGCTGGACGAGATCGCCGGCCAGCAGCACCTGCTGGGCGAAGGCAAGGTCCTCCGCCGGCTGATCTCCTCGGACAATATCGGTTCCATGATCTTCTGGGGTCCGCCCGGCGTCGGCAAGACCACCATTGCCCGGGTCATCGCCCTGCAGACCAAAGCATCCTTTATTGACTTTTCCGCCGTGAACAGCGGCATCAAGGAAATCCGCCAGGTCATGAACCAGGCGGAGGAAAACCGGGTTTACGGCGTGCGTACCATCGTCTTTGTAGACGAAATCCACCGCTTCAACAAAGCCCAGCAGGACGCCTTCCTGCCCTTTGTGGAAAAAGGCAGCATCGTACTGATCGGCGCAACGACAGAGAACCCTTCCTTCGAGGTCAACAGCGCGCTCCTGTCCCGGTGCAAGGTCTTCGTGCTCCATGCGCTGAGCCGGGAGGACATCCTGACGCTGCTGCGCCGGGCCCTGACGGACGAGCGCGGTTTCGGCCGGGAAAAAGTGGAGATCAGCGAAAACGCCCTGGGCGCCATCGCGGACTTCAGCAACGGGGACGCCCGCAGCGCCCTGAGTTCCCTGGAGATGGTCGTACTCAACGGCGAAGCCGGCGCGGACGGCATCCGCGTCACGGACGAGATCGTCGCCCAGTGCCTGAGCCGCAAAAACCTGATGTATGACAAGGACGGAGAGGAACACTACAACCTGATCTCCGCCCTGCATAAATCCATGCGCAATTCCGACCCGGACGCCGCGGTCTACTGGATGATGCGGATGCTGGAAGGCGGGGAGGATCCGCTGTACATCGCCCGGCGGGTGCTGCGCTTTGCCGCGGAGGACGTGGGCCTTGCCGATCCCCGGGCGATGGAGGTGGGCGTTGCCGCCTACCAGGCCTGTCATTTTATCGGCGTGCCGGAATGCAACGTACACCTGGCCGAAGCCGTTGTATATATGTCCCTGGCTTCCAAGTCCAACGCCATGGAGATGGCGGTGAACGAGACCCGGGAAGCCATTGAGAAAGAGCCGGACGCGCCGGTCCCGCTGGTGATCCGCAACGCGCCGACCCGCCTGATGAAAGACCTGTCCTACGGCAAGGGATACCAGTACGCCCATGACTATGAGGAAAAGATCACAGCCATGCAGTGCCTGCCGGACGCGCTGAAAGACCGGCAGTTCTACCATCCCACGGACCAGGGGCAGGAAAGCCGATACAAGGAACGCCTGGAACAGATCCGGGCGTGGAAGAAGGAACACCGGAAATGATTTTAAAAGCAAAACACCCCGTGCTGCGGCGGATGCTTATGCTGCTCCTGTGCCTGGCGCTGCTGCTGCCCCAGGCCGCCCTCGCCGCCGGCTCGAAAAAGACTTCCGACGGGGAAATCCGCGTGCTGCTGACCCGCCTGAGCCTGAAGACCGAAGCCTGGATAACGCTGGAAGGCCGGTATCTGGCCCGCGGCGCAAACGGTGTCGAAGTACTGCTGCCCGCCGGCGCGCAGGTCACGGTTTTCCTCCGGAACGGCCAGCTGGTACTGTTCCACGACGGGCTCTCCCTGAATGCCGGGACAGCGCTGCAGCTGCTCCGCCGGCAGGACGGGGACATTGAACCCGGCATCCGTTTCAACCTCTACGCCGGCGTCTATCCCGGCGACCTGACGCTGTCCGTGCAGGACGGCACCATCCGGCCGGTGCTGAAACTGCCGCTGGAAAAATACCTGCTGGGCGTCGTGCCCTATGAGATGAGCGACTCCTTCCCCATCGAGGCGCTGAAAGTCCAGGCCATCTGCGCCCGGACCTACGCCCTGAGCAAAATGGAGCAGAACGGTTCCGCGGAGTGGGATCTGGTGGACAACACCAATGACCAGGTTTTCCGGGGCACCCCCGCGCAGCATGAAAACTCTGCCACAGCGATCGAAGAGACCGCCGGCCTGGTCCTCACTTACAAAGACAAGCTGATCACCGCCTGGTACAGCGCCTCCAACGGCGGCCAGACGGAGCTTCCCGGCAACATCTGGAGCGGAAAGGACATCCCCGGCTGTTTCGCCATGACCGACGACCCCTGGGATACCGGCAACCCGGACAGCACCGTCCGCACCGCCGTGCTGGGCAGGGACGGTTCCGGCCTGTCCCGGGGTATGCTGCGCCTGATCCGGACCGAGCTGGCAAAGGAATCCGCGCTGGCCGGCCGCCTGCCTGAAAAACCGGAAGACCTGAAGGTTGACGCCATCCGGTCGGTGAAACTCACTACGCCGCGGTACAAAGAGCCCAGCCGGCTGATGACCAGAATGGAGATGACGCTGGACGTATCGGGCGGCACCTACAGCATCACCCTGGACCTGTTCCCGGAAACGGTATTCATGCTGGGCCTGAGCGTTTACGGCGCGGACAACGAGATCATCTCCGTCTCGGAAGACGAAACGGGCTTCACCCTGACCGCCGGCCGCTACGGCCACGGCGTCGGCATGAGCCAGCGCGGCGCGCAGTACATGGCCTCGGAAGGCAAATGGACCTTCAAGCAGATCCTGGACTTCTATTATCCCGGCGCGAAAATCAAACGCTACAAAAAGGACACCGCCGCCCTGCCCACGCCGGATCCGATGCTGGGCGAAACACCCGGCCCCGTTCCCACCGCCACGCCCCGGCCCACGCTGATGCCCGTGACGGCGGAAAACCTGCCGGAGGGCGCCTGGCTGGCCTCGGTGGAACACATCGACGACGACAGCACCCTGAACCTGCGGGAGAAACCCTCCGCCGGCGCGAAGGTCCTCCTGCGGCTGTATAAGCACCAGCAGCTGATCGTGCTGGAGGAAGCCGAAGTCACCGGCTGGCTCCGCGTGAAGACCGACGTGATCGAAGGCTACGTGATGATGTCCTTCCTGGAGAAGGTCGAAGAAAAACAATAAAACGCATACGAAAAAGGAGCACCCGCAGGGGTGCTCCTTTCTGTTGCTGTTATCCGGATCAGAACAGGCCGGTGATCTTGCCGGTGGCGTCGTCCACGTCGATGCGTTCGGCGGCGGGAGACTTCGGCAGGCCGGGCATGGTCATGATCTCGCCGGTCAGGGCGACCAGGAAGCCGGCGCCCGCAGAGACCTTCAGGTTCCGCACGGTGACGGTGAAGCCTTCCGGCGCGCCCAGCAGGGCCGGGTCGTCCGAGAAGGAGTATTGGGTCTTGGCCACGCACACGGGCATCTTGTCAAAGCCCAGCTCGGTCAGGCGCTCCGCCTGTTTCTTCGCATTGGGGGTCAGGGAAACGCCGGCGCCGCCGTAGATCTTCTTCGTAACAGCTTCCAGCTTCTCCTCGATGGAGGCGTCCAGTTCATAGGAGAAGGTGAAGTTGCCCTTCTCTTCCTCGCACAGGCGCACGACCTCGCGGGCCAGGTCCTCACCGCCCTTGCCGCCTTCCGCCCACACAGTGGACAGCACGGTGTTGACGCCCAGTTCCCGGCACTTGCGGATGATGAAGTCGATCTCCGCGTCGGTGTCCGTCGGGAAGCGGTTGATCGCCACCACGCAGGGCAGCTGATAGACGTTCTTGATGTTGTTCACATGGCGCAGCAGGTTCGGAATGCCCTTCTCCAGCGCCGCCAGGTCTTCGTTGACCAGCTGTTTCTTGTCCAGGCCGCCGTGCATCTTCAGGGCGCGCACGGTTCCGACGATGACCACCGCGTCCGGGGTCAGGCCCGCCATGCGGCACTTGATGTCCAGGAACTTCTCCGCGCCCAGGTCCGCGCCGAAGCCGGCTTCCGTCACGGTATAGTCGCCCATGCGCATGGCCATGCGGGTCGCCATCACGGAGTTGCAGCCGTGGGCGATGTTCGCGAAGGGTCCGCCGTGCACGAAGGCGGGGGTGCCTTCCAGGGTCTGGACCAGGTTGGGCTTCAGGGCGTCCCGCAGCAGGGCCGCCATGGCGCCGGTAGCCTTCAGGTCGCCTGCAGTAACAGGCTTGTCGTCATAGGTATAGGCCACGATGATCCGGCCCAGGCGCTCCTTCAGGTCCTTCATGGAGGAAGCCAGGCAGAATACCGCCATGATCTCGCTGGCTACGGTGATGTCGAAGCCGTCCTCGCGGGGCGTGCCGTTGGCTTTGCCGCCCAGGCCGTCCACCACGAACCGCAGCTGGCGGTCGTTCATGTCCACGCAGCGCTTCCAGGTGATCTTCTTTACGTCGATGCCCAGGGCGTTCCCCTGCTGGATATGGTTGTCCAGCATAGCCGCCAGCAGGTTGTTCGCCGCGCCGATGGCGTGGAAGTCGCCGGTGAAGTGGAGGTTGATGTCTTCCATGGGCACCACCTGGGCGTATCCGCCACCGGCGGCGCCGCCCTTGATGCCGAAGACCGGGCCGAGGCTCGGCTCACGCAGGGCAACCGTCACGTCCTTGCCGATGCGGCTCAGGCCGTCCGCCAGGCCGATGGTGGTCGTGGTCTTGCCTTCGCCCGCAGGCGTGGGGGTAATCGCCGTCACCAGCACGAGCTTGCCGGGCTTCCGGTCGGTCTCGTCAATCAGGGCGGGATCGATCTTGGCCTTGTAGCGGCCGTACTGCTCCACGTACTTCTCATCCACGTGGGCTTTCTTCGCGATCTCCATGATCGGCTTCATTTCACACTGCTGGGCAATCTCAATGTCGGTTAAGTAGGCCATGGCGGTTGTCTCCTTTTACTATATTATTTGAAGTATTTGACTGCGGATTCGAACATTCTGATGTCGTAGTTGCCGGGAACGTTCTTATACAGGTCTTTGCCCACGCGCTCGCTGTGGCCCATCTTGCCGAAGACCCGGCCGTCCGGGCTGGTGATGCCTTCGATGGCGTACAGGCTGCCGTTGGGGTTGAAGCGCAGGTCCATGGTGGGCTGGTCGTCCAGGTCCACATACTGGGTGGCGATCTGTCCCTTCGCCGCCAGTTCGCGGATCAGGCTCTCCTCTGCCAGGAAACGGCCTTCGCCGTGGCTGATCGGTACGCTGTAAACCGCGCCGACTTCAGCGCCGCGCAGCCAGGGGCTCAGGTTGCTGGCCACCCGGGTACGGACGATGCGGCTCTGGTGGCGGCCGATGGTGTTGAAGGTCAGGGTCGGGCAGTGCTCGTCGGTCTCCAGGATCTTTCCGTAGGGCACCAGGCCGAGCTTGATCAGGGCCTGGAAGCCGTTGCAGATACCGCACATGAGGCCGTCCCGCTTGTCCAGCAGGTCCGTAACCGCCTCGCTGATCCCCTTGTTCCGGAAGAACGCGATGATGAACTTCGCGCTGCCGTCCGGTTCGTCGCCGCCGGAGAATCCGCCGGGGATGAAGATCATCTGGCTTCCGCGCACTTTGTCCGCGAAGGTTTCCGCGCTGCGGGCGATCTCCTCCGCCGTCCGGTTCCGGACCACGAAGATCTCCGCTTCGGCGCCGGCGTCTTCCACAGCACGGGCGCTGTCAATCTCGCAGTTGGTGCCGGGGAAGGTCGGGATCAGCACCTTCGGTTTCGCAATGCGGACCGCCGGGGCTTTCCAGTCTTTTGCCGTAAAGGTAAAGGTTTCGGTCCGGTCCGCTTTCCGGGCCGCCGGCCAGCAGGCGTCCGCCTCGGCGCGGTCTTCCAGGGACCATTCCGGATTCAGGGTCGGATACACTTTTTCGAGCTTGTCCCGGCCGATGGCGCGGAGTTCCTTCACGTCCGCGGTCTGTCCGCGCCAGGTCAGCACCGGCGCTTCGGTCACGGTGCCGAGCTTCTTCCCGATGCCAAGGTCTTCGGCCGTTTCCGCGATGAAGCTGCCGTAGCGGACCTCCGCCAGTTCGCCGAGCTCAAGGCCGTCTTCGAAGGCGAAGCCCAGGCCGTTGCCCAGCGCCATCTTCAGCACGGAAGCCAGGACGCCTCCGGTTTCCGGCGTGCGGCAGGAAACGATCTTTCCGACGCGGATCAGTTCCGTCACCCGGCTGTAGAGCGCCAGCAGGGATTCCGTCTTCGGGATACCCTGTTCGTCATATTCCGGCTCCAGCACGATCACCGTGTGGCCGGCCTTCTTGAACTCGGGAGAGATAATGTCCCCGGTCTTCGCCGTGGTCACCGCGAAGGAGACCAGCGTGGGCGGCACGTCCAGCTTCTCAAAGGAACCGGACATGGAGTCCTTGCCGCCGATGGAGCCGATACCCAGGTTCATCTGGGCCTCAAAGGCGCCCAGCAGCGCCGCCAGGGGCTTGCCCCAGCGCTTGCCGTCGGTGCCGGGTTTCTCGAAGTATTCCTGGAAGGTCAGGTATACATCCTCAAAGGAGGCGCCGGAGGCGATCAGCTTGGTGACGGAATCCACCACCGCCAGGTATGCGCCGTGCCAGGGGCTGAAGGAGGTCAGCACCGGATCGTAGCCCCAGGCCATCAGGGAGCAGTCGTCCGTGTGGCCCTTTTCCAGGCTGATCTTCTGCACCATCGCCTGGATGGGGGTCAGCTGGTTCTTTCCGCCGAAGGGCATGAGCACCGTGCCCGCGCCGATGGTGGAGTCGAACCGTTCGCTCAGGCCCCGGCGGGAGCAGACCGCCAGATCCGCGACAGTGTTTTTCAGATATTCAGCAAAGTCCGCCGGCGCCTGCTTCGGCAGATCCGAAACGGGGCGGGAAGCCGCCGGGGTGATCGCCGTGTGCTTGGGCGCGCCGTTGGAGTTCAGAAATTCGCGGCTGATATCCACAATGGTCTTTCCGTTCCAGACCATGGTCAGGCGGGGATCCGCCTTCACCTTTGCCACGATGCAGGCCTGCAGGTTCTCCTCCGCCGCCAGGGCCAGGAAGGCATCCGCGTCTTCCGCAGCCACGACCACAGCCATGCGCTCCTGGCTCTCGGAGATGGCCAGTTCCGTGCCGTCCAGGCCTTCATATTTCTTCGGCACCGCGTTCAGGTCGATATCCAGGCCGTCCGCCAGTTCGCCGATGGCGACGCTGACGCCGCCCGCGCCGAAGTCGTTGCAGCGCTTGATGAGCTTCGTCGCCTTCGGGTTGCGGAACAGCCGCTGCAGCTTGCGCTCCTCGGGCGCGTTGCCCTTCTGGACCTCCGCGCCGCAGGTCTCAACGCTGTGGGCGTTATGGGCCTTGGAGGAACCCGTCGCGCCGCCGATGCCGTCGCGGCCGGTGGAGCCGCCCAGCAGGATCACCACGTCCCCGGGTGCGGGGCGTTCCCGGCGGACGTTCTCCGCCGGCGCTGCGGCGATCACCGCGCCGATCTCCATGCGCTTGGCAGCGTAGCCGGGATGGTATACTTCGTCCACAATACCGGTCGCCAGGCCGATCTGGTTGCCGTAGGAGGCGTAGCCGGCCGCGGCCGTGGTCACCAGCTTGCGCTGGGGCAGTTTGCCGGGGATCGTTTCGGAAACGGGTCTGGTCGGGTCCGCCGCGCCGGTCACGCGCATGGCGCCGTAGACATAGGCCCGGCCGCTCAGCGGATCGCGGATCGCGCCGCCGATGCAGGTGGCCGCGCCGCCGAAGGGTTCGATCTCCGTGGGATGGTTATGGGTCTCGTTCTTGAACAGCAGCAGCCAGGGTTCCTTGACCCCGTCCCGCTCCACGTCCATCTTCACCGTGCAGGCGTTGATCTCTTCGCTCTCGTCCAGCTTGTCCAGCTTTCCGTGTTTCTTCAGGTATTTCACCGCCACGGTAGCCAGATCCATCAGGCACACAGGCTTCTTTTCCCGGCCCAGCTCGGCGCGCACGTCCATGTAGCGCTTCCAGGATTTCTCCAGCACCGGATCCTCAAAACGGACGCTGTCGATCTCCGTCAGGAAGGTGGTATGGCGGCAGTGGTCGCTCCAGTAGGTATCCAGCATCCGGATCTCCGTGATGGTGGGCTCCCGGCCTTCCGCCCTGAAATAGGACTGGCAGAACGCGATATCGTCCGCGTCCATGGCCAGGCCCAGGTCGTTCACGAGCTTTTCCAGGCCTGCCCGGTCCAGGGCAGTGAAGCCTTCCAGCGTCGCCACCTCGGTAGGCACGGCGTATTCGGTCTTCAGGGTTTCCGGCTTCTCCAGGGAGGCCTCCCGGGCTTCCACCGGGTTGATCACGTACTTTTTGATCTCGGCGATCTCTTCAGCGGAGAGGCTGCCGTAGAGCAGGTAGACCTTTGCGCTGCGCACGGGGGGCCGCTCGCCCTGGGAAAGGAACTGGATGCACTGGGCCGCGGAATCCGCCCGCTGGTCAAACTGGCCGGGCAGGTATTCCACCGCGAACACGGCGGCAGCGCCTTCCGCGGAGATTTCCGTAAAGGTATCGTCCAGCTGGGGCTCGGAGAATACTTCCCGCACCGCCAGGGAGAACAGGTCTTCCGCAATGTTTTCCGCGTCGTAGCGGTTCAGCAGGCGGACCTTTTCCAGGCCTTTGATGCCCAGGAACTTTCTCGCGTCCGCCAGCAGCGCCCGGGCTTCATTGTCCAGGCCGGGCTTCTTTTCAACGAAGATTCTGTAAACCATATGTCTGCTCCTATACTCAGGGTATTATTTCGCGGCCAGCGCCCTTGCGCCGATATCCCGTCTGCAGTATTTGCTGCCGAATGCAATCCTGTCCGCCATGGCGTAGGCTTCCTTCACGGCCCCGGCCAGGGTGTCCGCCACCGCGGTGACGCCGAGGACCCGGCCGCCGGAGGTCAGCAGCTTCCCGTCCGCCAGCTTCGCGCCGGCCACGAACACGTGCTCCTGCACGTCCGCGGGGATCGTGATCTCATAGCCCTTTTCATAGCTGACCGGATAGCCTTTGGAGGCCAGCACCACGCAGCAGGCATTGGCGTCTTTGAACTTCACTTCGCAGTCCGCCAGGGTGCCGTTTGTCACCGCCTGCATCACCGTCAGCAGGTCGCTCTCCAGCAAGGGCAGAACCACCTGGGTCTCCGGATCGCCGAAGCGGCAGTTGTATTCGATGACCTTCGGGCCGTCTTTGGTAACCATCAGGCCGAAGTAGAGGCAGCCGCGGAATTCCCGGCCCTCCGCCTTCATCGCCCGGATGGTGGGCAGGAAGATCGTTTCCATGCAGGTCTTCGCCACCGCGTCCGTATAGAAGGGATTCGGCGCGACGGTGCCCATGCCGCCGGTGTTCGGGCCTTTGTCGCCGTCCTCCGCCCGCTTATGGTCCATGCTGGAAACCATGGGTTTCACAGTGGTGCCGTCGGTAAAAGCGAGCACGGAGACTTCGGGGCCTTCCAGGTATTCCTCAATGACGATCTGATCGCCGCTCTTGCCGAACTTCTTGTCCTCCATGATCTCACGCACGGCGTTCTGCGCCTCTTCCCGGGTCATGGCCACGGTCACGCCCTTGCCCAGGGCCAGGCCGTCCGCCTTCACCACGGTCGGAATCGGGGAGGTTTCCAGGTATTCCAGCGCTTTTTTCGGATCGGAGAAGACTTCGTAAGCAGCCGTGGGGATGCCGTACTTCTTCATCAGGTCCTTGGAGAAAACCTTGCTGCCTTCGATGATGGCGGCGTTCGCCCGGGGACCGAAGCACGGGATGCCTTCCGCTTCCAGCGCGTCCACGCAGCCCAGCACCAGCGGATCGTCCGGCGCGACAACGGCGTAGTCGATCTTCGTGGTCTTCGCGAAGGCCACAATGCCGTCGATGTCCGTTGCCCTGACGTCCACGCAGGTCGCGTCCGCCGCGATGCCGCCGTTGCCCGGCAGGGCGTAGATCGTTTCCACAGACGGATTCTGTTTCAGTTTCTTGATGATGGTGTGTTCACGGCCGCCGCCGCCGACAACAAGGATATTCATAAAAAAGTTCTTCCTCCTGTAACATGGGAACGGTTACCCAAATCAAAGATCTGGATAGTTCCGCATCAATGATGGAACAGCCTCATATGGGTGAACGCCATGGTCATGCCGTACTTGTCGCAGCATTCGATGACCGCGTCGTCACGGATGGATCCGCCGGGTTCGGCGATATACTTGACACCGCTGCGGTAGGCGCGCTCGATGTTGTCGCTGAAGGGGAAGAACGCGTCGGAACCCAGGGCCACATTCTGCCGGGTGCTCAGGAAGGCTTTCTTCTCCGCGTCGGTCAGGGGAGCGGGCTGAGCGGTGAAATACTTCTGCCAGTTGCCGTCCGCGCAGACGTCTTCTTCGTTCTGGTTGATGTAGCCGTCGATGACGTTGTCCCGCTCGGGCCGGCCCAGGTCATCCCGGAAGGGCAGGTTCAGGACCTTTTCATGCTGGCGCAGGAACCAGGTGTCCGCCTTGGAACCCGCCAGGCGCGTGCAGTGGATGCGGCTCTGCTGGCCGGCGCCGACGCCGATGGCCTGGCCGTCCACCGCGTAGCACACGGAGTTGGACTGGGTGTATTTCAGGGTGATCAGGGCGACGATCAGGTCCCGCGCGGCGGAATCCGGCAGGTCCTTGGTCTTCGTCACGATATCCGAGAGCAGCTCCCGGTTGATCTCAAAGTTGTTGCGGCCCTGCTCGAAGGTGATACCGAAGACCTGCTTGGTCTCCTGTACTTCGGGCACGTAGTCCGGGTCGATCTCCACGATGTTGTAGTTGCCCTTGCGCTTGGTCTTCAGGATCTCCAGGGCTTCGGGTTCATAGCCGGGAGCGATGACGCCGTCGGACACTTCCCGCTTGAGCATCTTCGCGGTGGTCACGTCGCACACGTCGCTCATGGCGACCCAGTCGCCGAAGGAGCACATCCGGTCCGTGCCGCGGGCGCGGGCGTAGGCGCAGGCCAGGGGGGAATCGTCCAGGCCTTCGATGTCGTCCACGAAGCAGGCTTTCTTCAGGTCGTCGCTCAGCGGAATGCCGACGGCCGCGCTGGTGGGGCTGACGTGCTTGAAGGAGGTGACGGCCGGCAGGCCCAGGGCCGCTTTCAGTTCCTTCACCAGCTGCCAGCTGTTGAAGGCGTCCAGGAAATTGATATAGCCGGGACGGCCGGACAGGATTTTGATCGGCAGTTCGCTGCCGTCCTTCATGTAGATCTTCGCGGGTTTCTGGTTGGGGTTGCAGCCGTACTTCAGTTCGAATTCTTTCATGTCTCCGGTCTCCTTACTTGTTTTTGTTCACCAGGCGGTTCTGGGCCGCGCCGGTCTTCAGGTCCACATAGCGGACGTAGAGGCTGATCTTGTTCTGCTCGTTCAGGTTCTTCCAGAGGATCTCCGTCATCTCGTCGATGTCGTCCTTCACGGCGATGCGCTCCGGCTCGCCCTGGAAAGTGGGGATCGGGTTTCCGTCGCACACATAGGTGTGGATGAAATGGCCCAGGCCGTTCAGCGGCGCGTAAGCGTAGGTGAAACGGTTGCAGGCGGAGCCCTCCGCGTCGGCGCTCTTGAGGATGCTCATCTGGTAGGTGAAGTCTCCCTCGCCGAAGGTCAGCATGCCGCTGATGCGGGGGGTGAAGTTGGGGCCGTCCGGCTCAAACTCCCGGCTTTCCAGCGCCGCGGAGAAGGTTTTGCCGTCCTTCAGGCCGTCGTAGATCGTATCGGTCTGGTTGCCGTTGGTCACGATCAGGTTGTTCTCATACGCGCGGATCGCGGCGTAGATGATCAGGGAGGGATCCTGGACCTTCGCGGCGTCGAAGGGCTCGGTGAAGACTTCGCCGTTCTTTTCGGTGAAGATCCGGTTGCGGCTGTTGTCACTGCGGCCCATGATGAAGTAGGCGGTCATGGCCTTCGTGCCGTCCGGCGTCTTGCCGATGATGATGCCGCGGCCGGGATAGGTGTTGTCCTTCAGCAGTTCTTCAGGGGTGTAGATCTTGTAGATGTCCATGGGAGCCCTCCTTGTATTATGATGAATGATCAGTCTTTGTTTTCAACGATCTCTTTGGAGATCTTTTCCACGCTCTGGGGCAGGATGACCCATTCGGCCTGTTCCATGACCCGGCGCTGCAGGATTTCGGGGGTATCGCCGGGCTGGATCTCCACCGCCTTCTGGGCGATGATCTCCCCGCCGTCCGGGATCTCGTTGACGAAGTGCACCGTCGCGCCGGTCACCTTCACGCCACGGGCCAGCGCCGCCTCATGCACCTTCAGGCCGTAGAATCCCGCGCCGCAGAAGCTGGGGATCAGGCTCGGATGCACGTTGATGATGCGCCGGGCATACAGGGTGGTGAAATCCTCCGTGAGGATGCTCAGGAATCCGGCCAGCACGATCAGGTCGGTCCGGTTCTTCTCCAGCGCCTCAATCAGTTTGCCTTCGAAGGCCTTCTGGCCGCCGCAGCCTTTCTTGTTGATCTCCAGGCCCTGGATCCCGGCCTTGACCGCGCGCTCCATGGCGTAGGTACCGAGCCGGTCGCTCACGACCAGCGTGATCTCTCCGTCCGGAATCTCTCCCCGGGCTTTGGCATCCAGGATCGCCTGGAGGTTCGTTCCGCCGCCGGAGACCAGTACAGCGATTCGGGCTTTCTTGCTCATGCTTTCCTCTTTCCGATCAGATGATCGTAATTTTTTCGTCGCTCTCGGTAATCTCGCCGATCACGTAAGCGTCTTCGCCGTTATCCTTCAGGATCTTCAGGGCCTTGTCCGCGTCCGCCGCGGCGACCACGACGCTCATGCCCACGCCCATGTTGTAGGTATTGAACATATCGCGCTCGGAGATACCACCCTTCTTCGCGATCAGGTCGAAAACCGGCAGAATCCTGACCTTCGCCTTTTCGATCTTCGCGCCCAACCCGTCCGGAATGCTCCGCGGGATGTTCTCATAGAAGCCGCCGCCGGTGATGTGGCTGACGCCCTTCACCGCGACTTCCTTCATCAGGGCCAGGACCGGCTTCACATAGATCCTCGTGGGGGTCAGCAGGGTCTCGCCCAGGCTCTTTCCGCCCAGCTCCGCCACCGGCGCGGCCAGGTCCGCGTTTTCGATATCGAACACCTTGCGCACCAGGGAAAAGCCGTTGGAATGCACGCCCGTGGAGGGCAGCGCGATGATGACATCCCCGGCCTTCATGGTTTTGTTGTCGATGATCTTCGCCTTGTCCACGATGCCGGTGGAATAACCCGCCAGGTCGTATTCATCCTCGGGCATCATGCCGGGATGCTCCGCGGTCTCGCCGCCGATCAGGGCGCAGCCGGCCTGCACGCAGCCTTCGCACACGCCTTTGACGATCTGCTCGATCACTTCGGGCACGTTCTTTCCGCAGGCGATGTAGTCCAGGAAGAACAGGGGCCTGGCGCCGCAGCAGATGATGTCGTTCACGCACATAGCCACGCAGTCGATGCCGATCGTGTCGTGCTTGTTCATCAGGAAGGCAATCTTCAGCTTGGTGCCTACGCCGTCGGTGCCGGATACCAGCACCGGTTCCTGCATGCCGGCCAGGTCCGGGATAAACAGTCCGCCGAATCCGCCCACGTCAGAGCAGACACCGGGGATCTCTGTCTTCCGGATATGCTTTTTCATCAGTTCGACCGACTTATAGCCGGCAGTGATATCAACGCCAGCGGCGGCGTAGGCTTCAGAGTGGGAATTATTCATAGTGCTTTTCCTTTCTGGTTGTTTCTCTCGTCCGCAACCTCAATCGTCGCATGTCGCCCTTGGAGCGGGCTCCCTGCTCGTTTCGGTTGACTCAGTCGGCTCGTTTCCGTCTTTGACGGACAGCCCACTGGGCTGTCACTCGCCTTCTTCCCCGTTCCAGCAATATGTGCACAGCTCACACGGATCAATGCCAATGGCCTTAATGACACCTTCCAGCGTCTGGAACTCCAGGGAGGCGAAATTGAACTTCTTGCAGATGCAGTCCCGCAGGCTCTTGCCCCGTTCGGTGCTTCCGTCCGCATACTCGTCGATGTGCTTGAAGCCTTCCTCCCCTTCCAGCTCCAGGATCACCCGGCGGGCGATCAGCTCCAGGTCGCTGTTGGAGCGGGAGAAGTTCAGGTATTTGCAGGCGTACATGATCGGCGGGCAGGCGCTGCGCATATGCACGGACTTGGCGCCGCTCTCATACAGGAACTCGACCGTCTCCCGCAGCTGGGTGCCGCGGACGATGGAGTCGTCGACAAACAGCAGGTTCTTGTCCTTGATCAGGGCGTTCACGGGGATCTGCTTCATCTTGGCGATCTTGTCCCGGTCCGTCTGGTTGGCCGGCATGAAGCTGCGGCTCCAGGTGGGGGTGTACTTGATGAAGGCCCGGGCAAAGGGCGTTCCGCTGCGGTTGGCATAGCCGATGGCGTGGGGCGTTCCGGAATCCGGCACGCCGCCGATGTAGTCGATCGGATCGTCCCGGCCGGCCGCCTTGTCGTTGTCCGCCATGATCGCGCCGTTGCGGTAGCGCATCTCTTCGACGTTGACGCCTTCGTAGCAGGAGGTCGGATAGCCGTAATAGCTCCACAGGAAGGAGCAGATCTTCTTTTTCTTTCCCGGCGCCACCAGCTGGGTCATCTTCGTGGGGGTCAGTTCCACGATCTCCCCGGGGCCCAGTTCGCACACGTCTTCATAGCCGGTCTTGTGATAGGCGAAGGACTCGAACGCCACGGCGTAGCTGTCCTCCCGCTTGCCGACGGACACCGGCAGCCGGCCCATGCGGTCCCGGGCCGCGATGATGGATCCCTTGTCCGTCAGGATCAGGATCGAGGCGGTGCCGACGATGGACTTCTGGGCGAAGCGGATACCCTCGGCAAAGTTGCTCTTCTGGTTGATCAGGGCGCTGAGCAGCTCCGTCTGGTTGATCCTGCCGCCGGTCATGGAGTCGAAATGGCCGCCGCTGAAGCTCAGGTACTGGTCGATCAGCTCTTCCGCGTTGTTGATCACGCCGGTCATGCAGATCGCGTAGGTGCCCAGGTTGGACCGGATCAGCAGGGGCTGGGGATCCGCGTCGGAAATGCAGCCGATGGCGGAAGTGCCGCGCATCTCTTCAAAGATATGTTCAAACTTCGTCCGGAAGGGCGCGTTGCAGATGTTGTGGATCTTCCGCTGCAGGCCGATCTCCTCGTCCCATGCGGCCATGCCGGCCCGGCGGGTGCCCAGGTGGCTGTGATAGTCAACGCCGAAAAACACGTCCAGCATGCAGTCCTGGTTGGATACGATACCGAAAAAACCACCCATGGTTCAATTCTCCTTCATTGCAGTCTTTCAAGGATGCCGGCGTCCTTCGCCAGCACGGCTTCCGCGTCGGCCTTCCGCTTCGCGTCCAGTTTCGCGGCCAGGTCCGCATCCTCCACGGCCAGGATCTGCGCCGCCAGCAGCGCAGCGTTCGCTCCGCCGTTCACCGCCACGGTGGCCACCGGGATGCCCGTAGGCATCTGGACCGTGGAAAGGAGAGCGTCCAGACCTTCCAGGCAGGGGCCCTGGCACGGGATACCGATCACCGGCAGGGTCGTGTTCGCGGCGATGGCGCCGGCCAGATGGGCGGCCATGCCGGCCGCCGCGATCAGGGCGCCGAACCCGTTCTTCCGGGCATTCACAGCAAAAGCCCGGGCTTCTTCCGGCGTACGGT
>CAMKNZ010000005.1 GCA_946414315.1 uncultured Clostridia bacterium
GCCGATGGTACTTGGCTGGTAACGGCCCGGGAGAGTAGGTCGCCGCCGGATCCCAATAGATCACCTGCGAAAGCAGGTGATTTTTCTATTGGGATCCTGGCGGCGCGCCCCCGCAACCTCAATCGTCGCACTGCTCGCTTGGCGCGCTTCGCATTGCTCGTTTCGATTGACTCGCTCACCTCGTTTTTCGCCTTCGGCGAATGCCCCACTGGGGCACCACTCGGATCGCTCCCCGGATCCCATATAGCCTGTTGAGAAATCAACAGGCTTTTTCATATATCTTCAGCTTGAAAATATTTCAAAAGTATGACATAATGTATATAATTCGTGACAAACAAATCCTGAACGTGTCTTAACCATCCATGAAGGAGGAAGTGTACATGAAAAAACTGTTGGCAATGCTGACCGCGCTGGTCATGATCCAGTCCTGCGCCGCCTGCCTGGCGGAAGGCACGGCTGAAAAAGCGCTGACCCTGGAAGAAGCGGTCGATCTCTATGATGAGTACACGGGCCGGATCATCGAACCGGAAGACGAGATCAAATATCAGATCGGCACGACGGAATACGGCCTGCTGGATCCCATGGACGTGGATCCGACGGAATATATAGACAGCCTGCGGAAGGCGAAAATTGTCGAGGCTGACATCAAGGAAGCCCCGGAAGGCGAATATGTGTTCATCCTTTTCCCGGACCAGGCACAGTTTGATTTCTTCCAGGGTGAAGCGGAAAAGAATTATGTCCGGATCCGGCTGTTCAGTGACACGGATGCGAGCATCCTGGTGAGGGCGGAGTTCCCTGAGGATTTCGGCATGACGATCAGCGGCCTGGTACAGATGTGGGCCAACGAACTGGCAAATGCGAACGGGATCCCGGTGGAAGATGAAGAAACCGCGGCCACGCTGCCTGTACCGGAAACCGGATGGCTCCGGGACAGTGTTGACGGCGCGGTGTGGATGGATGACCGGGCTTCCCTGGAAGTGGTTCAGGAGGATGACGGCTTCAAAGTACTGATTCTTTGGGGCAGCAGCGCTTGGGAGACGACTGAGTGGACCTATGCCTGCGAATATGAGCCGGAAGAAGACCGGCTCGTCGCCATCAGCGTAATCTGCGATGACGTGGTGTATGACGAAAACGGGAACGAGACCCGTACGACCGTGCTCGACCAGGAATGCGAGACCATCTTCGCGCCGAACGACAACGGGGAACTCGTGATCACGAACGCGGCGGACGAGCAGCTGGAGGGGAAAGCCTTTACCATGATTCCCCTGGAAAAGGAAGACGCCGGCCTGCATGCGGATATCCAGCATGTGACCGATTCCCCCGAATGGGTCGCGAACCTGCCTGCCGCGCAGGACGCCGAACAGCTCTTTGTGGTCGCCGGCATCGGCATGGACAAGACCACGGCTTATATCTCCATGCATTATAAGGATGAAAACGGGACCTGGAAACAGATCCTTTCCACCCCCGGCTACGTCGGAAAGCTCGGTATGTGCGCGGATGAGGACCATAAGGAAGGCTGCTCCCAGACGCCCGTCGGCGTGTATCGTTTCAACAAGGCATTCGGCATCGCTGCCGATCCCGGCTGCGCCATTCCCTATACCCAGGTGGATGAGAACACTTACTGGTCCGGCGATCCGGACCGGCAGTACAACCAGATGGTGGACATCCGCGACGTGCCGGACCTGGTTATGGACGACAGCGAGCACATTGTGGATTATGAATACCAGTATCAGTACTGCCTGAACATCAGCTTCAACGAGGACGGAACGCCGGGCCGCGGTTCCGCGATCTTCCTCCACTGTCTGGGCCCGGTCAAGCCCTGGACCGGCGGCTGTGTGGCCGTGCCCGAGAACATCATGAAGCTGATCATGATGAACGTCCGGGAGGATTGCGTCGTCGTGATCGACACGGCGGAGAACCTGGGCATCTCTTTCTGAACCGTATCAGCAGGACAACAGAACCGGCACCGCATGGCTGCGGTGCCGGTTTTCTGTTTCTCAGGTTATTTTTTCCTTGCCTTGTAGTCCGCGTCAATGTTCCGCTTCCAGTCGCCGGTCAGCGGCCTGCAGCTGCGGACAGTGCGGACGGCCTCGCTGACCTCTGCGTAGTTCAGCGCCTGGCCCATGGAGTCGTTGACAAAGTTGACGGCGCGGTCCTCGGCGATGCCGAAGCGGCCGGCGGTTTCCACGGCGTCGATGTTCGCGCCCAGGAACAGGAATTCCCAGCCGTATTTCGTCTTCTGCTTTTCCACCATGGCCTTGACCTCGTCGCTCGAATAACAGCGGCTGGCGTTCTCCATGCCGTCCGTCGTGATTACGAAGACCGTATGCTCCGGCCGGTCTTCCTCCCGGGCGTACTTGTGGACGTTGCCGATGTGGTGGATTGCTCCGCCGATTGCGTCGATCAGGGCGGTGCAGCCGCCTACGCAGTACTGTTTGTCCGTCATCGGTTCGATCTTCTGCAGGTCCACCCGGTCATGGATTACCGTGCTCCTGTTTGCAAACAGCACCGTGGAGACGAGGGCTTCGCCCTCTTCTTTTTTCTGCCGTTCAATCATGCTGTTGAAGCCGCCGATGGTATCCGCTTCCAGCCCGGCCATGGAGCCGCTCTTGTCGAGGATGAAGACCAGTTCTGTCAGATTCTTTTTCATGATAAAACCCCTCCTGTCCGGATTTTGCGGGGGAGCTTTCCGCTCCCTGCACGCATATCTTACCGGAAACAGGAGGGGCACAGGTCGCCCGGCAGGCGACAAATCACATCTTCATGCCGGAGCCCAGCAGCGGCTGGTCAAACTCAAACAGCACTTCGTTGATTTCAAAGATGTTGTAATTCCCGTGGCTGATGCAATATTCCAGGATGAGGTCGAAGTCGTTGCTGCGGGTCAGGGAAAAACCGGCTTTTTTCAGCAGTTTTTTGGTTTCCGGCAGCGAGAGCTCCAGCGCTACCGCGAAGGCGAGCACCGTGGGTTTACTGGGCTGATAATCCGGGTTGGTGCGGATCTTGCTGAACAGCTTGCGGTCAATGTTGGCTTTCTTGTAGCAGTAAGCATCGGTCCATTTTCTTTCGTCGATCAGCCGCAGCAGCGCCTCGGAGAAACTTTCGTCGGTCTTTTTCAGAATCTTTTTCCAGTCCGGCCCGGCGCCCATCGCCGGGGCCGGCATATTCGCCATCAGGTCGGGAGGCGCTTCGCTTTTGCAGGCGTCTTCATAGATCGATTGGCTGATCTCCATATCCAGGTCCAGCGCCGCTTTTTCGTCCGTCTGCCAGAGGTTTTCCCGGGCGTTTTCCGTCCGCCTTCTCCTGCGGATGCGGGTTTCGGCGTAGGCGTCGTCGATGTATTCCCGGATATCGCGGAAGAGCTTCCGGCCGGTGATCAGGGACTCATGGCCGAACACGACGAGATACACCGTCATGTCGTGGTCCAGCAGGAACCGGGTGATCTCATCCACGGCAACGGACAGCGCCTCGTCCTTCGGATAGCCGTAGGCGCCGGTGGAGATCATCGGGAAGGCCACGCTCTCGCAGCCGTTTTCCGCCGCCAGTTCCAGGGAATGCCGGTAGCAGCCGGCGAGCAGTTCTTTCTCCCCGTTGGATCCTCCGTGCCAGATGGGTCCGACCGTGTGGATCACATACCGGGCGGGCAGGCGGTACCCTTTGGTGATCTTCGCTTCCCCGGTTTCGCAGCCGCCGAGCGTGCGGCATTCCTCAAGGAGTTCGGGCCCGGCCGCCCGGTGAATGGCGCCGTCCACGCCCCCGCCGCCCAGCAGGGACCGGTTGGCCGCGTTTACGATGGCGTCCACGTTCATTTTGGTAATGTCGTTCCGCACCATTTCAAATGGCATATATTTCACACTCCCTTTTTTTGATTTTATCAGAGCGGGCGGCGTTTCCGCAACCGGTGTTTTTCATTGATGATCAACGGGAAGAATGGTATAATCCAAAGCAGGGACAATGCTGTGAAAAGATACGATATACAGAAACCGGGAGGGATCGGACATGAAGAGATTCGGATGTATGCTGACCGCATTGCTGCTGGCGTTCACGCTGCTGGGCGGAACCCCCGCCCGCGCGGAAGAGTATTCGCTGCCCCGGGAGGAAGGTACCCGCCAGGTGGTCTTCTACTGGAACGGGGACGGCGCGGATTATGAAACCTGCGATATGTGGATCTGGTATCCCAACGCTGATGGCCACGGATACCTGTTCCATCCCTGCGAATACGGGGCCAAGGTTGTGCTGAACGTGCCGGAGAGCGAGAGCAAGGTCGGCTTTATCGTCCGGCGGAACTGTTCCGATCCGGGCGGCGCAAGCTGGGGCGAAGCCACAAAGGATTACGACGGAGATCGCTACGCCGAGCTGGACGGGGACGTGACAGAAGTCTACCTGAAACCCGGAGACGGAAACATGTACAAAAGCAGCAACGGCGGAAAAACGCTGTATCAGGAGAAGAAGATGACGCTGGCGGGAATTGTTGAAATGGACCAGATCCAGTATTTTCTGAGCCCGGCCGTGCGTATCGAATCCCTGGACCAGGTGAAGGTCACCGAAAAGGAAACCGGAAGGCAGCTGGAAGTGATCGGCCTGTCCAGCCTGAACAACAATGTCATCACCGGCAAGATCACCGTCGGGGAGGAACTGGACCTGTCCCGGGTTTATACGGTTGAGATCGAAGGTTTCGAACCGCTTGACGCCGTGCCGACGAGGGTCTTTGATTCAGCGGCGTTTAAGGAAAATTATCTCTACGACGGGGACGACCTGGGTGCGGTGCTGACCGAAACCGGCTCGTGTTTCAAGGTCTGGGCGCCCACGGCAAGCCGGGTGCAGGTTCTGCTGTATGCCGGGGATTCGGACGAAACGCCGGTGGAAACCGTCGAAATGGTCCGGGGAGAAAAAGGCGTCTGGACGGCGGAAGCCCAAAGCGGCGCCATGACTTATTATACCTATAAAGTGACGACCGCCGTCGGGGAACAGGAAACCGTGGATCCCTACGCGAAGGCGGTGGGGGTAAACGGGAACCGGGGCGTGATTGTGGACCTGCGGGAAACGGATCCGGAAGGGTTCGGGCAGGATACATTTGTTGACAGCATCAACGCGTACAATGAGGCGGTTATCTGGGAAGTCCACGTCCGCGACTTTTCCAACAAGCTGGCCTCGTCAAAATACCCGGGCAAATACCTGGCCTTTACCGAACACGGACTGACGAACGCCGCGGGCGAGCCGGCCGGTATCGACTACCTGACGGATCTGGGGATCACCCATGTCCATCTCCAGCCGGTTTATGACTATGCTACTGTGGATGAAGAATCGGACGAGCCGCAGTTCAACTGGGGATACGACCCGAAGAATTACAACGTTCCGGAAGGCAGCTACGCCACGGACGTGCTGGACGCGCGGGTCCGGATCAGGGAGTTCAAGCAGATGGTCCGGGCGCTGCATCAGAGCGGCCTGGGTGTGGTGATGGACGTGGTGTATAACCATACCTACGACGGGAACTCCTGCCTGAACAAGGTCGTGCCGTATTACTACTACCGTTTTGACAGCGTGGGAGACTGGTCCAACGGTTCCGGCTGCGGAAACGAAACCGCTTCGGACCGGGCGATGTTCCGGAAGTATATTGTCGATTCCGTCACCTACTGGGCGAAGGAGTACCATGTGGACGGTTTCCGGTTTGACCTGATGGCGCTCCATGACATTGAAACCATGCAGGCGGTCGAGGAGGCTGTGCACGCCGTCAATCCCAAAGCAATCATCTACGGGGAGGGCTGGACCGGCGGCACGACGCCCCTGAACCCGAACCTGCAGGCAAACCAGGCGAACATCAAACAGGTCAAGCCGTCGGAAGGCGCCATCGGTGCGGTTGCGGTGTTCAACGACAGCATCCGGGACGGGCTGAAGGGCAGTGTGTTCAACGCGAAAGAAAAGGGCTATATCAGCGGCAAGGTCAGCAAAGGCCTTGCCAGCCAGGTGGTCTTCGGCCTGACCGGCGGCGAAAAAAACAAGGCGGTTTCCTGGTCCGTGAAAGATAACGCCGTAATCAACTATATGGCCTGCCATGACAACCATACCCTGTACGACCGCCTCCTGTCGTCCAACGGGGACGATCCGGAAGCAGAACGCCTGAAGATGAACCGCTTCGGCGCGAGCATCATCATGATCGGCCGGGGCATTCCCTTCTTCCTGGCCGGGGAGGAAATGCTGCGCTCCAAGGGCGGCGATTCCAACAGCTATAAGTCTTCGGACGAGGTCAACAATATCCGCTGGGACGATCTGACCCCCGGCAGCGAAGTCATGAACATGCGGGACTTCTACCGCAGCCTGATCAGGATCCGGAAGGAGAACAGTTTCATCACCGCCGGGGAGATCGGATGCGAAGTCCTGGATGACTGCTCGATTGAGGTTCGCTGGACGCAGGAAGGAAAGCTGACAGCTTACGCGTTCATTAATCCCGGCGCGGACCGGCAGGTTACCCTGCCGGAGGGGGAATGGGAAGCGCTGCTCCTGAACGAGATGATCGAACCGGACAGCGTACAGCCGATCTCCGGAACGATAACCGTGCAGGGTCGTACGGTGCTGCTGCTGATTGCACAATAAAAGGAAAAACAAAGCGATGAGGATCATATTTGTCCGGCACGGAGAACCGAACTACGCTCTTGACTGCCTGACGGAACGGGGCCGGATCCAGGCGAAGGCCGCCGCGGACCGGCTGAAGGAGGAAGGGATCGAAGAGATCTTTTCCTCGCCCCTGGGCCGCGCGGCGGAAACGGCTGCCTTTACGGCGGAAGCGCTGAACCTTCCTGTAAAAACGCTGGATTTCATGCGGGAACTGCACTGGGGCAGTATCGACGGCACGCCGGTTCCGGCTGACGGACATCCCTGGGACCTGGCGGACATGCTGGCCGCAGATGGCCGGGACCTGACGGACCCGGCCTGGCGGGAGCATCCGTATTTCAGCAATAACCTGGTGACCGCGGAAGCGGACTGCGTCGCGCAAAAAACGGACGAGTGGCTGCTGTCCCTCGGCTATGAGCGCTGCGGCGCCTATTACCGCTGCGTCCGGCCGGATGACATCCAGCGGACGGTTGCGCTCTTTTCCCACGGCGGGTCTTCCGCCGCGGCGATGGGGCATATCCTGAACCTGCCGTTCCCCTACGCCTGCGGGCTGTTCCACCTGGAGTTCACCGGCATCACGGTGATCCGGCTGGACCGGAACCCGGGGATGCAGCGGCTGCCCTGCCTGGAACTGGCCAACGACGGGAGGCATATCCGCGGGAGCCGGTATCACCGGCTCGCAGACATGTGAGGTGGAAGATGAAAAGGTTTGGAGCGGTCCTGCTGGCCGCGGTGCTGCTGGTTCCGGCTTTCGCGGGGGCGTCCGGTTCGTGGACGACCCTGACCGTGAAGGACGGACCGTCGGAGCAGGCCTACCTGGTGCAGGAGTATACCGGCACGGTCCGGATTACCTTCCTGGGGGACTGCACCCTCGGCGGGGAGGAAAAATCCCGGAACCTCTACCGGGGTTTTGTGAAGACCGTCGAGCGGAACGGGTACGCCTGGCCTTTCCGGAACCTTACCGCGCTGACCGCGCAGGATGACCTGACCGTGGCCAACCTTGAGGGCGTGCTTTCCGACAGGGAACTGAACAAAGTCAGCAAAGAGTTCAACTTCAGGGGGTCCACGGCCTATACGGAGATCCTGAAAGAGGGCTCCGTGGAATGCGTCACTTTGGCGAACAATCATTCCCATGACTACGACAGGGCCGGATATGAGGATACTGTCCGGGCGCTGGAGGATGCCGGCGTGGCGTATTTCTGCACGGACAGCATGGCCGTCTGGCGGAATGACGACGGCCTGATGATCGGTTTCCTGGGTGTTTCCGGCTCCCTGTCCGGCAGCCGCGCCAGGTCCTATGAGGAACAGGCGCGGGTCCTGAAATCCATGGGCTGCGCCGCCGTGATCACGGTGATGCATACCGGAACGGAATATGAAACTGAACCCGACGGATACCAGCGGCAGGTTGTGAACCGGGCGCTTTCCTGCGGGACGGACCTGATCATCGGCCATCATCCCCATGTGGTACAGGGCTATGAGGTCCGGGACGGCGTGCCCGTGGTCTACAGCCTGGGGAACTGCGTCTTCGGCGGCAACACCAATCCGCGGGATCACGACGCCCTGGCGGTGCAGGCGGACCTGTCTTTTGAGGACGGGGAGCTCACCGGGATCACCCTGCATTTTTACCCGGTCTCAGTCTCCGGCGAGGAACACTACAACGACTATTCACCGGTCCTGCTTTCCGGGAAGGACGCGGAGCGGGTGCTGCAGAAAATGGAAACATCCACCGGCGTTTCTCCCGGTGCTTTTACGGAAGGCGAGGGGGCCGCGGTCACCGTTCCGGTGCCGTGAATCCCTTGCTTATTCATCCGACTCCTCTTATAATATGAACAGGAAAGAGGTGTATGGATCGTGCGGCGGGAGAGGAACCAGTATATTTTCGCTTCGGAGCTGACTAAGCGCAACCGGAGCCACCGCTTCCGCAACGCGGTCCTTATTTTACTGCCGATCCTGATCGTTTCCCTGTATGTCCTGAACATCACGGTTTCCCGCAGGGTAAAGCTGGAAGAGCTCAAGCTGACGGTGCTGAACCTGCCGGACGATCTGGAAAACTTTTCGATCCTGCACCTGAGCGACCTGCATGGCGCCCGTTTCGGCGACGAACAGAAGGCGATCGAAACAGCGCTGGGGACGACGCGGTATTCCTGCGTGGTCATGACCGGTGATATGTTGGGCGAGGACGGGGACGTCCAGCCCCTGCTGGAGCTGGTTGCCCTGATGCCCAAGGACACGCCCAAATTCCTGATTCCGGGGGATACGGACGGCCCGGCTGTCGAGACCGGGGCCCACAGCAGCCTTTCCGTCTATACTGACTGGGCGGAGCAGCTGATGACCGCCGGCATACAGATCCTGGACCGGCCTGTGCTGATCACCCGGGAAAAGGGACGGATCTGGTTTGTGCCGGAGGATCTTTATGCCCTGGACCTGGAACAGATGAGCAGCGTCTTCCGGAAACAGCTGGACGAACTGAACGGACGGAACAACGCCCTTACGGCGGACGACGCGGCGCACATGCGCGCCATGGAATATGAGCTGGAGCGCATTGAAGAACTGAAAGAGCTGAAAAAGGAATTCCTTCCCACCGATATCCAGGTGGTCCTGACCCATACGCCCCTGAGCGAGGAATATGTATCGGACCTGGTCTCATGGACGGAGAAGGAAGACCTGTTCTCCATGCGGTACGCCTCGCTGATCCTGGCGGGACACTATAACGGCGGCCAGTGGCGCCTTCCTTTCGCCGGTGCGATCTATGTGCCGGAGCTGGGGTGGTTCCCGGACGACAAACAGGTCCAGGGGCTCAGCTACCTGGACGGCATCCCGCAGTATATCAGCCCGGGCCTGGGATCCGATCCGCACTATGAGCACCAGCCGGGCCGGATCTTCAACACGCCGGTCCTCACGCGGATTGTGCTGACAAGAAAAGCGACAAAATGATTTTGAGGTAGATTATGTTTCGGTTCGGACCGGGAAAGCGCGGACGCCATGAGATCGACATGACGGAAGGCCCGCTGCTCCCGAAGATCCTTGCTTTTTCGGGGCCGCTGATCCTGACCGGGATCCTGCAGCTTCTGTATAATGCGGCGGACGTGATCGTGGTGGGCAACTATGCCGGCCATGAGGCGCTGGCCGCGGTCTCTTCCACCGGCTCGCTGATCAACCTGCTGGTGAACGTGTTCATGGGCCTGAGCGTCGGCGCCAGCGTGGCGGTGGCCCGGCATTACGGCGCCCGGGATATCAAAGCCATGCGGAAGGCGGAGCATACCGCCATGACGCTGGCGCTGTTCATGGGCGTAGGCGTGGGCATCTTCGGGTTCCTGCTGGCCCGGCCCCTCCTCCAGCTGATGGATTCCCCGCCGGACGTGATCGACGGCGCGGCCCTGTATGTCCGGATCTACTTCCTGGGCATGCCCGCCAACATGCTGTACAACTTCGGTGCGGCGACCATGCGCGCGGTGGGGGACACCAGGCGCCCCATGGTCTACCTGATGATCTCCGGCCTGGTGAACGTGCTGCTGAACCTGCTGCTGGTAATTGTGTTCCATCTGGACGTGGCGGGCGTGGCTATCGCGACGGTGGCCAGCCAGGTGGTCAGCATGGTGCTGGTCCTGCTGTGCCTCTTCCGCACCCGGGGCGCGATCCAGCTGAACCTGAATGAATGCCGCATCGACCGGAAGAGCCTGCGGGATATCATCCGCATCGGCCTGCCCGCCGGGCTGCAGGGCAGCCTGTTTTCCATTTCCAACGTGCTGATCCAGTCCTCGGTCAACTCCTTCGGCTCCCTGGTGGTGGCCGGAAACGGCGTGGCCTGCAATATCGAGGGCTTTGTCTATACCGCCATGAACGCCCAGCACCAGGCGGATATGACCTTTGCCAGCCAGAACTACGGCGCCGGGAAACCGGACCGGGTGAAGCGTACCCTGTGGTGCTGCCTGGGCGTGGTTACGGCCATCGGGCTGAGCATGGGCCTGCTGATCCTGCTCTTCGGCAGGCCGCTCCTGGGCCTTTACAACCAGGAACCGGAAGTCATTGCCAAAGGCATGATCCGCATGGAGATCATCATGCCGACCTATTTCCTCTGCGGCCTCATGGACGTCATGGTCGGCCAGCTCCGCGGCGTCGGTTATTCGATCATGCCAATGATCGTTTCCCTGACCGGCGCGTGCCTGCTGCGCATCGTCTGGATCCTGACCGTCTTTGCGCAGAATCATGACCTGACGGTCCTGTATATGTCCTATCCGGTCTCGTGGTTCGTGACCTTTGTCATTCATTTCCTGTGCTATATGCTCGTCGCGCGCAAGCGTGTGGATAAACTGAAGCCGGCACTCCGGGATTAAAGGAGGACGGAAAGATGGATGCCGCGGTATCCGCTGCCCGGGAAAAACTGAAAAATGTGACTCCGCTGAAGCGGGACTGCGGCCGCGTCTGCGGCGCCCGCTGCTGCCGTCCTCTGGAGGGAGAGGAAACGGGCATGCTGCTCTTCCCCGGCGAGGCGGAGGCCTACGCCGGGAAAGCCGGTTTTGAGGTCCGGAAAACGGCGCGGGGAGACCTGCTGATATGCTCCGGCACCTGCGACCGGGAAGACCGGCCCCTTTCCTGCCGGCTGTTTCCGCTGCTGCCCGTGATCGGGGACGACGGGAAGGTCCGCGCGGTCACGGACCTGCGGGCGAAGGCGGTCTGCCCCCTGGCCCGGCAGGGAAAAAGCGCCGTGGATCCGGACTTTGCGGAAGCTGTCCGCGAAGCCGGGGAGATCCTGGCGGCGGAGGATGAACAGGCCGTATTCCTGGATATGCTGGAGGAAGAGCAAAGCGAGCTGAAAGAGCTTCGGAACAGATTGATATAGGAGGAGGCGAAGGACATGAATGAACAGGTCAGGGTGGACCGGGAAGTGTTCGGAAACGGGGAGAACCTGCTGGTATGCGGCAGCGTAATGAAGCTGCCGGATGAGATCCGCGCGCTGGCCGGCACGGCCCAGTGCGTCTATGTGGATCCGCCGTTCATGACCGGCGAAAAGTTCATGCGCAGGCGTCCTTACGGTGAAAAAGGCTGGAAGACCGGAACGCCCTCACCCCGCTATCCGGCCTATGAAGACAGGTATACCAGCGAAAAGCAGTACCTGCGCCTGCTGCGCCGGGTGATCTCCGTCGGGAAGATGCTGCTGAACGATACCGGCGTATTCTATCTCCACCTGGACTGGCGCATGTCTGCCCAGGCGCGGATCATGTGCGACCGGGAGTTCGGCAAAACCCGCTTCCTCAACGAGATCATCTGGGCCTATGAAAGCGGCGGCAGGAGTAAAAAGACCTTCTCCCGCAAACACGATACGATCCTGCTCTACGCGAAGGGCAAGGACTATTTCTTCGACCTGACCCGGGTGCCCCTTCCCCGCGGCGACGGGAAGCGGAACCATATGGCCCGGGGCCGGGATGAGCAGGGCAGGATGTTCTCCCGCATCACCTCCAACGGCAAGGAATACCGGTATTATGACGACGAGCCGGTCTATCCCAGCGACGTCTGGAACGACATCAGCATCCTGCAGCAGCGGGATCCGGAGCGTACGGGCTATGCGACCCAGAAACCCCTGAAGCTGCTGGAACGCCTGCTGCTCCCGGTTACCAATCCCGGGGACCTGGTGGTGGACCTGTGCTGCGGCAGCGGCACGGCCCTGGAGGCGGCGCAGCAGCTGGATTGCCGCTTCGCCGGCTTGGACCTGAACCCGGAGGCGGTGGCGGTGGCCCTGTCCCGGATCAGGGCGAAGGATCTGACGGTGGTCTGCCCCTGCGGCGGCAAAGCGGAACTGCTGGCAGGGAACGAAGAAGGCCGTTTCCGGATGGACGGGCTCGGCGTTGAGAACCCCGCCTTCCCCGCACGCGCCACGCCCTTTGACAGCCTTGAAGCCTGGGAGACCGGCGTCATCGAGGACGGCGTTTTCCGGGCGGAGCAGAGCTTCCGCCGCAGTTTCCGCTATCCGGAACTGCAGCAGACCCTGAAGACGGACAAACCGGTATCCGCGGTCATGACCACGGACGCGGCCGGGATCCGCCGGGCCTATGAGATCAAGGAAGGATAAGCCTTCATATCCGAGAATCAAAAACGGAGGTTGGATTTTCCCATGAAAGAAAAGAAAAAGCTTGCCCTGTCGACCCAGATCTTTATCGCCCTGGTCCTCGCCATCGGCGCGGGAATTGCGCTGACCGGAAACCCGGACTTTGCGAAGAGCTACATCAAGCCCTTCGGTACGATCTTCCTGAACCTGATCAAGTGGATCGTCTGTCCGCTGGTGTTCTTCTCCATCATGGCCGGCGTAATCTCCATGAAGGACATCAAAAAGGTCGGCAGGATCGGCGGCAGCACGGTGCTGTATTACCTGTGCACCACCGCCTTCGCGGTAGCCATCGGCCTGCTTTTTGCCAACCTCCTCAAGGGACTTTTCCCGGCGCTGTCAACCACGGAGCTTTCCTATGAGCCCTCGGCCACCTCGGTGAACTTCATGGATACGCTGGTGGGCATCTTCCCCTCCAATTTCATTAAACCCTTTGTGGACGCGAACATGCTGCAGATCATCGTGATGTCGCTGTTCATCGGCTTTGCCCTGATCCTGATCGGCCCGCGGATCAACAAGGAATTCTATTTTGTGAACACCTGCAACGATATGTGCATGAAAGTCATGGAGATGATCCTGAAGCTTTCACCGATCGGCGTGTTCTGCCTGCTGTGCCCGGTGGTGGCGGAGAACGGCCCCGCCGTGCTCGGTTCCCTGGCGATGGTGCTGCTGGTCGCCTATCTGTGCTACATTATCCACGCGGTGGTGGTCTATTCCCTGGCGGTGAAGACCATGGGCGGCGTCGGCCCGGTGCAGTTCTTCAAGGGCATGATGCCCGCCATCATGATGGCCTTCTCCTCCGCGTCCTCCGTGGGGACCCTCCCGCTGAACATGGAATGTTCCCAGAAGCTCGGCGCGGATAAAGAGGTCGCTTCCTTCGTCCTGCCCCTGGGCGCGACGATCAACATGGACGGTACGGCGATCTACCAGGGCGTGTGCTCCGTGTTCATCGCTGCTTGCTTCGGCATTGACCTGACCTTCTCCCAGATGCTGACCATCGTGCTGACCGCCACCCTGGCGTCCATCGGCACGGCTGGCGTTCCCGGCGCCGGCATGGTCATGCTGGCCATGGTGCTCCAGTCTGTCGGCCTTCCCGTGGAAGGCATCGCGCTGGTGGCGGGCGTTGACCGGATCTTCGACATGGGCCGTACGGTGGTGAACATCACCGGAGACGCCTCCTGCGCGATCGTGGTCTCCCGGATGCAGCGCCGCTGGGAAGCGAAGAAGGCTGAAAAGCAGGCCTGAAAAATTTTTGTTCCCCTTGTCTTTTGAGGGGGCGGGTGATACGATACCTGTATCAAGGAAGGATCGCCTCCGGCGATAAGCACGATAGCTGAAGATGAAAGGATGAAACACATGGCACCGAAGAAATCCGCAAAAACCGAAAAGGCCCCCGTCGAAGCGAATAACATACAGGAAGAAAAGCTCAAGGCGCTGGAGCATGCCCTGGCCGACCTGGACAAACAGTTCGGCAAAGGCGCCGTCATGAAGATGGGTTCCGACGCTGTGAACCGGGATATCCCCGTGATCTCCACCGGCTGCCTTACCCTGGACTACGCCCTGGGCGTGGGCGGAATTCCCCGGGGCCGTATCGTTGAGATCTACGGTCCGGAATCCTCCGGCAAGACCACCGTCGCCCTGCATGTGGTGGCGGAAGCGCAGAAAGCCGGCGGCATCGCCGCGTTTGTGGACGCGGAGCACGCGCTCGATCCGCTTTACGCCCGGAAGCTCGGCGTCAATATTGAAGAGCTTTACGTCTCCCAGCCGGATACCGGCGAACAGGCCCTCGAGATCACCGAAGCCCTGGTGCGCAGCGGCGCCCTGGACGTGGTTGTGATCGACTCCGTCGCCGCCCTCGTTCCGAAGGCGGAGATCGACGGCGAGATGGGTGATTCCTTTGTCGGCCTGCAGGCCCGCCTGATGAGCCAGGCCCTGCGCAAGCTGACCGGCGTCATCAACAAGACCGGCTGCATCGCGATCTTCATCAACCAGCTGCGTGAAAAAGTCGGCGTCATGTACGGCAACCCGGAGACGACCCCCGGCGGCCGCGCGCTGAAGTTCTATTCCTCCGTCCGCCTGGACGTCCGCAAGGGCGAGGCTCTGAAGAACGGCACCGAGATCATCGGCAACCACACCAAGGTCAAAGTCGTCAAGAACAAAGTCGCCCCGCCTTTCCGCGTCGCGGAGTTCGATATCATCTACGGCGAGGGCATCAGCAGGGAAGGAACCCTGCTGGATATGGCCGTGGAATACGGCATCATCACCAAGAGCGGCGCCTTCTTCTCTTACGGGGACCAGCGCATCGCCCAGGGCCGGGACAACGCCCGCGTCTTCCTGCGGGAGCATCCGGAACTGACCGCTGAAATCGACCAGAAAGTCCGTGCGATCCTCTTCACGCCCAAGGACATCACCCCGGACGAAGCGAAGGCTGTCGAAGCCCAGAAACAGGAAGAAGAGGATGATCTCGCCCTGCTGGAAGAAGACATCTGAAAACCGAACTGATCAGATTAGCACTCTCGACAAGAGAGTGCTAATTTTGTCTTGCAATTCGTTTCCGCGGGTGCTACAATACGTGTGCGAAATGCCCCGCAGGCCCGGCAAAGGACTGCCGGGCGAACCTCTGACAACCGCCAGTGGCGGTATTTTTGTCAGCGGTGAGGTCATTCGAAAAGGAACAGTCTCCATATTGTGGAGCTGCGACTGTTGAGAATGCGGGAGACAGGGACAATCAGTAATATTTGGAGATGATATTATGGCAATGAAGAAAGAAAAAGGTTCCGTATCCATTGATGCGCAGAACATTATGCCGGTCATCAAGCGCTGGCTGTATTCAGACAAGGATATCTTCCTGCGGGAAGCGGTTTCCAACGCCTGCGACGCGATCACCAAGTTCCGGATGCTCCATCCGGACAGCGAAGAGCCCATGACCGTCAACGTCAAAGTCGACAAGGAAAAGAAGCTGATCACGATCTCCGATACCGGTATCGGCATGACCGCGGAGGAAGTCCGCAAGTACATCAACCAGGTGGCTTTCTCCGGCGCGACGGAGTTCATGAAGCAGTTTGAGGACAAGAAGCCGGAAGAGCAGAACGATATCATCGGCCACTTCGGCCTGGGCTTCTATTCCGTCTTCATGGTCAGCGACAAGGTCGAGATCCAGACCCTCAGCAGCGAAGGCGAAGCCGATCCGGTTCACTGGGTATCCACGGACGGCATGGGCTTCGAGCTTTCCGGCGGAAAGCGCAAGGCCCACGGCACGGACGTGATCCTACATATCTCGGAGGAGGAAAAGGAATTCCTGGAAGTGTGGAAGGTCCGGGAGATCCTGAACCGCTACTGCGGTTATATGTCCTACCCGGTCATGCTGGAGGACGCCAACGCCAAGCCCGTGGAAAAGGACGTGCCCGTCGGGGACGAGAAGAACGAGGACGGCAGCCCGAAGACCGAAAAAGTGCTGGAGGTTCCGAAGCCCCAGCAGGTCAACGACACCGCGCCCCTGTGGCTGAAGAAGCCCTCGGACTGCACGGACGAGGAATACAAGTCCTTCTACCGCAAGGTCTTCATGGACTTTGAGGAGCCCCTGTTCTGGATCCACCTGAACGTGGATTATCCCTTCAATCTCAAGGGCATCCTGTATTTCCCGAAGATCAAGAACGACTTCGGCACCCATGAAGGGCAGATCAAGCTCTTCGCCGGCCAGGTCTTCGTGGCAGACAACATCAAGGAAGTCATTCCGGAGTTCCTGATGCTCCTCAAGGGCGTCATCGACTGCCCCGACCTGCCCCTGAACGTCAGCCGTTCCTTCCTGCAGAACGACGGCTATGTGAAGAAGATCAGCGCCCACATCACCAAGAAGGTCGCGGACAAGCTCAACGGCCTGATGAACACCGAGCGTGAGACCTACGAAGGCTACTGGGACGATATCGCGCCCTTCGTCAAGTACGGCTGCATCAAGGACAGCAAGTTCTACGATATGGTGAAGGACGCCATCCTCATGAAGAAGACCGACGGCAAGTATTCCACCATCGCGGAATACAAGGCGGCCAACTTCGACAAGACCGAGAAGAAGGTCTACTACACCAACGACGAGAAGCGCCAGGCGGCCTCCGTCAAGCTCTATACGGACCGGGGCATCGAGGTTGCGGTCATGAACACCCTGATCGACGGCAACTTCATGTCCTTCATGGAGTACCAGGGCAAGGAGGAGGACCGGGTGACCTTCGCCCGGGTGGACGCGGACATCGACGGCCTGAAGGAAGAATCTGAAGAAGGCAAGGAGTTGGACGCGGAGAAGCTGCAGACCCTCTTCCGCGGCGCCCTCGGCAAGGAAAACCTGGAAGTGAAGCTGGAATCCCTCGGCGACGCGGACATGACCGCCATGGTTACCGAGGACGAGCAGATGCGCCGGTATAAGGAGATGAGCCGCCTCTACGGCGAGCGTTTCCCGATCCCGGACAGCTTCACCCTCGTGCTGAACCGCCGGAATGCCACCATCCAGGCCCTGGCCGAAAAGGATCCGGAGGACGAGACCACCAAGATGCTCTGCTGCCAGGTCTACGACCTGGCCCGCATGGCGGCCCAGCCCCTGGAGGCGGAGGAGATCACCGCCTTCCTCGACCGCAGCCGGAAGCTCCTGGCCATGCTGGTCAAGTAAACAGCTTATAACGAAAACTGCCCCGTATTGATATGGGGCAGTTTTTGCTTTGAATCATTATATTTGGCTTAATTTGAATTATCATCCATTTCCGTTTCCAAGGCTTGTCACCGGTATCAATCCGACATCCCCATCAGGCAGATAGTAAACAATGGCATACTTCTGATCCGTTTCCGCCTCTCCGATGATCAGGCAGCTGCTAAACTCTCCTTCCGTTAACTGACCGGCGCGGGAACTGATAAAGGATTCCACCGGATGAATCAGCATCTGCTCGCTACTGATCTGGATTTTTTCCCGCTCCACATGCAGAGTATTGTCCCCGAAGACCAGATCCTCTGTCCGCATCCAGCCGGTCATCACGCCGACATCTTCTCCGTGACCGATTTTGACCTTTGTCCATTCTGTTTTCTGTTCGAGAACAAACAACGGCGTTCCGTCATAGAATCTTCCGAGCAGAGAATCCTCATTCTCTTTTTCGCTCAGCAGTTCTGTTGTTTTATCCGGATCGTTGTGCGCAGGCGCTGCCCAATCGGTCCGGTCCACATATGCGCTGATCCGGTTGTTTCTTTCTTTTCTTGTCTCTTCACCTATATATTCTTCCGGCGGAAACGTTGACCAGTCGATTGTCGTGATATCTCCCCAGGAATGGGTTCCAAAAAACTGCGCGTCTGTTTCAGTGCCGTGCATACCAACCCAGTCAGGCCCGACAAAGAAATCATAACTGTTTACATAATATACTCCCCACCGGCCCTTTTCCATCCTTCTGACACCGACTGCTGCTCCGCCCCTCCAGGCGTTTAGGTTCACTGCGTCAGTAATGTTCTCATCCCCGATTCTTGATCCTTCCGGCAGCGGAGTGCTTTCCACCCACTCCCAGCCATCTTCCCCTTCATCCGAGCCGCAGAGAAGCACCAGTGAGCCATCCGGTTTCCGGCCGATGAATATCACTGTTCCATCATCCTGAAGATAACCATCCTCACAGGAATAATCCGGGAAAAACTCCTGAAACAGATTCTGCAGGAAGTCAGGTTGATTGGTTTCTGCATTTGCAGCACTCATCATGCCAATCAGAATCATCAAAACGAGAGCAACAATCATCAGTACTTTCTTCATAGCTATTCCCTCTCGGTATGCTCATCAAGAATAATCTCCATGATCGCGCTTAAGCGCGCGCTGTCTTTCGGTGACAGCTGGTTCCGGGGGGAATGCCAGTCTGTCTCATTGATGAAGATTGCCTGAGACATGTGCCTGAGAATGGTCCACATATCATCCGTGCCGTAATGGTTCTGCAGAACGGAAGAGGCGATACTGTCCTTTTCGCTGAGCGTCAGATCTTCTCCTTTAAGCTTGTCATACTTTTGATCTTTGCAAATCAAACCGTATTCGTACAGTTTTATTGCATAAGCGATTCTCATGTCTTCCGGGATAACAGAGGGTTGGGCGTTCCTTGCTTCCGGCGGGGCAATGCTGAGAGACGGACCGGATCCTTCGTCCACGATGATGGTGATGCCGTGCTCGACTTCATAGGTTCCCAGCCAATAGGCAAAGAACAGCATGTTGTATGAAACGTTATCCGTATTGTCGTTAACCGGCCAGTTTTCAAGATCATGCCAGAGCGGTTTCGCCCATGTCCCGCCGATATAACCTTCTCCATACCCGGCAGATCGGGCATGGTACCACAGGCTTCCGTTATGCCAAACCTCTTCCAGACATTCCAGCCGTTCTCCGCCTTTGAACCTGCAGATTACTTTCCCACCGGGAGATTCACGGAAATTCACATCGTGCCAGACGACCTGCAGATCGCTCCACAACGAAACCGGCACGGTATGATATCTTGTGTATAAATCCCGAAACCATTCTTTTTCAGATGTATACGCGCTTTCAGTGATCCCGCAGCAGACAGGGCAGAAATGGTACTTGTTTGATATTTCTTCGGTGTACTCAACTTCTGTCAGCGGAAGATACCGCGGATTCACGCCGGGGCAGTTCATGTCCAGGTGGACCTTGTTTCCTCCGTCGGGATTGATATAGCAATGGTCTTTCAATTCCTGGATGACCGATTCCTCTCTGGTTTCCGCAAGAGTTACTGCGGGCAGCATTGTGATGATCATTGCAGAAAGAAGCATGCAAAACAGTCTCTTCATGATCTTTCCTCCGACACTGATAAAAGGGGACTCCGGTACATGGTTAATTATACCTGGTTTCTACATCATCCGACCGGGTAAATGGCGCGGTATCCGCAGACACTTCCGTCATGGGCATAAATCGCAGCTTCCCACGCAGTGACTGGCAAGCCTGAGTCTTGATAGTCATAGCATTCCAAAAGAATTCTCCAAACCGGATTTCCGTTATAGTTTCCTGTTTCATAAGAAACAAGAGGATAATAATGTACAAGGATTTCCGGTGTGGAAATGCCATGATCGATGAGATATTTCAGCATGATTTTCCATGCTTCATCCCTGCTGATGGACTGTTCATCCGGCAGACCGATTGCCCACATATAACGTCCAATATCCTCATATTCTTTATCATCGGCAGGTTCCATAGGTGCTCCATCCGGGCTCATGGTCAGAAAATTGTTATATGCAGTTTCAACGTCGCTTTCACGATCCGCTCCAATCCGGATATTTGTTCCTTCTGATTTATGGTTGGCTTCTTCGATAATTGCTGTGATCTGTGTGTCTTCTTCCGGGGTAAAGCTAATGATGCTTTCTCCCGGCTTCCAATGCATTTTCCAGTAAGAATCGGCATGTGCGGCAAAAGCAAGTAGAAGAAAGATCAGGCACAGGATAACTGGCAATCCTCTTTTGCAACAGCTGTTCATGAGACAACCTCCTTCAAAACATCCTCATAATGTGGACGATTCTGAACAGGTATTTCTTTCAATGGCTGTTGAAACGATATTTTCAACATTTCCTACATGAATATCATTGCAATTGCTAGATGGCAAAACAATTTCAGAGCGGTAAAAAAACACCGGGTTGTTATAACTCGGTGCATTTTTCCTGAGGAGCGGCGTGATATAGTATGTATGAATACATTTTTTCATTCGCATATACTGGCAAAAAAAGAAAAGCGGTTTTGTCAGATTCCTTCATGATCTGCGTCTAATAAAGTGAAAGGAGGGTGGGAGCTCAATGCAGCCTGATTCTTTTGATCAAATCTATCAAAGCTACTTCGATTCGGTATACCGTTATGCGCTCTCCCTCTCCGGAAGTTCGCAGACAGCTGAGGAGATAACCCAGGAGACCTTTTTCAAAGCAATGCGATCCCTGGATCAATTCCAGGGGAAAAGCAGCCTGAAAAGCTGGCTCTGCGCCATTGCCAAAAACCTGTGGCTGTCAGAGCAGCGAAAGAAAAAGACCCGGCCGATTGACGACGCATTACCGCTTCCAGACTTGTCCATGGGACCGGAAGAAGCGATTGTGCATCAGGATGAAAGCATGCGCATCCACCGGCTGCTCCATCACCTGGATGAGCCCTATCGTGAAGTATTCACACTCAGAACTTTAGGGCAGTTAAGTTTCCGGGATATCGGGGAACTCTTCGGCAAATCGGAAAACTGGGCTTGTGTCGTCTATCACAGAGCCCGCGCAAAGATTAAGGACAAAATGGAGGAATGGTCATGAAACTGCCATGTGCTGTTATACGTGATTTGCTGCCGCTGTACGCGGAGAATATGGTTGAACCGGATACAAAGGATCTGATTGGCCAGCATTTGACCGAATGCCCGGACTGTCGGAAACGGTTCTCCGAAATAGAAACGGATCCGGAACCGCCTGTTGAAACGATAAAACCGCTTCAGACACTCAGGAAAGAAATCCGGAAGCGCCGCTGGTATACTGCCATTCTTGCCGCACTGTGTGTTTTTATCGCTGTCTTTACTTATTTCTTCCATGCCACGAGTATGAATTATATTCTCTGGCAGGATGGCTTAATCGAGGTTGTAGGTGTCGAAACCATCAATCCTGCTGAGTATTACAGCGGTGAGGTGTATCTGCCGATAGATGATGAAGCGGCTCCTGTGCCAACTGTTGCTCCTGCTTCCGTGGAGCAATCCCATGAAGCTTTGATTCTGAAAGTAAGCAGCTTCATCAATGGTTTTGAGGAACATGTGGTCGTTGAAGATGACGGCACAACAACTGTCATCATGCAGGCATTCAGCACAAATCAAGGTTCCAATCATCAAACCCAATCGTATTATGAATCAACCTACTATCCTGTACCTGACCGCCTGATTTACGGATTTGAACAGCCGCAGAAACTATTGTGGGGAACTCCTATGGATGGCGGAACAGAAGTGCTCCCGCGCCTTGCTCTGGGATACTATCTGTTGATTGCAGCAGCATTGGCTGGATTATTTGGATTGCTTTGGGGCATTTTCAGAAAATGGGACTACAGTTGGATTCTGCGTCAATTGTTTTTCGCGCCGGTTTCCTATATCCTGTCACACCTTCTTCTGAAAGGCATAAGGACTACAAGCCACTTTATGGAACATGATTTTCTCAGTATTCTGTTAATGGCACTTGTTGTTTATGCGTTACTTTCCATTGCTTGGCAGATATTCCTTAACCGTAAAAAAGAAGCATAAATGCCCATACGATCATGCTCTGATCAATGCTTGTAGACGAAACGCTGATTGGCGCTTCATTCAGGTCAGGAACCAAGAATGCCAGACTCCCACAGGGTGACATACCCTGTGGGAGATCGTTTTTTTCGCTTGTACGGTCTCAGTTACTTTCTTCTGTCCGGAAGAAACTAATGCATTCCTCCATTGTAAAACCTTCCATCTGGATCCTCTCATATTGATACGCTGTTGTTTCTCCCAGAACTCCTTCACCCGGTTTGGCTTTTACAACAACCGGTTTGTTCAGCGTTCTTATCGCTATCAGTCTGGTATTCATTCCAAGGTTGATAAAAATAGCTTTCTCCATACCCGGTATTTCAACAGATTGTGCTGAATGTTCCTCCCCATCCATGACTGCAAATTGGAAGCTGTTGCCTTCCGAGACACTTAATTCTGACCGGATTGTATGCCAGTATTGATTGTCATCGTGATACAGCTCTTTGTTTTTATCCTTAAATTGAATAACCGATAACGACATCGTAAGCGGGATCGACTGTAATTCAATCTTTTCTGTATATACATTGATGATTATAATTGTCTACAATATTGGTAATCAGTTCGTTTCCTTCAGCCTTCAACCGAATAATACAGAAAAACGATATCAGAAAACTGCGTGTGGTAATGCTGTTTTGTTTGTTGTGCATCGGGCGGATGAATGGTATGATTATACTGCAATAGTATCGACTTTTACTCTGTTTTCGGAGGATTTATATGCTGGTATTAAAGAACATCACTAAGGACTATGCATCCGGTGATACCAAGGTTGAGGCGCTCCGCGGGGTGGACCTGTCCTTCGGGGAGAGCGAGTTTGCCGCGGTGCTGGGCCCCTCCGGCTGCGGCAAGACCACACTGCTGAACATCATCGGCGGCCTGGACCGCTATACTTCCGGCGACCTGGTCATCCGGGGCAAATCGACCAAACAGTTTACGGAGCGGGACTGGGATACCTACCGGAACCATTCGGTGGGCTTTGTGTTCCAGAGCTATAATCTGATTCCGCACCAGACCGTGCTGGCCAATGTGGAACTGGCCCTGACCCTGTCCGGCGTCAGCCGGGAGGAACGGCGCCGCCGGGCCACGGAGGCGCTGGAGAAGGTGGGTCTCGGGGACCAGCTGAAGAAGAAGCCGAACCAGCTCAGCGGCGGCCAGATGCAGCGCGTGGCTATTGCCCGGGCCCTGGTCAACGATCCGGAGGTGCTTCTGGCAGACGAACCAACCGGCGCCCTGGACAGCGAGACCAGCATCCAGGTCATGGAGATCCTGCAGCAGGTCGCCCGGGACCGGCTGGTGATCATGGTGACCCATAACCCGGACCTGGCGGACCAGTACGCCACCCGGATCATCCGCCTGCTGGACGGAAAGATCGTCAGCGACAGCACCGGGTCGGGAGACCGGGCTTCGGAGGCGCAGGCCGAGGCGGGAAAGACGGACCGGAAGACTTCCATGAGCTTCTTCACCGCGCTGAACCTGAGCCTGAACAACCTGATGACCAAGAAGGGCCGCACGATCCTGACCGCTTTTGCCGGTTCCATCGGCATCATCGGCATCGCGCTGATCCTGAGCCTTTCCAACGGCGTGAACCGGTATATCGAGCGGGTGCAGCGGGATACGCTGTCCTCCTATCCCCTGGAGATCGATGAGCGCACCGTGGACATGACGGACACGGTGGCCGGCCTCATGGATATCGACACGGAAGGAAAGGAGCGGGAGGACGGCAAGGTCTATTCCGGCAGCCGCATGACCAAGCTGATGAGCTCCTGGATGGGCGGCGTGACGGAGAACAACCTGACCGCCTTCAAGGCCTGGCTGGAGGATCCGGCCAACGGGATCGACGCGCTGGTCTCCGGCATCCGGTATGAATACAACACGCCCCTGCTGATCTGGCGGACGGACCTGGAAAAGCCTGTCCAGGTGAATCCGTCCACCGTCATGGAATCGACGGGCATGGGCGATATGATGAGCATGATGGGCTCGGCTTCCGGAATCCAGGAAACCGTGATGAGCACCACCTCCCGCCGGCTGGATGTCTTTACGCCCATGCTGGACAACGACGAGCTGCTCCGCTCCCAGTACGCCGTCCTTACCGGCCGTATGCCCAAAGAAAAGGACGAGGTCGTCATTATCCTCAACGACCGGAACGAGCTGAGCGACTATACGCTCTATTCCCTGGGCATCCGGGACCAGGGTGAGCTGAAGGAACAGTTCGACCAGCTGATGCACGGCGTTCCCCTGGAGACAGAAGATCTGGAATTTACCTATGAAGACCTCCTGAACATGCGCTTTAAACTGCTGCTGAATACGGATGTGTTCGATCGTTACGGCGCGCTGTGGACCGACCGGTCCGAGGACGCGGACTTCATTGCACAGAAGCTGGAGAACGCCCTGGAACTGAAGGTCGTGGGCATCCTGAAACCCACCAAGAGCGGATTCGGTTCCGAGTCCGGCGGTATCGGCTACCGGAGCGAGCTGGTGGACTGGCTGCTGGAGGAACTGAAGAACAGCGAGATCGTGAAGGAGCAGATGGCCACGCCGGACACGGACGTGTTCACCGGCCAGGCCTTCTCCGCCGTGGAACAGGACGCCCTTGCCCTGCTGGATTCCATGGAAGTGGAAGAATTCATGGAGATGCTGGAAGACAAGGGCCTCATTCCCAAGGGCATGATCCCCGAGGAATACCGCATGTTCCTGACCAAGGACCTGCTCAAGGAATTCGTGGGCGAGGGCGTCATGATGATCAGCGGGAACTCGCTCCAGGCAAACCTGGAGAAGATGGGCCTGAGCGATCCGGACAAGCCCGCTGCCGTGCTGATCTATCCGAAGGACTTTGAGGCCAAGAGCACGATCACCAAAAAGATCGAAGCCTACAATGCCAGCGTCGGCGAGGACCGCGCCGTCAGCTATACGGACCTGGTGGGCCTGCTGATGGATTCCGTGACGACGATTGTCAACGCGATTTCCTATGTGCTGGTGGCCTTCGTGGCGATCTCCCTGGTGGTTTCGTCCATTATGATTGGGATCATCACTTACATCAGCGTGCTGGAGCGTACCAAGGAGATCGGTATCCTGCGCTCCATCGGCGCGAGCCGCCGGGATGTTTCCCGGGTCTTCAACGCGGAAACCCTCATCGTGGGCTTTGCCGCCGGCGTCATCGGCATCCTGGTGACCCTGGGGTTGACGGTGATCGCCAATATTATCCTCGGCAACCTGACCGGCATCCCGGATATCGCGGCGCTGCCGCCGCTGGCCGGGGTTGCGCTGATCGCCATCTCCATGCTGCTGACCCTGATCGCGGGCATCATCCCGTCCCGGATCGCCAGCCGCAAGGATCCGGTGGTTGCGCTGAGAACAGAGTAATCAAGTCAAAATTGATGGATGGAGGAGACACATATGATCTGTGACGCCAAAGGCGATTCCGTACAGATTGCCAGGATGTATATGGATTCCCTGCTCGTGGAGAGCCGGATTGTCGGGGCGGTTTATCCGGACACGACCTTCCGCTTCCTGGGCGAAACCTTTGCGATGCCCGTCATGACCGCCGCACTCAGCCATCTGGACCTGGTCTCTATGGCGGAGGGCGCGAAGATGGCCGGGGCGCCGGTCAGCATCGGAATGGGCGTCAACGAGGAGATGGGGAAGGTCCTCGCTACCGGGGCGAAGGTGATGAAGATCATCAAGCCCTATGCGGACGAAAAGGAGATCATGAGCCGCCTTGAATACGCGGAGGCGAACGGCGCCGCCGCGGTGGGCATGGACGTGGAACACGCCGTGAACGTGGACGACGCGGAAAACTCCATCGTCATCGGGCGGCAGATGAAGCAGCCGACCCTGGCGGAACTGGAGAAGTATATCAGGGCTACAAAGCTGCCTTTCTTCATCAAGGGCGCGCTCAGTGCGCAGGACGCCCTCCGCTGCCGGGACCTGGGCGCCGCGGGCCTGGTACTCAGCCATCATAACGGGCTGATTCGCTACGCCGTGCCGCCGGTCATGATCCTGCCGGAGATCCGCAAGGCTGTCGGCCATGACCTGATCCTCATCGCGGACGGCGGTATCGAATCCGGCTTTGACGCTTTCAAGGCGCTGGCCCGGGGCGCGGACGCCGTGACCGTCGGCAAGGCGCTCATGGGACCCCTGAAGGAGAAAGGCGCGGAAGGCGTCCGGGATACGCTGAAGAAGATCGACGGCCAGCTGCAGGCGATGATGATCCGCACCGGAACAAAGGATCTGAAGCACATGGATCCCTCCGTGATCCATGAGACCATGCGCTTCTGAACATTACGATACAAGAGGACGCAATGATCCAGACAGAGAACACCGCGATCGTGCTGCGGCACGTCAATTACCGGGACAACGACCGGATGGTCACCCTGCTGTCTCCCTCCCGGGGACGGATCGACGCGATCATCCGGAACTGCCGGAAACCCAAGTCTCACAACCTGAACGCAGGCGAGCTTTTTGCCCTGGGCGACTATATGCTGCATGAGAACGGAGGACACGTGACCGTGACCTCCGTCCGTCTGATCGAAACCTTTTACCCGCTGCGCAGCGACTATGACCGGCTCACCTGCGGCATCTGGCTGCTGAACCTGGCGGAGGCGGTGGCTGAACCGGAACAGGAGCAGCAGGAGCTGTTCATGCTTCTTTTGCATACGCTGTCCCGGCTGACCTTTTCCGACCAGGAATGGAAGCCGCTGCTGGCTGGTTTCCTGCTGCACTTCTCCGCCTGCCAGGGATTCAAACCCCGGCTGAACCACTGTGTGTTCTGCGGGGAGAAGCTGAAGGAGGAAGGTCCCTTCTTCTTTGACGCGGAGGAAGGGGGCGTCTGCTGCGGCGCATGTCAGAGCCGCCGGGACCAGACGCCGCTGATGCCGGGCCAGGTCCGCTGGATGCGGAACGCGCTGACCACCGGTTCAGCAGCATGGGTCAATACGCCGGAGATGACGGCGCCCTTTACCGCACTGAAGGATTACGTGGAACGACGGCTCGGCCGGCGGATCAAGAGCTCCGCGATGCTGCCGAAGGATTAGAAGGGAGGAGACAGCTTGGACGAACTGTTGCTGCGCCGGGCGCAAAGCGGCGATCCCGAAGCGTTTGAGCGGCTGATGGAACCGCTTGAACAGCTGGTCTGGCGCGTCTGCTGGCACTATACCGGCAACCGGGAAGCCGCTGAGGACTGCGGCCAGGAGGCGATGATCCGGATCTGGCGGAACCTGGCGAATTACCGGGGCGAGTGCGCGCTGGAAAGCTGGGTTTACCGGATCGCAGCCAACTGCTGTATGGACTGGCTGAGAAAAAAGAAGCGGGACTGGAGCGTTTCCATGGAACCCATGGTGGAACAGGGCTTTGATCCGGCGGACGATTCTCCCGGAACCGAGGAGCAGGTGGTCGCGAAGGATGAGCGGCAGCGCCTGCGGGAGGCCATTGCCCTCCTGCCGGAGGATCAGCGGGAGGCGCTGATCCTGACCCAGCTGGAAAAGGTTCCCTATGAGGAGGCTGCCCGGGCCCTCGGCGTATCGGAGGGTACGGTCAAAAGCAGGGTGAACCGGGCCAAGGCCCGGCTGAAAGAGATTCTTTCGGCGGAAAGGGAACTTTCCCCGCCGGGAAACGTCAAAAAAGATGAAAGGAGGCCGCGGTCATGAAGAAGACAGAAGCTGAAAAGATGCCGGTAACGGATGCGGAACTGGACGCAGCGCTCGCGCAGATGGCTGAAGAAGCTCCGCCCATGCCCGCGGACTTCCATGCCCGGTGGATGAACGCCGTACGCGCGGAAGCGGACAGTACCGCTCCCGCGGAAGAACCTGCCCCGAAAAACACCCTTTCCGTTGTTCGCTTGACAAGGATTCTCAGCATAGCCGCGGTCTTTGTATTCCTGATCGGCGGTACGCTGCTCTACCGGAATTCGAAAAAGTCCCTGACGTCCTCTGTTCCCCTTGCGGCGGAAAAGCAGGAAAATGCGGAAACCGTCGATGAACCGGCTGCGGAACCGGCTGTGGAAGCTGCCGCGGGCGCGGTGATGGAAGAAGCGGAAGAAGCCGCCGCGGAAGAACCGCTGATGATGGAATCCTATATGCAGGCGGCTGCCGTCGACGGAGCGGCCGGAGCCCCTGAGGAAGCGGAAGACAGGCAGGACCTGAAGGCTGCCGGCGCCGTGCCGAATACCTTTGCCGCCGCTTCGAAAACAAAACCGGCTGAGGCGGCCGGGATCGATGCGGAAGAAGCGGATTACGCCATGGAAGCTGCTGAGTTTGAGGAAGAGCCCGCCATGGAGGCGGCTGTTTACGAAGCGGCGGAAGAAGCTGCGGTGCCCGCTCCGACGGAGGCGCCGACGCCCGAACCGACCGCTGCACCCACATCCGTGCCGACGGCTGAGCCGACAGCGGTGCCGACGGACGAACCCGAACCGGAACAGGCCGGTTTCCTGCCGGCAGCCGGCTCGTTCTTCACGGACATGGGGGATTTCCTGCTGGCTGCCCTGCCTTATCTGCTTGTGCTGGCTGTGCCGGCCGTGGCCGCCCTGGTCATTCGCCGGCGGAAAAATAAAAAGGGGAACTGAAAGAAATGCTGATAAGGACAGCCGGACAGGGCCGGACCGGCGCACCTTTTTACCGGGCGGCGCTGTGTGTTTGCTGCATCCTGGCCGCGCTGCTGCTGGTCTTTTCGTCCGCCGCGGCGGAGACCGCCCCCTCCTGGGAGGAGCGCATGGCGGCGGCGCGGGAAAAGTATAACGAAAAGACGGTGAACGTCTATGTCCGCGGGAAGGGATGGAACCGGAGCGGAAAGATCAACGTCTGCTTCTACCGTGTGGGGAAAAAGTACATCGCCGTCTGTATCCGGGAGTCCCTGCAGATCACTGACGAGGCGGAGATGGAAGCCGTGCTGGAGGTTATGGCAAAGCACGAGTATTACAGTGAAGAAGTCTACGGCTCCATATCTTTTCTCAAAGCCCAGTGGATCGCCCACAACCTCGCCTACGGCATGGCCACCGGCACCGAAGAACAGCAGGCGCTGGCCGGGATGATCGTCGGGAAGGGCAGCAGGGAGATCATCCGCCACGCGAAGGAGCTGGACCTGACCCCGGTTTCGGAGATCCCGGAAGAGCAGCTTTCAGTGTATGAGTTTGTGGAATACCTGTATTGCGAAAATGAATGATCATACGGAACGATCCGCGGATGCGGATCGTCTGTTTTATGAATGAACCCGAAGGAGGGATATCCCGATGAAAAAAATCATTGCCTGGGTATTGTGCCTGGTGCTGCTGGCTGCCGCCCTGCCGGCCGGATATGCGGAGAGCGCCCTGACCGAGGATGAAGCTTATGATCTGTGGGCCAGACAGTACGGCGACAGTCACCTGTGGGACTGGCAGGTGAACGCGGCTTTCGCCCGCGAATATCCGCAGTTCTGGTCCAACCCGTCCGCTGCCCCGGTCCTGCCCCCGGAGGACGGGGGAGCGATCAGCGCGGAGAAAGCGAAGAAACTGGCTTTCCGGCTGATTCCCGAATTCGGGACGGAGATCACCTCCGATGTCCTGTTTGATCTGACCTGCGTCGTTTCCAGCTACCGGAAACCGGACTTCCAGGGCAGCTTTTATTCGCCGAAAGGCACCTGGGACGTTGAGTTCTGGGATACCCGGGGAGAAATGCCGGTTTTTGTCTGCGCCCTTTACCTGGAAGCGCCGACTGAAGATCCGCAGGTGCTGCTGCTTGCGGACGGGGTCAGGTACGAATCCATGTATGAAAGCCCGGAGAATGCCCTCCGGATCGACCCGAACGGGGAGAACAGCGCCGAAGTCCGGAACCGGATGAAAGCCCGGGATCTTGTAACCGACCGGTTCAGCGCGGACTACGGGATCAATCAGTATTACGCGGACCTGGTCAACGAGCTGGGGCCTTTCCGTTACTGGACGCCGGCACAGAAATATGAGCACTGCGGGGTGCTGATGGAGCTTCTGTACTGGGAAAGCCAGCGGCTCTCGGCGTATCACGAAGGAGAACCCCGGCCCTCCGGCCTGCTGGAAGCGCCGGTCCTGGAGTGGCGTTACGGCGATCCGGCGTCCGCCACGGTACCGGAGGAGGAAGCCCGGCAGAAGGCGATGGCTTTCCTGGATGAACGGTACGGCATGGACTGCTCCGCCTGCAAGGTATCCGCAGCCCTGTATACCGGCAACTGCAACTGGCTGGATGAGTCCGCCGATCCTTTCTGGGTCTTCGGCTTCTATAACGAAACCGAAGACCGGGAGGCGGAAGTATGGGTCAACGCGATGACCGGGGAGATGCCGGGTCACCGGATGGATGATGCCGAAGCCGTCGTCCGGGAGGAGTTTGCCCGCTATATCAAAGAAGAAGGCTATGAGATCGGCGGCCGGAAGGTCACGGAGGATATGGTCGACGGGGTCTCGCTCCTGTACCTGGAAGCGGAAGGACTGTGGTACGGGATCGTCGCAATCGGGGACTCCTACTGGGAGATCGCCCTGGACGCGGACACGCTGGAACTGCAGGACATGCAGAAATCCAACGGATAACTGTTTCACGCAAAAACCCGGAGCCAGGTCTGGCTCCGGGTTTTGATATGCTGCCGGGAAACTTATGAGATCAGTTCGGAAAAACCTTCCGGATTCGTCGTGAAACCGATCCGGCAGCCGCGGTCCCCGCAGTCCTTGACCTTGGCGTACACTTCGATTCCGCCGGTTTTCAGCAGCAGGTTCTGCAGCGGCTGCAGCGCGTCTTCCGTGACCAGCAGGCCGAATTTCCGGTCGTTGGAAACTTCGGTCAGGGTGCCCGTGTGCGGTTCCGGATCCACGGTCTTCCCGTCCAGCAGGAAATAGGTCAGTTCCTTCGCTTCGGAGAGCTTCCGCCATCTGATTCCCCTGGTGAAGCTGCTCAGTGAGTAGCTTTCCCCGTATCCCCCGATGTTGTAGAACTTCATCGGGGTATTGCTGCCCTTGGGGATGAAGGAATTCTCCTCGATGATCATGACCTTTTCCGGGAGCAGTCTGCGGGTAGCTTCGGAGATGCAGATTTCGCCGCCCAGGCTGAAGGTTTCCAGCCGGCCGGCCATGTTCACCGTTTCGCCTATGCAGCCGTATTTCATCTTCTGTTCCGATCCGATGTTTCCCACCACGGCGGTGCCGGAGTTGATGGCAATGCCCATCTCCAGGTCGGGATAGCCGTGTTCCCGGTTCCAGGCGTTCACTTCTTCCATGGCGTTCTGCATGTCGATGGCGCAGGCGACGGCGGCTGAGGCGTGGTCCTGCAGTTCCAGCGGGGCGCCGAAAACCACAAAGATTCCGTCGCCCAGGAACTCGATTACGGTTCCCCGGAAATAGCGGATCACCGCAGCCATGATCTCCAGATAATGGTTCAGCATGGTGATCAGGTCTTCGGAGGACATCTGTGTGCTCATGGCGGTAAAACCCCGCAGGTCGCTCATCAGGATACTGACCTCCCGGCTCGAGCCGCCCTGCTTCGCTCCTTCCGGCGTGGACAGTACGTAGTCCGCGATTTCCGGGGAGGTATACCGGGCAAAGGCGGAGTGGACCTTGGTCAGGCTGGTCAGGTCGTGGATCACGACCAGGATCATCCCGTCGTCATCCTGTCCGCTGGTCAGGGTCACATGCAGGTGAAAATGCTGTCCGTCCGGGTTCACGTAGCGGACGGTGGAATTCACCGACCGCTTTTGCATGACGCCGTCGATAAAAAGCTGGACCAGGGCGTCGTTCTCCTCCACGAAGGGGATCGCGTCCCAGATCTTAACGCCGCCGTGGAGCTCAAGCCCGAGAAGATCCCGGGCGGCCGGGTTGGCGTTGAGCAGGTCGCCGTTTTTCGCAGTCAGCAGCACCGCGTCCTTCATGTTGTTCAGGATATATTCAAACCATTCGGGCCTGGCTTCCAGCTGCATGTGCTCACTCTCCTTGATCTGGCTTTTCTGACAGATTCTGCAGGTACGCGATGTCTTCCAGCAGGGGATCCCCGTGCAGGGTCGGCCGGGTGTATTCGATGACGCGCATCGCCTCCGGCGCGTACCGGTCCATGCAGGGAACCAGGACCGCCGGGTCGATGGTTCCGTTCCGCAGCCGGTTGTGCAGGTCGTGGACGCCGTCGTTGTTGTGCAGGTGGAATCCTTCGATCTGGCTGCCCAGGCCCCGGATCAGCTTCGGCAGGTCCCAGCCGTTTGCGTTGGCATGGCCCACGTCAATCAGGACCGGCATCATCCGGGACCGGCACAGGTCGGTAAACTCCTGCTGGTCCAGCAGCTGCGTCCTGTCCGCCCGGATGCCCGTGTTCTCCGTCAGGAGCCGGACGTCGGGAAACATCTCCTGCATTTCCTCCAGGTTTTCCAGCGCGCTGCGGAGCATGCTGTCCCGCATGCCGGGGAGGACCGGGCCGTTGCTGAGATGGACGACCATCGTCGGGGGATGCATGATCGCGGCGTATTTCTGCGTCAGCCGCAGGTGATACATGCCTTCCTCCCACGGGACGCTGCCCCGGGGCGCGGCGTGGTCCACGCCCCAGACCGGCTCGTGGAAAGCCAGGGGGCCTTCCGCGAACAGCTCCAGGTTCCGCTTCAGGTTGTCCTCAAAGTCCGGAAGGTCGAACATCATAAGCAGCTCAAAGCCCAGGGAGGATCCGTACCTTTCCCGGTAGATCCTCCCTGCTTCCAGCCTCGAACGGGGCAGTACGCAGGTATCGATATAGATGTTCATGGTTTCTCCTTTGGTTCCGGCGGCCGAACAAAAAACCCGGGAGCCCGGCGTTCACCAGGTCCCGGGATCAGTTTCGTGCTGTACCCGTGTATCAGGCGTCCTCGGCAGCCTTTGCGCATGCCTTGACATAGTCCAGCGACAGCCTCCTGAGCCGGTTGGACAGATGTCCGAGGATCATATCCACCTTCATGGGATTGACCTTGAAGAGCGCTTCCATGTCTTCCGCCCGGAAGCATTCCAGCGTGGTGTCGTCTTCTTCGACTACAGCCGTCGCGCTGCGGGGATCGTTTCCGACCAGCGCCATCTCGCCGAAGAACGCGTTGGTATAGAGGGTGGTCAGCTTCGTTTCCCCGGCCGTGCCGTATTTGGAATAGATTCCGACGGAGCCGCTGTGGATCTGGTACAAGTAGGTGCCTTCGTCTCCTTCACGGAAGATGACCTGGCCTTTGGAGAAGGATTTGACCTGCAGGGCAGCTTCAGCGCCCTTGCCGGCGTCCTTCCGGCGGATTTCATCTTCAGCCGTGCATCCTGCCAGTTTGCCTGAGAGACCGGCGACGCTCTTATATTTCAGCAGTTTGGCCAGAAAGCCTTCTTTCTTTTCAGCGCCGGCGTTCTGCTTTTCCCTGATGAAGGCGTTCACTTCGTCATACTCGGCGGTCACATCGCGCAGCCGGTCGCCCAGCTGGTTCATCAGCGCCATGATCTTGTCCGGCTGCTCCTGGAAGTAGTCGACCAGGTCGTTGCCGGTCAGTTCGATCGCCTTGAGCTCTTCTTCCGCCACGACGGTCGCGCTGCGGGGCCACGCGTCGATGATGGCCATCTCGCCGAAATACTGGCCGGGTTTCATTTCCGTCAGTTTCTGCTGGTCCGCCTGGCCGTAGTGAAGATAGATGCCGGCGGTGCCTTCCGTAATCTGGAAGAAATTGGTACCCTGGTCGCCTTCACGGAAAACGACTTCGCCTTTTTTGAATACCTTTGTGTTCATGTTATCTGTGACCTCCCGTTATATACTCCGCACAGGGGGATTTTTCTCTGTGCTCCGATTCTATTCGCTTTGGGCGTTTTTGTCAAGGCTGAAGCGGGCCGGATCCGTTTTTCCGCTATGAAAACCACGGGGTTTGTGGTATATTGTTTTCACCGGAAAAATCAGACCGTGAGGTGCGTTGAATATGACTTTTGATGAAAGCAGACTGAAGGATCCCGGTTTCTTTCGCGAGAACCGGCTTGATCCGCATTCCGACCATGCGGTGCAGCCCGCTTACCGCCTGTCCCTGAACGGCCTGTGGAAGTTTGCCCATGCCGTCAATCCGGGCCAGGTGATCCCCGGCTTTGAAGGGGCGGATTTCGACTGCCGCGGCTGGAAAGACATCCGCGTGCCTGCCCATATCCAGATGGAGGGATACGGCGCGCCGCAGTATACCAATACCCAGTATCCCTGGGACGGGCTGGAGGAGCTGCGCCCGGGGGACCTGCCGAAGGATTTCAACCCTGTGGCCTGCTACGTGAAATATTTCCGCCTGCCGGAGGATATGCGGGGAAAGCGCCTCTTCATTTCCTTCCAGGGCGTGGAGAGCTGCGTGGCCCTGTGGCTGAACGGAACCTATATCGGCTTTTCCTCGGACAGTTTCACACCGCATGAGTTCGAGCTGACAGACGCCCTGCGGGACGGGGAGAACAAGCTGGCCTGCCGGGTGTACCGCTGGTGCGCCGGCAGCTGGCTGGAGGACCAGGATTTCCTGCGTTTCTCCGGCATCTTCCGGGACGTGTACCTTTATGCCGTGCCCGCCGCCCATGTGTGGGACCTGAAGGTGACCGCCGAACCGGATGAAACCTTAGCCAAAGGCGTCCTTTCCTGGCAGGTGAAGACGGAAACGCCGGAAGGCACGCGCCTTACGGTCCGCCTGAAGGAAGGAGCCAAAGTCCTCGCCGAGGCCGAAGGTACGGTCTCCGGCGTCCTGGAGACGTCCGGCGTGCTGAATGTGGACCGTCCGCGCCTCTGGTCTGCGGAGGATCCGTATCTGTACGACCTGGAGGTCTGCCTGGCGGCTCCGGACGGCACGGAGGAGAAAGCCCTCCAGAAGGTCGGCTTCCGGAAAATCGAAATCAGGGACAGTGTGATCCGGATCAACGGCGTTCGTGTGGTCTTCAAAGGCGTGAACCGCCACGACTTCTGCGGCGAGACCGGCCGGGCCGTGACGGAGGAGAAGATCCGCCGGGACCTGCTCCTGATGAAGCGGAACAACATCAACGCCGTCCGTACCAGCCATTACCCGAACTCCAGCGCCCTCTACCGCCTCTGCGACGAACTGGGCCTGTATGTGATCGACGAAAACAACATGGAAAGCCACGGCATGTGGGATATGGTCTGGCAGGGATACGTCGGCAAAGACCAGATGTTCCCCGGCGCGCAGACGGCCTGGCAGCCGCTGCTCCTGGACCGGATCCGCTCCGTGGTCGGCCGGGATCGGAATCACCCCTGCGTGATCATCTGGTCCTGCGGAAACGAGAGCCTGACCGGCCCGGTGATCCTGGCGATGAGCCGGGAGTTCAAACGCCTCGATCCCACCCGCCCCGTGCATTATGAGGGCGACCACCAGGTGGACTTCTTCGATCCCTCCCTGCGCCTGCGGGAGATCACCGATATCGAGACCGAGATGTATACGCCCGCGGACCGGGTGCGGGAATTCCTGAAGACCCATCGGGACAAGCCCTTCATCCTCTGCGAGTACACCCATTCCATGGGCAACTCCAACGGCGCCATGCACAAGTATACCGAGCTGGCATATGAAGAGGAGCTGTACCAGGGCGGGTTCATCTGGGATTTCATCGATCAGGCGGTGGTCGGCAAAGACCGCTTCGGGAAGGAATGCCTTGCCTATGGCGGCGATTGGGACGACCGGCCTACCGACGGCATCTTCTGCGGCAACGGCATTGTCTTCGCGGACGGCCGGGAGACCCCGAAACTGCAGGAAGTGAAGTATAACTACCAGCCCATCGTCGTCCGGCCGGACGAGGAAAAGATGGAAGTGGTCAACCGCCATATGTTCACCTCCACCGCGGCTTTCCGCTGCGTGGCGGTGCTGGAAAAAGACGGGAAGGAAATCGCCCGCCGGGAGATCGAAACGGACGTGGCGCCGCTCTCTTCCGCGGTATATCCGCTGCCCTTCGAAAAGCAGGCGGAGCCGGGCGAGTACGCGGTGACCGTATCCTTCCTCCTGCGTGAGGATACCCCCTGGGCCAAAGCGGGCTATGAGACCGCCTTCGGCCAGGGCGTGTGGACCGTAAAGCAGGAGCATGTATGCCGGCGCCTGCACGGAGAACTCTTCTCCATGGTCAGCCCCTGGAACATCACCGTGCGCGGGGAGGACTTCAGCGTCCAGTTCGCCAAAGGCATCGGTGCCCTGACCTCCTACCGGGCCGGCGGCGTCGAATACCTGAAGACGCCGCTGCTGCCGAACTTCTGGCGCGCTCCGACCAACAATGACTGCGGCAACCGCATGCCCCAGCGGTACGCCCAGTGGAAGGCTGCGTCGCTCTACGCCATGGCCGGCTTCACCCAGGAGACCGGAAAAAAGAACGCCGCCGTGAAACCGGTAACGGAAGTGGACGGCAGCGTGTCCTTTACCGTGACCTATGACCTGCCGACAACGCCTGCCGCTGTCTGTGAGGTGACCTACCGGGTCCGCCCCTGCGGCCGGGTGGATGTGCGCCTGGCCATGGATCCCGTAAAAGAACTGGGGGATATGCCGGAGTTCGGCATGATCACAAAGCTCAGCGCAGATTACGACCGGGTGCGCTTCTTCGGCCTCGGACCGCTGGAAAACTATATCGACCGCCGGGAAGGCGCCCGGCTTGGGATCTTTGATTACCGTGCCGCGGAAAACATGATGCCCTACCTGATGCCCCAGGAGTGCGGCAACCGCACCGGCGTCCGCTGGGCGGAGATCACAAACGCCAAGGGACAGGGCCTGAAGCTCTGGCTGAACGGCGGGGAGTTTTCCGCTCTGCCCTGGACGCCTCACGAGATCGAAAACGCGGCTCACGGCTACGAGCTGCCTCCGGTGAACTACACTGTCCTGAAAATGAGCGCGAGGCAGATGGGCGTCGGCGGGGACGACAGCTGGGGTGCCCGCACCCACCCGGAATATCTGCTGGATGTGTCAAAGCCGCTGGCTTTTGAGTTCTCGTTCAGATATATTTGAATGCCGGATAAAAACGAAAAAAAGGCGCGGTTTTTGCGAACCGCGCCTTACGCTTTGCTATTGGACGAACCGGATTATTCAGCCGCCTGGATAGAACCTGACATCAGGGCAATGATCTCCTGGTAGGCTTCATCATTGGCCGGAGCAAAGGACAGGGTCAGCACAGTGTTGTCTGTATTGTTGTAGAAGGCGATGCAGCCGATTTTTTCGCCGTTCACTTCGAACTCGTAGCTCATAGCGGAAATGCCGTTTATGGCGACTTCTTCCATTTCAGTGGCGCCGGCTTTGAGCTGTTCAGCAACGAAATCAGAGAGTTCCAGGGTGCCAAGGGACTGGAGCATTGCGGAAACACGATAGTTGTTTTCGTCCTTCAGCAGGAAGAAATTGCCCTGGGCAATCTGTTCTTCAGTGAGTTCGACCGCGGCGAAGGAATTCGGGACATACATGATCAGACCGGTATCAGCGATCGCCTGGAAGGAACCTTCGTGAAGAGCACTGATGGCTTCAACATCTCCCCAGGAAATTTCTTTGGTTCCTTCTTCCGCAACAGCGCAGCAGGAACCGAGCAGGCACAGGGCCAGCATCAGGGCAAACAGTTTCTTCATGGTTTCTACCTCTTCTTCTTCCGGGACTTTTCCCGGTTTTTTCAGCCTGCCGTCTTATGACAAAACAAACCTTTGCTATTATACAGAAAATGCCGCTGATTGCAAGGGGAAAGGACAGAAAAAGCGGTTTTCCCTGATCTTTTTGTTGACCGGATTCGGATCATCTGTATAATTATGTCCGGCACCATACTGCATCTGAAAGGGCTGTCGGAATATGAAGAAGATCATCTGTGCGCTGGCGGTTATGCTGGCGCTGTGCCTGGGCTGCGCGCTGGCCGCGGCGGAAACGACCACCCTGCTGGTTTATATGTGCGGCACCGACCTGCAGGAAGACGCTTGCCAGGACCTGATCGAGATGGCGAACGCCGATCCCTCCGACGATATGAATATCGTCGTGCTGGCCGGCGGCGCCAAGGAATGGTCCCTGGATCTTCTGAAGGGGAATACCCGGAACCTGGTCTCCTTCCAGAGCGAAGCGGACGAGCCGGAAGACTGGGGACGCAAGTCCATGGGCAGCCCGGAAAGCCTGAAGGAGTTCCTGGAGTACGGCCTGAAAGAGTATCCCGCCGACCGGATGATCGTGATCCTGTGGAACCATGGCGCGGGCTCCGAAGGCGGCGTCTGCTTTGATGAAACCGCCAACGACGACGGCCTGACCGTTGTGGAGATCAACAAGGTGCTGGGCAGCCTGAACGTGCCGGACTGGCATATCGACATCTTCGGCTGCGACGCTTGTATGATGGGCACCTATGAGATGGCCGCGATGCTGTCCCATTACAATATCGACTACTATGTCGCCAGCGAGGAACTGGAACCTGGCACCGGCTGGTACTATACCGGCTGGCTGGAAGACCTCAAAAACGACCCCTCCATTTCGGATGAGGACCTGTGCGGCAGCATCATTGAAAACTATATGGAAGCCGGCCTGGCGAACACGCCGGACGATTACCTGACCCTCAGCGCCGTGAAACTGTCCGAGGTCAGCGCGCTGGAAAAGAGCATGGAAGAATTTGCTTCCGTCATGTCCGGCCAGCTTGAGGGCGGCAACCTGTCCGCCGTACGCCGCGGCCGCAGCCGGATGTATACCTTCGGCTCCTTCGACGACGGCAGCTGGGACATGGTGGACCTGGGCGCCGTGCTGGACGCCTATTCCCAGTTCGACTCCGCCACCGCCACTGAGGCGAAGCGCTGCCTGTCCAAAGCCGTGATCCTGAGCAAACAGACGGACAACCTGGATACCGTCTGCGGCATGTCAATCCTCCTGCCCCAGGACACCGCCGAATCCTTTGACGAGTACGAAGCCGGGTTCGCCCTGACTGACGTGATCCCGAACTGGGTCTCCTTCGTCAGCGACTATGTGGACCAGCTCACCGGCGGCAGCTACAGCTGCAGCGTCACCGGCACCTGCCAGTTCAATTCCGACTATGAGTGGGATGAGGAAGAATATTTCGTGCCGTTCTCCTGGTACGACGGCTGTCTCTTCTGGGATGACGAGGAGGAGTGCTACGGCAATGAGATCGAGGTCGAAGCATATTCCCTCGCGGATGACGACGAAGGATTCACCGTCCAGCTTTCCCAGGAGGACCTGGCGAACCTGGATTATGTGGAAGGCATGCTCATGATGGACCTGAGCGAAAACGATGACGAGATCTGTTATGTGGACTTCGGCACCATGCAGAACAACCTGATCGACTGGAAGACCGGTACTGTGGTCAGCCTGTATGACGGCACCTGGCCTGTCTTCGGCGGGCAGCCCGTGCCGCTGTATGACCAGTCCGTGAACGAGAACAGCCGCCGGAGCCTGATCCCGGTGAAGCTGAACGGCGAGTATACCTACCTGGTGGTTGTCTTCCCGGCAGGCGGCACCGAAGGCCGGATCATCGGCGCCAACGCCGGTTACGACGCCAACGGCCTGCCGATCCGCAACGTGACGAAGCTGCAGCCCGGCGACAAGATCGTGCCGGTCTACACCATGTATTATGAAGAGGAAGGCAAGGAAGACCTCCAGGAGACGGAATACCTGGGCAGCGAGATCACCTGGCAGGACGGCATGACCGTCACCTATGAGGACCTGTCGGATGAGGACGATCCGGTCCAGATGATGTTCTGCTTCGATATTTACGATATCTTCGGAGAGGATACCCTGAGCGATATCATTGCCTTTGAACTGTGATCACATGAGGAAGCACACGCGCTTCAGCGCGTAAGGTGCATTCTGAAAACCCGGGACCGGCCGACTTTTCAGTCGGCTGGTCTTTCGCTTTTCAATCCGGTCATTTTATAGTAATATATGGAAAACAAGAAAAACAGAAAGACCGTGATCAAATGATTTCGCTGTTATTGTCCCTGGCTGTTCTGCTGGTCGGCTATCTGGTCTATGGACGCCTGACAGAAAAAGTCTTCGCCCCGGACGACCGTCAGACCCCGGCTATCGCCGTGAACGACGGCGTGGACTGCGTGCCGATGAAGCCCTGGAAGGCCTATCTGGTCCAGTTGCTGAACATCGCGGGCACCGGACCGATTTTCGGGCCGCTGATGGGGGCGGTTTTCGGCCCGGTGGTCTTTCTGTGGATCGTGCTCGGATCGATCCTTGGCGGCGCGGTGCACGACTATATGAGCGGCATGATCTCCAGCCGCTATGGCGGCAGTTCCATCGCGGAACTGTCCGGCGTGGTCCTGGGCAAAGCCGTCAGATGGATCATGCGCGTGTTTTCCGTGGTCCTGCTGGTGCTGTGCGGCGTCGTGTTCGTGACGAGCCCGGCGGGGCTGCTGGACAAACTGACACCGGACTGGATGAACGGCACATTCTGGGCAGTTTTGATCCTGGCTTATTATCTGCTGGCGACCCTGCTGCCGATTGACAAGGTGATCGGCAAACTTTATCCGGTTTTCGGTGTGCTGCTGGTCACCATGGCCGCGGCTGTCATCGGCGGGATCATCTTCTCCGGCGGAAGGTTCACCATCCCCGAGATTTCCCTCGCCAACCTCCATCCGGAAGGAACGCCCGTCTGGCCGTATATGTTCATCACAGTGGCCTGCGGCGCCATCTCCGGATTCCACGCGACCCAGTCGCCCATGATCTCCAAGTGCATCACCAGCGAAAAGCAGGGACGGAGGATCTTCTACGGCGCCATGATCGGCGAGTCGGTCATCGCCCTGGTCTGGGCGGCTGCCGGTGTAGCCTTTTACGGGGCCACGCAACTGCTGAACGACGCCCTGAAGGCCGGCGCCTCCAACGTGGTTTATGATATTTCCACAGGCGTGCTCGGCACATTCGGCGGCATCCTGGCAATTGTGGGCGTCATCGTCTGCCCGATTACCTCCGGCGATACCGCCTTCCGCAGCGCCCGGCTGATCCTGGCGGAAACCTTCAAGCTGGACCAGAAACCGATTCGAAACCGCCTGCTGATCACGGTTCCCCTGCTGGTGATCGGCGGACTGCTCACCTGGTTCGCGGTCACCAACAACAACGGTTTCCAGATCGTCTGGCGTTACTTCTCCTGGTCCAACCAGACCCTGGCCATGATCTCCCTGTGGATGGCCACGGCGTATCTGGTGAGGTTCGGAAAGAAGAAATACGGCTCCCTCCTCACGGCGATGCCGGCAGCTTTTATGTCAGCCGTGAGCCTGACCTATATCCTCATGGCGAACGAAGGCTTCGGCCTGTCTTCCTCGGTTGCCTATCCCGCGGGGATCGTGTTCGCCGCGGCGCTGTTCGGCGTGTATGTGTATATGTGGCGTAAACCGGCGCTGCGGAAATAACCGGAAAGAAAACAAGACCGGCCTGTCGCTCCGACAGGCCGGTCTTTTATACGCGCTGTTTATTCAAACTGCGCCGCGTAGAGCTGGTGGTAAAACCCCTTCCGATCCATCAGCTCCCGGTGGGTGCCCTGCTCGACCACGTCGCCGTCCCGCAGCACCAGGATCCGGTCCGCGTTCTCGATCGTGCTCAGCCGGTGGGCGATGACGAAGCAGGTCTTCTGTTTCATCAGCTCCCGCATCGCTTTCTGGATCTCCCGCTCCGTGGAGGTGTCCACGTTGGAAGTCGCCTCGTCCAGGATCAGCATCGGCGCGTCATAGAGCATGGCCCGGGCGATGGTCAGCAGCTGCTTCTGGCCCTTGGAGATGTTGCCGCCGTCCTCGCTGATCACCGTGTCGTAGCCCAGGGGCAGGCGCATGATGAAGGGATGGATCCGGGCGGCCTTCGCGGAGGCGACGACCTCTTCCATCGTCGCGTCCGCCTTGCCGTAGGCGATGTTCTCGAAGATCGTGCCCTGGAACACCCAGGTATCCTGCAGCACCATTGCGTAGGAGCTGCGGACGCTGCGGCGGACCGCGGTGCGGATCTCGTGCCCGTCGATGCGGATCACGCCGCTGTCCGGGTCGTAGAAGCGCATCAGCAGGTTAATGATCGTCGTTTTGCCCGCGCCGGTGGGACCGACGATGGCGGTCAGCTCCCCGGCCGGGGCTTCCAGGTTCAGGTCGTGCAGGATCGTCTTTTCCGGATCGTAGCCGAAAGCCACATGCTCGGCGGTGACGTCGCCCCGCACGTTCTCCAGCAGGTACGCGCCCGGTGCGTCCGCGCTTTCCTCCTCCTCGTCCAGCAGGGTGAATACCCGCTCGGAGGCGGCCAGGGCGGAGAACAGCTCGTTGAACACTTCCGCCACGGCGTTGATGGGTCCGGCGAACTTCCGGCTGTACAGCACGAAGGAGGAGATCCGTCCCAGGTCGATCTGTCCGTTCAGGAACAGCACGCCGCCCAGCAGGGCGATCAGGCTCAGGCCCAGGTTGTTGATCGCGGTCATCGTCGGGCCGATGGTGACGCCGTAGTGCTCCGCGTCGGAGAAGGCGTCGGCCGCGTCTTTGTTGATGCCGTCAAACCGTTCGTCCACCCGGTTTTCATAGGCGTAGGCCAGGATCGTCTTCTGGCCGGAGAGCATCTCCTCCACAAACCCGTTCATCACGCCGTAGCTCTTTGACCGCTTCGCGTAGCGGGGCTGGGTTTTTTTCCGCATGTTCACCGTGTAGATGATGGATACCGGCACCGTAACCAGCGTCAGCGCGGAGAGGGGCAGGGAGATGGAGACCATCATCACCAGCGATCCCACCACCGTCACCAGGCTGGAGAGGATCTGCACGATATCCGTTGCCATGCAGGTGGAGATCACGTCGATGTCGTAGCTGACCCGGCTGATGATATCCCCGGCCTGGTGCCGGTCGAAATAGCCCACGGGCAGCCGCATCAGCTTGTCGAACACGTCCTGCCGCATCCGGCGGGCTACCCGCTTGCTGACCACGGTCATGATCAGGCTGATGCCGAAGCCCAGCAGCGCACTGCCCAGGTAGCACAGGAGCATCAGTCCGGCGTAGTGTTTCACTGCGTCAAAGTTGACCTTGCCTGCGCCGGCGGCTGCTTCCCGGATCGCGGATCCGGCGAGGCTCGGCCCCCACAGGTTCAGCAGGTTGCTGCACAGGCTCAGCACGGCAACCGCGGCGATCACGTATTTCCACGGTCCCAGGTATTTCAGGATCCGGCGCAGCGCGCCCCGGGTGTCCTTCGGTTTTTTCATTACGGTATCACGGCGCGCCATCAGCCCACCTCCGTTTCGCTGAGCTGGATCCGGCAGATGTCCCGGTATTCCGGACAGGAAACCAGCAGCTCTTCGTGGGTGCCCCGGCCGATCATCTCACCCTCGTGCAGCACGATGATCTCGTCCAGGGACATGATGGAGGAAACACGCTGGGCGATGACGACCGTCGTGGCGCCGGCATGGTGCGCCCGCAGCGCCTTGCGCAGCTCAGCGTCCGTACGGTAGTCCAGCGCGGAGGACGCGTCGTCCAGGATCAGGATTTCCGGATCCGCCGCCAGGGCGCGGGCGATCAGCAGCCGCTGTTTCTGGCCGCCGGAGAAATTGGCGCCCCGGATCGCGGCCTCATGGTCAAAGCCGTCCATGTAGCCGTCGATAAAGCCTTTGGCCATGGCGTCTTCGGCCGCCCGGGCCAGTCTTTCCTGGTCCGTTTCCCGGCCGAAGGAGATATTCTCCCGGATGGTGTCGGCGAAGATCACATCGTTCTGGAACACGACGCCGAACTTCCGGTGCAGGTCGTCCTTGTCGTAGCCGCGGACGTCCTTTCCGTCCACGAATACATGGCCCTCCTGCGGGTCGTAAAAGCGCATCAGCAGGTTGACCACCGTAGTCTTGCCGCTGCCGGTGGCACCGATGATCCCCAGGCTTCCGCCCTTCTTCACCCGGAAGGAAACGTCCTTCAGGCACTGCTGACGCTGTTCGCCCAGGAACTGGCCGTGGACTTCCGCCGGGTCGTCCGCGTCGTAGTTGAAGGATACATGGTCGAAGATCAGCGCGTCGCCGGACGGGGCTTCGGCCAGCTGCCCTTCGCTCACGGGCGTCAGGTCCTCCGGCAGGTCGATGACTTCGGCGATGCGGTTGGCGGAGGCGTTGGCCTTGGACATCATCATGAAGATGCGGTTCAGGCCCATCACGCCCATCAGGATCATATTGAAATAGGTCAGGAAGGCCAGGATCACGCCCGGTTCGGTATGGCCGTCGTTCACCCGCTGGGCGCCTACCAACACCACCAGCGTCAGGCCCACATTCAGGAACAGCGTCACGATGGGCCCGGGCAGGCTCATGATCACGCTGGCCTTGACCTCCTGCTTCATCATGCGGGTGTTGGCCTCGCCGTAGCGGCGCTCTTCGTAGGGTTCCTTGCCCAGGGCCTTGACCACCCGGATGCCGGTGATGCTCTCCCGCATCCGCCGCACCAGCACGTCCATCCGGTTCTGCACCTCGTTGTACAGCGGGATGCCTTTCCAGGAGACAAAGCAGACCAGCACGATCATGATCGGCGCCATCACGCACAGGATCGCCGCCAGGCCCGTGTCCATCGTCAGGGTGATGATCGTGCCGCCGATCAGCATGATCGGCGCCCGGATGCCCATGGTCTGGATCATCCGGATAAAGCTCTGCACGTTGTAGGTGTCGCTGGTCATCCGGGAGATCAGGGAGGGCAGGCCCACCTTGTCCATCTGGCTGCCGGAAAGGTTCAGGGCGGTATGGAAAAGATCCCGCCGCACGGCGAAGGTGCTGTTCCGCGCGACCCGGACGCTCATCCGGTTGGCACAGACGTTCAGGATCCTTGTAATCAGGGTCAGCAGGAGCATCACGCAGCCCCAGGCGATCACGGGCCACGCGTCCGACGCCGCCGGGATGACGTGATCAAGCAGATGCTCCAGCACGTAGGGCATCAGCAGATCGGTTCCCGTGCCGAGCAGCTTGATCAGCATCACGGCCAGGATATACCACCGGTAGGGGCGGATGTAGCGCAGGATCAGTTTCATAACCGGGAATGTGCTCCTTTCAGATACCCGTCTATTGTACCCTGCATTGTTTTTTGCCGCAAGGAACAGATTTTGGAAATTGACGCGGCGCGCCTACCTATGATAGAATACCCATTGAAATCTGAGGACGGAGGAAATCATTATGAAGCATATTAAGACTCTGAATACCCGTAATCTTTGCGAAAGCGCCAAAAAGGGCGGCTGCGGCGAATGCCAGACATCCTGCCAGTCTGCCTGCAAGACCAGCTGCGGCATTGCCAATCAGCAGTGCGAAAACAAGAAGCAGGAAAGCGCGAAGTAATCAACAGGTTATCACTTATGCCGCCGCTTGGCGGCATTTCTTTTTGAGGAGCTCCAAACATGATTCATCGTTATCATCTGGACGACTGGTATATCGTGATCGACACCTGCTCCGGCAGCGTGCACGTGGTTGACGAGATCGCCTATGAGATCATCGGCTGCTATGAGGAAAAATCCCGGGAGGAGATCCTCCGGGAAATGTCCGCGCGCTTTCAGGAGGATCCCGCGGAGATCGCGGAATGCTACGACCAGGTCACGGAACTGAAGGAGCAGGGAACGCTCTTTTCCCCGGACGTGTTCGAGCCCATGGCCGGCGAGCTCAAGCAGAAGACCGCCGGCGTGGTCAAGGCCCTGTGCCTCCATGTCGCCCACACCTGCAACCTGAACTGCGCCTACTGCTTCGCCAGCCAGGGCAAGTATCACGGGGAGCGGGCCGTTATGTCCTTTGAGGTCGGCAAACAGGCCCTGGACTTCCTCGTCGCCCATTCCGGCACCCGGCGCAACCTGGAGGTGGACTTCTTCGGCGGCGAGCCCCTGATGAACTTCGACGTCGTAAAGCAGCTGGTCGCCTATGCCCGGAGCATCGAAAAGGAAAAGGGCAAGAACTTCCGTTTCACCCTGACCACCAACGGCATGCTGATCGACGACGACGTGATCGACTTTGCCAACCGGGAAATGAGCAACGTGGTGCTCAGCCTCGACGGCCGGAAGGAAATCCATGACCGCTGCCGGGTGGACTATGCCGGCAACGGCTCCTGGGAACGGATCGTGCCGAAGTTCCAGCAGCTGGTGAAAGCCCGGGAAGGGAAGAACTATTATATGCGGGGCACCTTTACCCACGCGAACCCGGACTTCCTGGAGGACATCAGAACCATGCTGGACCTGGGCTTCACGGAGCTGAGCATGGAACCCGTGGTCTGTGCGGAGAACGACCCCGCCGCCCTGACCCAGGAGGACCTGCCGGTCGTCCTGAAGCAGTATGAAGACCTGGCCCGCCTGATGCTTGCCCGCAAGAAGGAAGGCCGGCCCTTCACTTTCTATCACTACATGCTGGACCTCTCCGGCGGACCCTGCATCTACAAGCGGATCTCCGGCTGCGGTTCCGGAACGGAATATATGGCGGTCACCCCCTGGGGCGACCTGTATCCCTGCCATCAGTTCGTGGGCGAGGAAGCTTTCCGCCTGGGCGACGTCTGGCAGGGCGTCACGAATGAAAAAGTGCAGCAGGAGTTCGCCGCCTGCAATGTCTATGCCCGGGAAGAGTGCCGGGACTGCTGGGCGAAGCTCTACTGCTCCGGCGGCTGCGCAGCCAACGCCTACCATGCCACGGGCTCCGTCCGGGGTGTGTATAAGTACGGCTGCGAACTGTTCCGCAAGCGCATGGAATGCGCGATCATGCTGCAAGCCGCATTGCAAGAGGAAGATGCATGAACACACCGGTCTGTGACTTTGTCCGGGCGTACGCGGAGGGGGATCCCGTCCGCATGCATATGCCGGGGCACAAGGGGAGGGCGCTCATCGGCCCGGAAGCCCTGGATCTGACGGAGATCGAGGGCGCGGACGTGCTGTACCGCGCCCGGGGCGTGATCCGGGAAAGCGAGGAGAACGCCGCGCGCCTCTTCGGCGCCGCCCGTACGGTCTATTCCGCGGAGGGTTCCTCCCTGTGCATCCGCGCGATGCTGTACCTGGCGTTGCTTACGGCGAAGGAGAAGGGCCTGCCTGCCCGGCTGCTGGCCGGCCGCAACGCCCACCGCACCCTGATGACCGCCGCGGCGCTGCTGGATATTGAAATCGACTGGCTCCTGCCCGCCCCCGGGGAGGACCTGCTCTCCTGCGGCGCTGATGCGGAAACCCTGGAAAACAGACTGAACAACGGTTCTTATATGGCGGTCTACCTGACCTCGCCGGACTATCTCGGCCGGCGGGCGGACCTTCGCGCCGCCGCGGCCGTCTGCCGCCGGCACGGGGTGCCGCTGCTGGTGGACAACGCCCACGGGGCCTACCTGAAGTTCCTGCCCCGGGATGAGCATCCGCTTTCCCTGGGCGCGGACGCCTGCTGCGACTCGGCCCACAAGACCCTTTCCTGCCTGACCGGCGCGGCTTATCTGCACCTGTCCGGCAATGCGCCGGAAAGCTGGGCGGCCCGGGCGGAACAGGCTATGTCCCTGTTCGCTTCCACCAGCCCGTCCTACCTGATCCTCCAGTCCCTGGACCGCATGAACGCGGAGTTGGCCGGGGATTATCCGGACTGGATCTGCCGGGCGGCGGACCGGGTGGCGGACCTGAAAAAGATCCTTTCCATCGAGGGCTGGACGACCGTGGGGGATGAACCGGTGAAACTGGCCCTGGACGCCGCAGCCCGCGGGTATACCGGCACGCAGCTGCAGGATCTCCTGCGCCGGGACGGGATCGAATGCGAGTTTGCGGACCGGCAGTACCTGGTCTGTATGCCGTCCGCCGAAACGACGGAGAAGGACTGGGGCAGGCTCCTCGCCGCCCTGCGGGCAGTTCCGCCGAAGGAACCCCTGGCGGGAAGCGCGCCGGCCCTGCCTGTGCCGGAGCGGGTCCTGTCCGTCCGGGAGGCGATGCTCTCCCCCCGGGAAACGCTGCCGGCGGAAAAAGCTGTCGGCCGGGTCCTCGTGGACGCCTGCGTCAGCTGCCCGCCCGCGGTGCCGGTGGTCATCGCCGGGGAGCGGATTACAAAGCAGGCCGCGGCCTGCATGGCCTGGTACGGAATCACCGAATGCGATGTCGTCAAAAGCGTCTGAAAAAAGACGCTTTTTATTTTCTGTAAAATCCTGTATAATGCACTTACAAGTTACAACTTCATACCGTCGACCGCCTGTAAGGAGAATAGGTTATGTTAAAGGATTTTGAAAAGAGCAAGTCTGAGGAGAAGGATGTCCTCAACCGGGAAATCAAGGAACTCCGCGCCCGCCTGATCGGCCAGCAGCAGCAGATCCGGGAAAAGAAACTGCCTGTCCTGGTCCTGATCGAAGGCTGGGCCGCCGCCGGCAAAGGCAGCCTGATCAAGGAGATCATCAGCGAGATTGATCCCCGGTTTTATAACGTGGTCTCCCCCGCGGTGATCCCGGAGGGCGAGATGCGCTATCCCTTCCTCTATCCCTATGCCACCGCGATCCCGGAAAACGGCAAGCTGATCTTCCTGGACTCCGGCTGGATGGAGGCTGTCGTGCGCAAAAAGCTGCGCCTGGAGATCACCGGGAAGGAATACAAGCGCCGCGTCCGCGCCGTCAACGAGTTCGAGCGCCAGCTGCGGGACGGCGGGTACCTGGTACTGAAACTCTTCCTGCATATCAGCGAGGACGAGCAGGAGGAACGCCTGGAAGCCCTGTGCGAAAACGCGGATACCGAGTGGCGCGTGACGCCGGACGACCTGTGGCAGCACCGGGAATACAAGAACTTCCTCAAGGCCTACGACGACTTCATGGACGAGACGGACGACCCTGTCAAATGGCATGTGCTGGACGGCCAGCGCCGCCGCACCGCCGTTCGGGACGCCATGAAGCTGCTGGTGGAAAAGATCGACAAGGCGCTGGGCAGGGAACGCTATGTGGGCGATCCCTTTGAGGAGAAGTTCCCCCTCCTGAAGATGCCGAAGCTGGCCGAGGTGGACCTGTCCCCGACCATCTCCGACGAAGATTACAAGGCTGAACTGAAAAAGCTGCAGAAGCGCCTGAGCGAACTGCACAACGTGATCTACCGGAAAAAGATCCCCGTGATCCTCTGCTATGAAGGCTGGGACGCCGCCGGCAAGGGCGGCAACATCCGCCGCGTGGCCTATCCGCTGGATCCCCGGGGTTTCGACGTGCATCCGATCGCCAGCCCCCTGCCCCATGAACTGAACCGCCAGTATCTCTGGCGCTTCTGGACGCGGCTGCCCCGCACCGGGCATATCTGCATCTTCGACCGCACCTGGTACGGCCGGGTCATGGTGGAACGGCTGGAGGGCTTCTGCACGGAGAAAGACTGGAAGCGCGCCTATAACGAGATCAACGAGTTTGAGCGCCAGCTGACCGACTGGGGCGCCGTGCTCCTGAAGTTCTGGATCCATATCGACCAGGACACCCAGCTCGCCCGCTTCACCGAGCGGCAGAACACCCCGGAGAAGCAGTGGAAGATTACCGAGGAAGACTGGCGCAACCGGGAAAAGTGGCCCCAGTATGAAGAAGCGGTGGACGAGATGCTCCAGAAGACCAGCACGGAGAACGCGCCCTGGTTCATCATCGAGTCCAACGACAAGCACTATGCCCGGATCAAGGCCTTGAAGATCATCGTGCGGGAGCTGGAAAAAGCCTGCGACAAACATTTCAAAGAGTCTTTCGAATGAAGCCCGGACAACACAAAAGACGGTTCGCGTCAGCGCGAACCGTCTTTTGTTGCGGAAATCACTTGATAATCTGTTCCAATCCGTACAGCAGAAGCAGGTGGGCGGGATAGATTGCGTAACCGACCCACCTGGGCAGCTTCAGGTCTTTCTTGAAGGGAATCAGGATGAGGGGCAGGCACAGCAGCCCGTAGGTTTCCATTCGGAGCAGGGAGCTGAGCGGTTTGGACAGCGAGGGATCCAGGCTGCCCACGTCGAAAGAGGCGCCGAAGAAGCTCTTTGTCACGGAAAAGAAGGAACCGTAGAACAGGAAGTACAGCACCAGCACCGCCGCGATGCCCGGGCGGCTGTCCCGCACCGCGTAGAGGGTGATGAACAGCAGGACCCCCTTCCAGCCGTAATCCGCGTTCAGCAGCGTTGCGAGGATGATCGCGGCCGCCGGCGCCCAGATGTGGCTGAGGAATTTCTTTTCCCGGATGCCCCACAGCGCGCACAGGCCCAGGAACAGGCACAGGAACACATTGGGTTCTCTCCAGGTATGGTGCAGCGCCAGGTTGTACAGCGGCTGGGAAGCCAGGCCGACGACCAGCACCCGCAGCAGGTATTTCGGCACGCTGCGGGTATAGTGGAACCCGACGATCATGCACCAGACGTAGATCGGGAAGGCGATCCGGCCCAGCATCCGCATTTCCGGGATAGAGGGGAAGAGCATCTTGCCGGCGTGGTCGATAAACATAAAGACCAGCGCGATGATCTTCAGCCACGTGGTGGCGGTGTTGCCGGCCGGCCTGCCGGTAACGGGGACGGGCGTTTCCATGCGTTTTCCTCCTGTGCGGGATCCGGGATACAAACACTATCTGTATGACGGTTTACAGGGATTATACCACATCTTGAGCATTTACGCAGAAAAAACAAGTTCTCCTTGTGATCACCATTTCAGCGGCCAAATTTAATTTGGACAAATCCGCTTGTTCCCCTTGCAAATCAACGGTTACTCTGTTATAATCCCTAATCGGCACATCCTTGCGCTGCAGAAAGCAGCGCCAAAAGTCCGTGAGGAGGTGAAAGAATGATGAACAGGTATGAAATGATCTACATCATCGACGCCGATCTGGAGGAAGCCGCCCGTAAGGAACTGATCGAGAAGGTTTCCGCGCTGATCACAAACAACGGTGGTGAGATCGAAAAGGTCGATGAAACATGGGGCAAGCGCCGCCTGGCCTATGCGATCGACTACAAGACCGAAGGCTGGTACGTACTGGTGAACTTCAAGGCACCGGTCGAACTGCCCCGCGAGCTCGAGCGTAACCTGCAGATCAACGAGAACGTTCTCCGTTATCTCGTGATCAAGCTGGTCGAGAAGAAGGCCTCTGTGAAGCCCCGTCCTGAACGGCCGGCTCCCGTGGCTGCTCCCGTCGAAGAAGCTCCCGCCGCTGAGGAAGCCGCTCCTGCCGCCGAGGCCGCTCCTGTTGCTGAGGAAGCTCCCGCTGAAGCTGCTGAAGAAGCCGCTCCCGCCGAAGAAGCTCCCGCCGCAGAAGAGACCCCCGCTGAATGATGAAGGAGAAGAAGAATGAATAAGCTGACCATCATCGGAAATCTGACCCGTGATCCCGAGCTGCGCACCACCGCTTCCGGTGTGAACGTCTGCTCCTTCACGGTTGCCGTCAACCGCCGGAACCGCCGGGATGACCAGAACGGCCAGCCCGAAGCGGATTTCTTCCGCGTAACCGCCTGGCGTCAGCTGGCGGACATCTGCTCGAAGTACCTGGCCAAGGGCCGCAAGGTCGCTGTTGTCGGTTCTGTCAGCGTGCACACCTACACCGGTAACGACGGGACTACCCGCGCGAGCCTGGAAGTGAACGCCGACGATGTCGAATTCCTTTCTTCCCGCAATGACGGAGAAGCCGGCGGATATTCCGCTCCCGCTGCTCCCGAAGCTCCCTCTGCAGATTCCCAGGCAGCCGGTTTCACTGCTGTGGAAACTGATGAGCTGCCGTTCTAACGCTCGAAAAGGAGGAAATGACCAATGTCTGAAGATCGTGGCGAAAGAAGGCCGCGCCCCCGCGGAGGACGCCGTCCCCGCCGGAAGGTTTGCAGCTTCTGCGTAGATAAGATCGAATACATCGATTACAAGGATATCAATCGCCTGCGCCGCTTCACCAACGAACGCGGCAAGATCCTGCCCCGCCGGATGAGCGGCAACTGCGCCAAGCATCAGCGTCAGCTGAGCGAGGCCATCAAGCGCGCCCGTGCCATCGCGCTGATGCCCTACACGGTGGAATAAGATCAACAAACAAAACTGCTCCGATTGCTCGGAGCAGTTTTTTCATGGTTTATTATTCCTCAATCACATAGTCGCATGCGACGGATGCGCTGCGCACTTCGTGCATGCGCTTTTTCACGGGCATATGCACCGGATGCGTCTGGTAGGCGTCGAAGGCCTCCCGGGTTTCGAACTCGGTGATCAGGGCCAGGTCGTAGCTGCGTTCGCTGTGCAGGAAGTCCGCGCCGGCCTCCAGGCTCACCATGCCTTCGATCTTCCCCTTCATGCCGTAGAAGTTCTTCACCAGCTGGGGGATCTCGTCCTTGAATTCGTCCTTGATCTTAAACATCACGATATGGCGGATCATTCGTCTTTTTCCTCCTTGTGCAGTCTGTTCCATGCCTCCACCGCGATCTCCGGCAGCAGGTGATACAGGATCATCAGGTCGCCGTTTTTCCGTGTGAGGGTCTTTTCATTGACGGGAATATACGTCAGGTCGTTCTCGTTTTCCTTCTTCGGCGCTTCGGCTGTATACACGTCCCAGGCTGCTTCCGCCAGCGCGTCCTGCTCCGGCAGTTTCCGGAGGGAGGCAGCCTTTTCCTTTGCCTTGTGCAGGGTGTCGTAGATGCCCAGCCCGCCGCAGGCCAGCGCAGCAAGTCCCAGCAGGATCCCGATCTGATGTCCCTTCAGAAAGAGGAAGGTAACGGCCTCGATAATGATCCCTGCGGCGATGACGGCGCCGAAAGTCATCAGCTGCGGCTTCGCGGCCTTCACGGGATCCAGGGAAAGGTCCAGCTGCGCTTTGGCACAGGCTTCGCAGACTGCGTTTTCTTTTTCGTCTCCCAGGGCCTGGACCCGGCGTTCCCCGCCGATGCTCCGCACATGGAGCGTACGGACTTCCAGCGCCCGGACCGGGTATTCGGCCGGCCCGCCGCAGCGGATACATTTCTCTGCCATCTGTATATCCCTTTCGGTTTACAAAATCGGCGGGAGCAGGCAAGCTGCCCCCGCCGTCGGTGATCCGGGGTACCTTGTGATTATACCACGATAAACTGGGAGAGCACGGAGAGCATCAGGCTGGCAAGCAGCAGAATGACCGCGCCGCCCAGGCGGGAGGAGATCTGCGCGAAGGGCATCAGTTCCATCCGGTTCGCCGCGGAAAGCACAGCCACGTCGCCGGTGCCGCCCATGTTGGACATGCACAGGCCGGCGGTGACGCCGGATTCAAACGGATAGAAGCCCACCAGTTTGCCGATCAGCGCCGCGCCGACGAAGGCGCCGATGCAGGTTGCCGCGCACAGCACCAGGTAGGTGACGCTGAAGGAGGCGATCACCGTGCTGATCTCCAGGTAGCAGATACCGATGCCGACCAGCAGCATGTTGGTCAGGTTCTTCATGATGAACTGGAACCACTGGTAGCAGGCGATCTCAATCCGCTCGGGGATGATGTTGGTGATCTTGCAGATGGCGACCGTGATGATCATCCAGGCGTAGGCGTGGATCGTGATGCCGGTGCCCAGCGCCTTCCAGGCGCCGGCCAGGATGAAGCCCCAGGCGAAGAACGCGCCGGAGGTCAGCAGGCCGATGCCCATGTTCGTCAGGCTCAGGTTATCGCGCTTTGCCTGCATCTCGGGGCTGATCTCCAGCTCTTTCGGATCGATGCCGCCGGCCTGCATCAGGGCGCCGTTGCCGTTCAGTTTGCCCTTGATGACTTTGACCAGCACACCGGCCAGCACGATGGACACCGCGTTGCCGATGGCGACTGCCGGCGTCATAACCGAGAGCGCTTCGGCGGCGGTCATGGAACTGCTTGATTCAAAGATCTTGGAAAGCGGGGTCGCGCCGGCGCCCATGCCGCCGCCCATGATCGGCAGGGCGATCAGCAGCAGGGCATTGATGACCGGGTAGCCCATGATCGCGGCGATGCCGCAGCACAGGCCGAAGGCTAGGATCAGGCCGCCGAAGATAGCGGGGAAGTACCGGGCCGCGGCTTTTACCAGAAGCTTGCGGTTCATGCCCAGGATGGAGCCGGTGATCAGCGCGGCGATGTACCAGTCGAGGAAGGCGCCGTCGCCCTTGAAGAACTTGGTGATGCCGCCGACCAGGTCCAGTTTGCCGAAGGGAAGGGTCATGTTGTAGACGGTTTCGCCGTCCACGGTCTTGGCGGCGGGCAGGATGCCGAAGTAGACCAGCAGTGCCGAGCCGAAGATGCACACGATGGCGCCGCCGCCGAGGAAGTCCTTGATGATCGGGGTATGGTCGCCGATCCAGCCCAGGATCGTACCCAGAACGATCATGAACAGGAAGCAGCCGGTCATGCCCACAGGCAGCACGCCCAGATAGGTCGCCGCGATCGTCACCAGCGTGATGATCCCGAAGACCGGCAGGGGAAGGTTAAACAGCTGGAACGGTTTTTTCTCCTTGGGTGCGGTGGTCATAAACATATCCTCCTTTGTTTATGTTTCCGGGATCAGAGCCGGGCTACGCCGCTGTCGCGGGCAGCCTTCGCGACGGCCGCCGCCACGGCGGGACCGATACGCTTATCGAAAGCGAGAGGCAGGATATAATCCTTGCTCAGTTCCTCGTCGGAGACCAGGTCAGCCAGCGCGTGGGAAGCCGCCTGCTTCATCTCCTCATTGATGTCCGTTGCCCGCACGTCCAGTGCGCCGCGGAACAGGCCGGGGAAGCACATTACGTTGTTGATCTGGTTCGGATGGTCGCTGCGTCCGGTACCGACCACAGCCGCGCCGGCGGCCAGCGCCTCGTCCGGTTCAATTTCGGGCGTGGGGTTGGCCATCGGGAAGATGATCGGGCTTTCCGCCATGGAGCGGACCATATCCTGGCTGACGATGTGCGGCGCGCTGACGCCGATGAACACGTCCGCGCCCTTCATGGCGTCCGCCAGCTTGCCGGAGAACTTCTCCGGGTTGGTGATCTTCGCCATCTCCTCCTGGGCAGGGTTCATCTGCTCACCCTCGCACAGGATGCCGAAGCGGTCCACCATCTTCAGGTGTTTCACGCCCAGGTTCAGCAGGTGTTTGCCGATGGCGATACCCGCGCTGCCGGCGCCGTTGATGACGCATTTCGCTTCACCGATATCCTTTTTGACCACCTTCAGGGCGTTGATCAGCGCCGCGCCGACGACCACGGCGGTGCCGTGCTGGTCGTCATGGAATACGGGGATGTCGCACAGTTCCTTCAGCCGGCGTTCGATCTCGAAGCAGCGGGGCGCCGCGATGTCCTCCAGGTTGATGCCGCCGAAGCTGCCGGAGATCAGGTAGATCGTGCGGACGATCTCGTCCACGTCCTTGCTGCGGATGCACAGCGGGAAGGCGTCTACGTCGCCGAAAGCCTTGAACAGCGCACACTTGCCTTCCATAACGGGCATGCCGGCTTCCGGGCCGATGTCGCCCAGACCCAGTACCGCGGTACCGTCCGTGATGACGGCCACCAGGTTGTGCCGGCGGGTCAGGGTGAAGGATTTGTCGTAGTCTTTCTGGATTTCCAGACAGGGCTGAGCCACGCCCGGCGTATAAGCCAGGGACAGGTCATCCTTGGTCTGAACGGGAACGCGGGAAACGACCTCGATCTTTCCCTGCCATTCTCCATGCAGACGAAGGGATTCTTCCGCGTAGTTCAAAGGGACTCCCTCCTTGTTGTGAAATTTTGGTTAATTTCATTATAATGGATAATTCGGAAAAAACAATACCAAAACAAGCAAATTCTGACAAAGAAGCGGATCAGTTTTTTCCGAACCGGGCCCGCATCAGGGGTTTGATGCCGCCGGCTTCCAGAATGAGCATGGCCTGTTCGCCCAGTTGTTCGCAGGGAAGGGTTTCACCGGTTTCTTCCACGGTAACAGCTCCCTTCTCCAGGTCCAGCGTCAGGGTCTGGCCATCCTTCACATGGCTGCTGATTCCTTTGCAGATGACCGGCAGCAGGCCGAGGTTGACCGCGTTGCGGAAAAAGATCCGGGCGAAGGAATCCGCCAGTACGGCTTTCGCGCCCATGGCGAGCAGGGCAATCGGCGCGTGTTCCCGGCTGGATCCGCAGCCGAAATTCCGCCCGGCTATGACGATGCCGCCCTGCGGGAAAGAAGGCGCGATTTCTTTGCTGACGCCTTCCAGGCAGTGACTGCCGATTTCTTTGGGATCGGTCAGGGCCAGGTAGCAGCCCGGATAGATCTGGTCCGTGTCGATATTGTCTCCGACGACGATGACTTTGCCTGTCAGTCTGGTTTCCATCGTGCTTTCCTCCTTCTTACAGATACGGTCTGGGATCGGTGATCTTTCCGTTCAGCAGGCTTGCCGCAACGGTGGCGGGGGAAGCCAGGTAGAGACTGGCTTCCTTGGAACCCATCCTGCCGGGGAAGTTCCGGTTTGTGCTGGTAATGCAGACTTCGCCCGGGGCGAGGATGCCTTCGTGCACGCCGAGGCAGGCGGCGCACCCGGGAGCGGTGATCGTGGCGCCGGCGGCCATCAGGTCCTGGATGTATCCTTTCCGGATGCATTCGCTGAGTACTTCATTGGAAGCGGGAACGACAATCAGCCGGGTGTATGGTGCGATATGCTTTCCCTTCAGGATGTTTGCGGCGGCCGCGATATCCTCTTCCCGTCCGCCGGTGCAGGAGCCGATATAGCCCTGGTCCAGTTTCACCTCGCCTGCGGCAATGACTTCGCCCAGGGGGTGGACGTTTTCCACGCTGTGGGGGCAGGCCAGTTCCGGTTCCAGGGCGGAAACGTCGAAGACGTGGGTTTCCGCGTACCGGTATCCCGGATCGGTGTACTGCACTTCATACGGGCGTACCGCCCGGGCGGACACATAGTCCAGCACGTCCCGGTTCGGCTGCATATAGGCGGTTTTGGCGCCCATTTCCACCGCCATGTTGCAGATGACCATCCGGCCGGCTACGTTCAGGTTTTCCACATAGCTGCCGGTGAAATCGATGGCCTTGTAAACCGCGCCGTCCGCCCGGATCTTTCCGAGCACGGCCAGGATGACGTCTTTGGGATAAACACCTTTCGGCGCTTCGCCCTCCAGACGGACTTCGATGATCTCCGGCACCCGGAACCACAGTTCGCCGGTCATCAGGATCGTGGCCATGTCCGTGGCGCCGCATCCCGTGCCCATCGCGCCGAAGGCGCCGTGGGTGGTGGTGTGGGAATCCGTCGCGACGACGATCATGCCGGGATAGATCACGCCGGCTTCCGGCATGACCTGGTGGCAGACGCCGCAGTTGGTGTCAAAATGGAAACGGAGATCGTTCTTTTTCGCGAACTCGCGCATTTCCCGGTGGTTGGACGCGCTCTTCACGTCGGGGCAGGGCGCGTAGTGGTCGAACACGAAAGCGCACCGTTCCCGGTCCCACACTTTTTCACCGCCCATTTCATAAAAGGAATAGACGGTCTGCAGATACAGGTCGTTGATCTCGGCAAAGTCGACCTTGGCGGTGACGATCTCGCCGGTCCGGACGCTTTCCCGCCCGCTGTTCCGGGCCAGGATCTTCTCGATTGCGTGCATTTTCATTCCTCCCCGATTTTTCATTTGTGGATATCTATTTCGTATATCGTATATCGTATACGATTTAGGCAAGCACAGGATATCATGAGCCGGAAAGATCTGTCAACGGTTTTTGTAAAAATAAAGGAAAATAAAAGGAAATCCCTTGCGGAAATGAATCGGAAGCAGTATAATCCAAATAGAATATCGTATACGATTTTTGCGAGGTGGGCATATGGAACAGCTGTCAATGATGCCGGCGCGGGTTCGGATTGCGGCGGAACTGCGGAAAGCGATCTATGCCGGGGAATATAAAAGCGGAGACGAGCTGGGGCTCACCGAGGTCGCTTCGAAGCTGGGGATCAGCCGTACGCCGGTGCGGGAGGCTTTCCAGGAACTGGAGGCCGAAGGACTGATCACGCTTAGGATGAACCGTGGCGCCGTGGTGAATACCATTGACCGGAAATTTATTCAGGATATCTTTGAAATGCGCCGCCTGCTGGAGTCGGACGCCGTGGCCCGGGCCGCGAAAAACGGCATGGAGACAGGACCGCTGCTGGAGCGGCTGTATGATCTCCGGGATCATATTACGGAGGTCAGCCGCTCGTCCTACGAGCAGCTGAACCAGGATATCCACACCGCCATCTGGAAGGCGGCGGACAATCACCGGCTGCAGAAATACCTGCTGGAAATGTGGAACGGGCCGAGCGTGGCCGGTTCGCCGGAGGAGGTCCTGGAACACTACCGCAATTCTACCTTTGAGCATATCTCGATCCTGCAGTTCATCCGGGACGGCATGGCGGCGGAAGCCTGCCAAGCCATGGAGCTGCATATTACCCGGAGCATGGCGAACATGCTCCGCTGCTATCCGGAAACGGAAGGGAGATGACGCCGGATGTGGGAAAGTTTTATGGTTGCCTTCAACGCGGTGGCGCCGTTCCTGATCCTGCTGGGGGTCGGCTTCGCGGCGGTGCGGCTGAAATGGGCGGACCGGGCCTTCATGGATAAGGTGAACGCTTTCAACTATAAGCTGTTCTTTCCTTTTCTTATGTTCAACAACGTCTATTCCGCCAAGCCGGAGAACATGCCGTCCGTCAAGCTTATGCTGACCGGCTTCCTCTCCGTCAGCCTGCTGGTGGTCCTGCTGGTGATCGTCGTTCCGAAGTTCGTGAAGGAAAACCCGCGCCGGGGCGTGGTCATCCAGGGCATCTTCCGCAGCAATTTCATTATCTACGGCATTCCGCTGACCACCTATGTCTTCGGCGAGGAAAAATCCTCCGTCTGCGGGATGATGATCATGATCATGGTCTCGCTTTTCAACGTGGCGGCGGTCATCGTGCTGGAAATGTTCCGGGAGGGCGGAAAGATCAGCGCGAAAAAGCTGCTCCTGGGCATCGTGAAGAACCCGCTCCTCCAGGGCTGCGTCATCGGCCTGGTTTTCTACCTGCTGCAGATCCGCCTGCCCGCCTTCATCGCGTCCCCGGTTTCCTCCCTGGCCGGCCTGGCGACGACGCTGGCGCTGGTGGTGCTCGGCGCGAACCTGCGCTTTGAGGAACTGAAAAAGAACGGCCGGACGATCAGCGTTGTGCTGCTGATCCGGCTGATCCTGCTGCCGGTGGTCATGGTTGCCTTCGCGTACCTGATCGGCCTGCGGGGCGTGGAACTGTTCCTGATCCTGATGATTTTCGGCACGCCCGTGGCCACCTCTTCCTATCCCATGGCCCAGAACATGGGCGGGGACGGGCAGCTGGCCGGCCAGCTGGTCTTTGTCAGCACCGTGGCTTCCCTGGTGACGATCTTCGTCTTTATCTTTACCCTGTCCCGTCTGGGGCTGCTGGTATAAGCTTTCCGGCGGTATCAAAAAACGCTTCCGCAGTTTATGGCGGGAGCGTTTTTATTCTGCTGTGCTTTATTCAACCGGCGCGGGAGAGAGGACCACAATCCGTTCAGATTCCCCGTCTTCGGTTTTGGAGATCCTGTAGGACCCGGCCAGGCTGTGGGCGCCGGAAAGGGCTTCCCGGAGGGAGGAATTGTTCGTTTCCAGCGACGCGATGCCGGCGTTCAGTTCGCCGATCCGGCCGCCGTGGGCAAACAGGGCGTCCACGTCAGCGGCGAGTATGGCCAGGAACAGGGCCAGGACCAGCGTCAGGGCGACGATCAGCACGTCCCACCGGATCCCCTCGGCGGAGAACATGGGCAGCGGCTGCGTTTTTTCCGCGATTACGCTGCGCCGCTTTCCGCGGCCGGATCTCGCGTCCCGGGTCCAGGTCCGGGTCTGGGGGGAGGCGGGAACAGCAAAACCTTCCCGCTGCCCGGGAATCCCGAAAGGATGCGGACAGCGGGGGGAGGCGGTATATTCGGCTGTGTTTGCACGCACCACCGTCAAGGCTGTTTCCCCATTTCATCTTGTGCTATCGGATGCTATTATATACTATATATTGGGGAAATGCAATGACAAATCTGTGAAAAAGTTACACAAAAGGTACGATCAAAAGAGAAAACCGGTTACATCATATAAAAACCATGTAACTTTTCAGTCGTTGACCACGTTCCGGGCCCAGAAATCGGATTTGAGCATCAGCAGGCCGATGAAGACTTTCACGATGTCGATGAACTGCACGCACAGGTAGATCCGCACGATGTCCCAGTCCGTATACCGGGTCAGGACGAAGGCCAGCACCACCGTGACCAGCCAGGTATACACCGCGTCGAAGAAGAAGGTGATCACCGTCCGCCCGCCGGAACGGATCGTGAAATAAGTCACGTGGGCGAAGGAATGGATCGGCAGGCTCAGCCCCGCGATGATCAGCAGCTGCCTCGTCAGGTCCTGCACGTCCGCGCCTACGTTGTAGATTCTCGGGAGCAGCGGGGAACAGATGATCATTACCGCGCCGATGATCACGTGGATCACCTCGGTCAGGAAGATCAGCTTCCCGTCCACGTCCCGGGCCTCCTCCATCTTGCCCGCGCCCAGCCGCTGGCCCACCATGATGGAGACCGCGTTGCCCATGGCGAACATGATCACGCAGAACAGGTTCCAGACCGTGCCGGTGATGTTCAGCGCCGCCACGGCGTTCAGCCCGCGGGAGGAATAGAACTGGTTGATGAAGGTCATGCCCAGGGACCACAGGATTTCGTTCACCAGCAGCGGCGCCGCCGTACGGACCACCCGGCGCACCAGTTTCCCGGGAACGTACAGGCTTTTGTAGGCGCCCTGCAGGAACACGTATTTGTCCGTATGCCGGTGGGCGTGCACCACGACGATGGCCAGCTCCGCATAGCGGGAGACGACGGTGGCGATGGCGGCGCCCTCCACGCCCATCTGCGGCGCGCCCAGGTTGCCGAAGATCAGGATCCAGTTGCCCGCCAGGTTCGTCAGGATCGCGCAGATCCCCGCGAACATCGGGGCCCGGGTCTCGCCGGATTCCCGCAGGGTGCCGGCGTAAACCTGCACCAGCGCGAAGGGCGGCAGGCCCCACAGCATGATATACAGATAGTTGCAGCCGCTCTTCAGCGTCAGGGCCATGTCGCCGCCGTTGCTCTCGCCCTGCAGGAAGGAGCGGATAAAGCCCTCCCCGAAGAAGAGGTAGATCAGGATCGCCGCCGCGCTGACGAGCACGCCGAAATACATCTTGATGCGGAAGGTGTGGCGCATGCCGTCCATGTCGCCCTTGCCGTAAAACTGCGCGCCGAAAATACTGGCGCCGCTCAGCCCGCCGAACACCGCCAGGGCGAAGACCATCATGACCTGGTTGGCGATGGACGCCGCGGAGATCGCTTCCTTGCCCAGGCTGCCGACCATGACGTTGTCCAGCAGGGACACGAAGGACGTGATAAACTGCTGGATGAGCATCGGGATCAGCAGCGTCAGGACGCTTTTATAAAAGGCTTTGTCGCCGATAAACCTTGCAAACCGTGAACGCATAGGAAACCTCGGAAAAACGGGATTATCCGGCCCGGAGCCGAACAGCACCATACTATATGATTCCGCGCCGAAACGCAAGCGGTTTTACCGCGGACGCTTTGTATGATATAATCATTCGCGGAACAATGATCCGGAAGGAGTGAGATGGTTGACCCGGAAGAAGATCTTCCTGATTGTGCAGGCGGTGCTCTGCGCACTCATTGCAGGGCTTCTGGCGGCTGCCGCGCTCCGCCTGTATTTCTCCGGCACCGGGAACCAGGCGGGGGAACTTTTTGATCATATCTACACCCGGGAAAAGGCCGGCGCGGCCCTGCTGCCCGTCCTGCCCCTGTTCCTGGTCTCCCTGGCGATGACGGTGACCGGGATTGTCCTGGGCATCCGGGACGAAAATGCTGACAAACCTGTGCGGGATGCGAAACTCCTGCGGGACCTGGGGGAGGTCTACCGCTGCGCGGCGCGGCGGGAAGACGCCCGGGGCACCCGTTATCTCCGGACGGCGGTGCTGGCGCTGGCGCTGGCCCTGATCGTCCTGGGCATCCTGAACGGCGGCCTGGAGGACGTGTTGGCCAAGGGCGCCGCCATCTGTACGGAGTGTATCGGCCTTGGATAAGCAGAAACGCAGGCCGGGCACCCGGCGCCTGGTACAGCTCTACGCCGCGCTGCTGTACAACGCAAACCTGAAGGGATTCATCACCGGACGCATCTATTCCGGCGAAGGAAAAGCCGTCTGCGTTCCGGGGTTCAACTGTTATTCCTGCCCCGGGGCGATTGCCAGCTGCCCCCTGGGCAGCCTGCAGAACGCCCTGAACGCCTCCGGGCATACCGCGCCCTGGTATATGCTGGGCATCCTCGCCCTCTTCGGCGTGATCCTCGGCCGGACGATCTGCGGCTGGATCTGCCCCCTGGGCCTGATCCAGGAGCTGCTCCATAAGATCCCCACGCCCAAGATCCGCAAGAGCCGGGTCACCCGGGTGCTGTCTTACCTGAAATATGTTTTCCTGGCGGTGTTCGCCGTCGCCCTTCCGATCTGGTACGGCGTTGGCAAAGGCCTCATCGTGCCGGCTTTCTGCAAGTATATCTGCCCCGCCGGAACGCTGGAGGGCGCGGTGGGCTACCTGCAGCATCCAGCCAACAGCACCTCCTTCTGGCAGCTGGGCCCGCTGTTCACCAACAAGTGGGTTATCATGACGGTGATCGGCCTGCTCTGCGTGTTCTGCTACCGGACCTTCTGCCGGTTCATCTGTCCGCTGGGCGCGATCTACGGATTCTTCAACCGCTTTGCCGTCACCGGCATGCGTGTGAACCCGGACCGCTGCAACGGCTGCGGCCTGTGCGTTTCGAAGTGCCCCATGGACGTGAAGCACGTCGGGGACCACGAGTGCATCTCCTGCGGAAAGTGCGTCGGAAACTGCGCCCAGGGAGCGATCTCCCTCAAGGCGGGGAAGATTACTTTGAAAGGTCCTGAGGTCGGAAAGAACGCCGATCCGGAACCCGTGATCCGCAAGCGCCGGAGCGCCGGACGGATCGCCTGGGGAATCGCCCTGGCGGTGCTGGCCTTCGCCCTGGTCTGGTTCAACTTTATCGAGGCGGATCCGGTCCCGGCGGTTACGGCGGAACCTGCCGCCGAAACCCAGGCGGAAACGGAAACGGAAGCCGCCGTGGGCTCGGAGATCGGGAACCTGCTGCCGGACTTTGAGACGGAGCTGCTGGGCGGCGGAAACTTCTGCCTTTCGGATCACCGGGGGCAGGCGGTCATCATCAACTTCTGGGGCACCACCTGCGCGCCCTGCGTGGCGGAACTGCCGTACTACGAGCAGCTGAAAGAGACTTATCCCGACGTGGAGATCCTGGCGATCCACCACCGGGCCGGCGCGAAAAAGGCGGAGGCTTTCCTGGCGGACAAGGGCTGGGACCAGCTGGATTTCGCCCTGGACAGCAAGGCCAAGGGCCTGTTCACCCTGCTGAACGCGTCCGACGCCATGCCCCAGACCATCGTACTGAACCGGCAGGGCGTGGTCATCTACAATGCCCAGTCGCCCCTGGACTATGAAAAACTGGAAGCCCTGTACAAACAGGCGCTGGAGGACTGAACGGAATGAAAAAGAAAAACGCGGATCTGATCAGCCAGATCACCAAATACATGCAGGACAACCCGACGATCGCGGCCTGGATCAACCTGGTGGTCAGCATCATCATCGCTGTCCTCATCGTCCTGATCCTGCTGAAAATCGAGCGGAAGATCACGCGGAAATGGATTGACAAGCACGACGGGATCAACGCCCGCTTCACCGAAAAGGTGATCCGCTGTGTGATCATCTTCCTGGCGGTCCTGTGGGTGATCATGAGCAACAGCCTCACCCAGTCCTTCGGCAGCTCCGTGTTCCAGGGAACCGCCGTGCTGGCGGCCATCGCCGGTTTCGCGGCCAAGCCGATTCTGTCCGACATGTTCTGCGGCTTCATGATCTCCACCACCAAGCCTTTCAACATCGGGGACCGGATTGAGCTGGACGACGGCACCGCCGGCATCGTCAAGGATATCACGATCCGCCACGTGGTGCTCCAGGGTATCGATACCCTGAAGATCGTGATCCCCAACAGCGAGATCAACAGCCGCCGCATCACGAACCTGAGCCATATGACCAAGACCCGCAGCATCCATTTCCGCTATGTCGTCGGCCTGAACACCAAAGCGGACGAGGCGAAGCGCGTGATTCAGGAGGCAATCAGTGAAAGCCCCTGGTCCCTGCCCCGGGTTGGGGAGGATTATTCCCCCGTCTATTTCCTGGACTTTACGGACAACGGCCTCCTGATGGCCACCACCGTGTATTACGCGCCCACCTCCCCGACGGAAGTCGTGAAGGACGATATCAATTCCCGGGTCAAGCGGGCGCTGGAAGCGGCCGGTATCGAGATCCCGTACAACTATGTGAACGTGATCAACGTGGAAAGCTGATGTTTCGCACCTTTACAGGGGCAGGGGAGCATTCCCTGCCCCTTTTTGTAATAAAACCGCCTTGTTTTTTTAATCATCAGAACATTTTTCACTCTGCCGTTCATGGTATAATCAAGTGTTGTTGTAATTTGCCTGACCGGAGGAAAGCATGCGCTTAAAGAAGCTGGAACTGTACGGGTTCAAGTCCTTTCCGGAGCGGACTGAGATCGTCTTCAAGGAAGGCATCACCGCCATCGTGGGACCGAACGGATCCGGAAAAAGCAATATCGCGGACGCAGTGCGCTGGGTGCTCGGAGAGCAGAACGCCAGGACCCTGCGCGGCGCCAGCATGCAGGACGTGATCTTCGGCGGCACCCAGCGGCGGAAGCCCCTGAGCTACTGCGAAGTTTCCCTGGTCTTTGACAATGAAGACAAGAGCCTCCCCCTGGAGTATTCCGAGATCCTGGTCACCCGCCGGGTCTACCGCAGCGGGGAGAGTGAATATTTCCTGAACCGGTCCTCCTGCCGCCTGAAGGACGTCATCGACCTGTTCCGCGACACCGGTATCGGCAAGGAAGGCTATTCCATCATCGGCCAGGGCCGGATCGACGAGATCCTGTCCCGCAAGGGGGAGGACCGCCGCCAGGTCTTCGAGGAGGCCGCCGGCATCGTCAAGTTCCGCGCCCGCAAGGAAGAGGCGGACCGGAAGCTGGCCAAAACCCAGGAGAACATCTCCCGGGTGGACGACCTGCTGGACGAACTGAAGAACCGCCTCGGCCCGCTGGAGGAGGACGCGAAGAACGCCCGGGTTTACCTGGATTATTCCGCCCGGCTGAAGGTGCTGGACCTGAACCTCTTCCTTGTCCGTTCGGAAAAGATGGAGGCAAAGCTCCGGGAGTCGGACCTGGACCTGCAGAACATGCAGGCCGTGCTGGCGGAGAGCGAGCGCACCCTGGAGGAAAAAACCGCCGAGAGCGACGCGCGCCAGGCGGAGATCCGGGACCTGGACGGAAAGATCTCCGGGGCCAACGACGCCCGGATGACCGGCATGGAAGCCGTCCACCGGGCGGAGAACGCCGCCCGGGAGGTGCAGGAGCGCCGGGACCGCCGCGGGGAGGACAGGGCCCGGATCACGGAAGAGCTGACGGAAGCGGAGGAGCGTATCGCCGAGCTGGACGCCCTGGCGGCGGAGAGCTCCGGCGGCAGCGATACCCGCAGCGCCACCCTGGAAAAGCTTACGGAGAAACTGGACGCCGCCAGGGCAGCGGAGGAAGCGGCCCGGGCGGAGGAAACAGAAAAAGAAACCACCCTGGAAGATCATAAAAACGCGATGCTGGACGCGGTCAACCGACGCGCCGCCGCGCTGAGCAACCAGACCCGTCTGAACACCATGCTCTCCACCATGGAGACCCGGCTGGAAGAGCTGACCGTCTCCTGCGAAGAGATGCGCACCCAGGGCAGCGGCCTGGAAAACGCCGTGGCGGACGCCCGGGCGCGGCTGGAGAAGGAAACCGCGGAGCAGGACCGCCTGGCCGCTGCCCTGCAGGAAGTCCGTGCCGGGCTGGAAGCCGCGGACGCGGAGGTCATCGAAGCCCGCGCGGCCTATGACCGGAAGCTCACGGAGATGCGGGACATGGAATCCCGCCAGCAGATCCTGGACGAGATGTCCCGGGAGATGGAAGGCTATTCCAATGCCGTGCGCACCGTCGTGACCCGCGCGCGGGAGCGGAACGACAGCCGCGTCCGCGGCCCGGTCAGCCAGCTGATCTCCGTGCCTGAAAAATATGAAACGGCCATCGATATGGTCCTGGGCGCCACCCAGCAGCATGTGGTCACCGAGGACGAGGAGACGGCCAAGGAACAGATTGAATACCTGCGGGAGAACCGGCTGGGCCGGGCCACGTTCCTGCCCCTGACGACGGTGAAGCCGCGGCTTCTGACCCCGGAGGAGCAGGAAGCCCTGAGCCTGCCCGGCTGCATCGGCGTGGCTTCCGACCTGGTGGAGTGCGATGAGGAATACCGCGGGATCGTGGAGAACCTGCTGGGCCGCACCGTGATCGCGGAGGACCTGGCTTCCGGCATTCCGATCATGCGCAAAGGCGACCACGCCTTCCGCCTGGTCACCCTCAAGGGCGACGTCATGCACTCCGGCGGCTCCATGACCGGCGGCTCCGTTTCCTCCCGGAACGTGAACCTGTTTACCCGGGAACGGGAACTGAAGGAACTGACGGCGAAGCTGTCCGCGGGCCAGGACGAGCTGGAGCGTCTGCTGCGGCAGATGCAGGACGGCCAGAAGCGCAAGGACGAGCTCAAGGAACGCTCCGCCGGCGCCCTGGAAGAACTGCACCAGCAGGAGATCGCCGTCGCCCGGGAGACCGAGCGCGTGCAGAACGCGGAGGGCGACGCCCAGACCCACAGCATGCGCCTGCACGAATCCGAAGCCGCCCGGGAACAGCTCATGGAATCCATGATGCAGATCCGGGAACAGCTGTCCATGGCCACGGATTCCACCGAGGCCACCGACAAGACCCGGGAGGAAATGGAAGCGCAGGCAGCCGTGCTGCAGCAGGTGCTGACCGAAGCCCGGAGGAAGACCGAAGAGAAGGCGGAGGAGACCCTGCGCCTGACCCTGGAGGTCAACGACCTGAAACACGAGCTGGAGACCCTCCAGCGGGACAAGGCGCGCTACGAACAGGATAGGAAGCGCATGACCGCCGACCAGGACCGCCGCCGCAGGCAGCTGGCGGAGATGGAGGCCGCGGAGGCCGCCGACCTGGAAGCCGCCGCGAAGGCGGAAAAGGAACTGGAGGAAAGCCGCCTCGAGCAGGCCCGCCGGGAGCAGGTTTCCCGCGCCCTGGAAGAGGACCGGGCCGGAAAACAGGAATTGCTTACCCAGATCCTGGCGGATATCGAGGGACTGCACCAGACCCGCCAGCGGGACGCCGATAAAATGCACCGGCTGGAGCTCAGCCGCACCCGGACCGAGGGCGATCTCAAGGCCCTGCAGGACCGGATCTGGAACACTTACGAAATTACCTACGCCGGCGCGGAGGAATTCCGCATGAAGGAAGGCTTCAGCCTCACCGAGGCGGACCGCGAGGCGGCCCAGCTTTCCGCGGAAATCCGTGCCCTGGGCCCGGTCAACGTCCGGGCGGTGGAGGAATACGCGGATACCAAAGCCCGGGTGGATGAGATCACCGCCCAGCGGGAGGACCTAGAGAAGGCGGAAAAGGACCTGAAGGACCTGATCACCCGCCTGCTTTCCAGCATGAAGGAGACCTTTGTGGAGCAGTTCGCCCTGCTGCAGGGGTATTTCTCCGAGACCTTCGAGCGCCTCTTCGGCGGCGGCCACGCGGAGCTGATCCTCATGGACCCGAACGATCCGCTGAACTGCGGCATCGAGGTCAGCGCCCAGCCCCCGGGCAAGAAGCTGCAGCTGCTGTCGCTCCTTTCCGGCGGCGAGCGGACCCTGACCGCCATCGCGATCCTCTTCGCGACCCTGAAGCTCAAGCCCACGCCCTTCTGTATCCTCGACGAGATCGAAGCGGCGCTGGACGACGCGAATATCGGTTATTTTGCGGACTACCTGGCGGAATACTCAAAGTCCACCCAGTTCGTGGTTATCACCCACCGGAAGGGGACCATGGAGCGGGCGAACGGCCTCTTCGGCGTAGCCATGGAGGAACAGGGCGTCAGCCGGATGGTGTCCGTATCCCTGCAGGACTATAAGGATGACTAATTTGATCGGAGGCGCCTTATGAAAAAAGCTTTATCCCTGCTGCTGCTGATCCTGCTGCTGGCGGCGCTTCCTTTTGCCTGCGCCGAGGAAACGGCGGAGGCTGCTGAGACGCAGGAACTGCCGGCGGAGCTGTTTGACCTGTGGGACTACGGCGGCGAGAGCCCGGTCTGGGTCGATTCCGCGATCCCGGTGGCCGACGGCATCCTGCTGGCGCCCAGCGCCGTGGCGGAGATCCCGGTGGATCAGCTGGCCGTGACGGACGGCGAAAACGCCTGGGTCGTGGAGGCCGTGGTACAGGACAGCGACAACCTGCTTGCCCTGGTGTTCTACGATCCCGGGGACAAGCCCGTCCGCTGGGGCGCCTGGCAGCTCCTGGCCTGGGGAGACGAAACGCCTGCGTCTTCCTGCATCGTCCGCTGGGGCGACCGGTTCGGTTCCCGGATCAACCGCGGCGTGCTTTCCGCGGAGGAGTTTACCCGGAACGGCCGGCGTTTCATGCTGCTGGACCTGACGGATCCGGCGCCTGTGGGAAGCGCGGTGCTGACCGCGGACGGCCGGCTGGCCGGCGTCGTGACCGCCCAGTGGGCGGAAGGCGTCAACCGTGTGCTTGTGCTGCCGGCGGAGGGTGTTGCCGAAAGCGTGTCCGGCGTGTCCGGGCTGCTGGCGGGGCTGCCGGAGTGGGGCGAAGCGCCCGAAGGCCTTTCCGTGACCCTGGTCAACAATACGGTCGTGGTCGACTGGACGGCGATGACCCTGCCGGAAAAGAAGGACGGCGAGGACGTCTGGATGGCCCTGGTGGATACGGGCAACGGTTTCATGACCAGTTTTCCCGCCGAAGCGAAGGAACGTGTGTTCAGCACGGTGCTGACGCCCGGCCGGTTCTACATCGTCGGGCCGGTTGTGTCCGCCGGCAGGCCGTCCGCCGTACCGGAATCCTTCGCGTCCGTCTATGTCCCGCAGACGGGAAGACTGACGGAATATGGCTTCAAACCGGTGTGCACCGCCATCGCGGAAGCGCCGGAAGGCGGCCTGAAGGACGGCGAGGCGCCCGTGCCGGTTATGGAAGTGACCGAGGAACTGCTCCGGAGCGGCCGGGCCTACTTCTATTCCTGGTCCACCTATGAAGTCACGGAAAACATCGAAGGCAAGTCCCTCCTGGTCACTCTGACCGATCCCAGGGGCTATAACTACCGCTACGAGAGCGGCTGGCTCTATTCGCCGGAATACATGGCGGAGGATATCTGGTACATTCCGCTGTCGGAAATGAACCTGACCTCCATACTGGACGCCGACGGCTATCCGGCGGGCGAATACCGGGTAGCGTATTATGTGGATGGCCGGCTGGCAGACGAATTCAGTTTTGAATTGAAGCAAGAACAATAAAAATCCATAAATATCAATTCATTATTTACAATTTATGCGTTATAGTACCAAAGTACATTGCTTTGGACAGGAGGATCCCATGCCGAATTTTTCTCTGAACGACGACGTATTTGTCCGCGCGGCGGAACAGTTTCCGACGCCTTTCCATCTCTATGACGAACAGGGGATCCGCGCCCGCGCCCGCCGGCTGAAGGCGGCTTTTGCCTGGTGCGAAGACTTTAAAGAATACTTTGCCGTCAAGGCCCTGCCTAACCCGGAGATCCTGCGGATCATGAAGGACGAAGGCTGCGGCCTGGACTGCTCCTCCGCTACGGAGCTGGCCCTGGCGAAGGCCTGCGGTTTCTCCGGGGAGGACGTGATCCTTTCCGCCAACGCCATGCCGCCCGAAGAGTTCACCCAGGCGCGGGAGCTCGGCGCCTTCATCAACCTGGACGACCTGTCCGATATTGACCTCCTGCGGACCCACGGCGGTTTCCCCGATACGGTCTGCCTGCGCTACAATCCCGGCGGAACCTTCTCCATCGGCAACACGATCATGGGCAACCCGGGGGAGGCGAAATACGGCTTCACCCTGCCCCAGCTGAAGGAAGGCCTTGCCATCCTGAAAAAAGAAGGCGTTACGGCTTTCGGCCTGCACGCCTTCCTGGCTTCCAACACGATTGACCCGGCCTATTATCCGGGCCTGGCCGAACTGCTGATGACCCTGGGACGGGACCTGGCGGCGGAGTTCGGCATGAAGTTCGCCTTTGTGGACCTGTCCGGCGGCATCAGCATTCCCTACCGGCCGGAAGAGAAGGAACCGGACCTGGAGGCCGTCGGCGAGGGCGTCCGGAAAGTCTATGAAAAACTTTTCCCGGAAGGCGGCGTCGCCATCAAGACGGAACTGGGCCGCTGGATGACCGGTCCCTGCGGCTGGCTGGTGACCCACGCCGTGCACGAAAAAAAGATCTACCGGGATTACATCGGCGTGGACGCCTGCGCGGTCAACCTGATGCGCCCGGCCATGTACGGGGCTTATCACCATGTGTCCGTCTGCGGCAAGCGGGACTGGCCCGCGGACCACGTCTATGATATCACCGGCAGTCTTTGCGAGAACAACGATAAGTTTGCCTGGGAACGGCCGCTTCCGGAGATCCGGCTGGGCGACCTGCTCCTGATCCACGATACGGGCGCCCACGGCTCCGCCATGGGCTACAACTACAACGGCCGCCTGCGCGGGGCGGAGGTGCTGTATACCGCCGACGGCGGCTATCGGCTGATCCGCCGGGCTGAGACCGCGCAGGATTACTTCGCGACGCTGGATGTGGATCCCGCGTACGCGCAGATCATCGGATAAATTACAGGACGATCTCCCCGGGCCGATAACCCGCCGGGAGATCTTCTTCTTCCACGAAGGCCAGGCTTTCGTCCTCCAGCGTCGGCAGGAAGGCCGCGTAGGGGATGGATTCCGTTTCCCGTCCGTAACCGCTCCGGCCGAACCAGCCGCCCTCCCGGGCAGCAAGGTTCAGGTCCCGGGCGAATTTTGTTTTATTGCTGCAGTCGTGCACTACGATGGGCCAGTTCTCTTCCGCCGCGGTCTTCATAACCTGCAGGGTCAGGTCCCGGCTCATGATGGGGCTCAGGTAACCCATCCGGCAGTAATACAGCGGCTCGCCGGCGTAGTTGGCGAGGTTGTTGTCGTTCAGGTGCAGTTCCGCGCAGTTCATGAAGTCGATCCCCGTGGCGAGGATCTTTTCTTTTTTCTCCGTCAGCGCTTTGTAAAACTCCCGGGTCATGGGCGTCTCCACGCCTACGCGGGGGATATACTTCTTCGCCGTGGCCATGGCGGCGATGACCCTGTCGCTGGTGCCGCTGGCGCCCAGGTTGAACCGCAGTTCGTCCAGGCCCGCTTCGCCCAGGGCCCGCAGGTTCTCCTCGTTCGCGTTCACGCCGTTGGTATACATGTGCTGGTGGATCCCTGCCTGGCGGAAGCGCCGGATGATCCCGTAATACTTCTCAATCTCCATAAAGGGTTCCAGGTAGACGTAGGCGATGCCCGTGGGCTTTTTCTGCAGGGAAAAGAGCAGGGGCAGGTCCTCCTCCCGGTACCGGCTGCCGCCGATTTCCCACAGATCCTCCCCGATGGGCTCGATGCAGTCCAGCTGGCCGTAGTCGTAGCAGAAGGGACAGGCCAGGTTGCAGCGGTTGGTCTTGCGCACCGCGCTCAGCCCCGTGCCCAGCAGGCAGCTGCGGCAGCCGCCGGGAAAGCGAACCTCCGGCCCGACAAACAGCGTGCAGGCCGGCGTATCCGGCGACCAGGGAAAGGCGTTCTCCGTACCCGGCACGACGGCTTTCAGCCCGGGAATGGTCAGCAGCGTCTCCTTCCGACGGGCTTCGACGGCGGTCTCGATCTGGCTGAATACGGCCAGGGCGATCTCCTGCTGCCGGCAGCCGAGGGGCTCTTCCTCAGGCAGTTCCGCGAAGAAACGGAACCAGGTCAGGGCGTCTTTCCGGGAGATTTTCATGGAGCTGTCATCCTTTCCAAAATGTTACAGAATCATTTCACTTCATTGACAAAATGAACGTTTTCCGGTATCATTGATCTGTTGAAATCATGGCGCGCGATGCCCCGGGCATGGTGCGCCTGCGCAGGGAGGTACGGGCATTGAAGAGCAGGAAACCGCTTGTTTTTGTTTTGCTCTGCACGGTGCTCTGCCTCTTTTTGTGTGCCTTCGCCTTCGCGGAGGGATATACCGTGGAGGAAGACGGCTCCAAGTGGTATGACGACGGCCATATTGAGTGGGCCGACGGCACCGTGACCCAGGCGGTGAACCACGACCAGGGCCAGACCTATGACAGCGACAGCGGCAGTGGCAGCATCAGCTCCGGCTCCGGAACGGTGAAGAATGAGGACGGGTCCATGACAGTGATCACCGGCGAGGAAGATCCCATGGCCGGCGCGAAAAAGAACGCGGACGGCAGCATCGAGGTCGAGTCCGGTACCGGCGGCGTGGATATCGAGGTCGAGCCTACTCGCGCGCCCCTGGAAGGGGAGGAGTGGCAGGCGGCGCTGGACAGCGTGGCCGCCCGCAACGGAAAGGATACACCCACGGTCTGGATCGATCCCGCGGACGGGACACCGGTCTCCGTGGAGGTCATCTATATGGGCATCGGCCGTTCCATGATCCTTGTGGACGGCCAGAAAAAGCTTGTGAACACGTCGGAGCTGAAGTGGGAGACCGAAGCGCCGGAGGATAAGGTCCTGGCGGTGGTTCGTTCCCGCTACGTCTGGATGTACAAGTCACCCAGCAAAAAGATTACCGTCCTGAAATTCAAACAGATTTACCGGGATTCGGTGGTCCGTGTGCTTGCCACGGGTAAGAACTGGACCTTTGTGGACCATGAAGGCGACCGCGCCTATGTGGTGACCAGCGGCCTGGAGTTCTATGCCAACGACCATACGGATACCGAGCTGGGTTATCTCTCCCTGAACGGAAAGATCAAGGGAAAGGGAAAGATCCAGGTACGGGATTTTGAGACACGCGGTATCATCAGGGATTACCAGCCGGGAACGCCGGTCACCGTCTTTGATTTCCTCGAGGACTACGCGGAGATCGACGTGGGCGGTTACCACTGCGTCGTTAACCTGAACTGCCTCACCCTGGAACGTTCGCTGGTTTCCGCGTCGGAGTAATCCGAAAGATCTTCAGTTGATATGCTCGAAGAAGTCGTTCTTTTCCTCGTCCGGGCCCACCGTTGAGCGGTACAGGCCGAAGAGGCTGTTGTCCCACGGGCCCCAGTCTTCCACGTGATAATCAGTCTTCTGCTGGCTGACATGGCAGCGGAAACCTTCCTCGGCGACCTCAAATCCGGTCTTTCCGCCGAAGGCTTCCAGCGGTACCCGCCAGTCCATGTCGACCACGTTTTCCTTCCACAGGTGGATATAGGTTTTCGGCGTATCCCAGGTCCCGTATTCTTTCGCGGACCCGGGATATTTTTCTTCGTCCGCGGCGTACTCCACGCAGTGCATCACCGCGTCCGCGCACACCCGGTGCGCGCCGTGGCCGTATTCGCCCTGCAGGTCGTGGGTCAGCAGCACGTCCGGCTGAAAGCGCCGGATCCAGCCGGTAACCACGCTGTAGACGCGGTTTTTATTCCAGTGTTTATACTGCTTGCTCAGCGTAAAAGAGAAAGCGTCCTTGAAGTTGCTGTAGGCGGGATAGTTCCGGACCCCGCAGGTCCACAGGCAGTCCAGCAGCTCCAGCCGCCGGTAGGGCACGGAAGGCACTACCATGCAGACCTGGCAGACCTTCTTTTCCTCCCCGGCATAGCGGGGCAGGGCGCCGCCGAACCAGAGCACTTCGTCGTCCTGGTGGGCCACCAGCAGCATCAGGTCCGCCTTGTCGGCGCAGGGCTGCCACTGCTGCACTTCCGGAGGCGTTTCACCTTCGCCGTAAACGCGCAGCTCCGCCATGCTCCAGTGGAGTTTTGCCTCCGGGGCGTTCGCGACCCGGAACAGGGTCGTTCCCTCCGGCAGGGGAAGGTATTCCGCCAGGTATGCGCCTTCCGTGTGGCCGGCGTCCGTCCAATCGCCGTTTTCATCCCTGATCTGTACACCCCAGGGGTGGGGATGCTCGTAGAACTGCACCATCACGCCGGAAGCGCTCTGCCCGGCGGGCACGGTGACCTCCACATAGCACTTGGGGCCGTTGGCGGTTCTCCAGTAGGTTTTGTAGTCCCGGTCCGTGCATTTGGCAAAGGCGTTGCTGCCGGTCCGCCCGGAGCCCGCGTAGAATTTGCATTTCTTCGTGATATCCTCTGCCGTTTCCGCGCCTGCGGCGGCACAGCAAAGCATCACCGCGATGAATACCACCGCGGCGATCAGAAAATGAATCTTTTTCATGCAGGCGTTTTTCAATTTGTTGTTCTCCGGTCAGCGTTATCTCTTTACGATCCCTTTGAAAACCTTTTTTACCTTGCCCTGAAGTGTCTTTGATTTCCGCTGCTCCACGGCGGCGGCCAGGGCGCCGGCCCGGTATACGTTGTTCTCCGGATCCATCCTTACGGCCTGGCGGAAGGACTGGTGCGCGCTGTCGTATTCGTCCAGCGCCATGAGGACCTTGCCCTGCATGTAGTACCAGTCGCCGTCCCTCTCTTCGCAGCGGATCAGGCTGCGCAGGGCTCCCTGGGGATTGTCCCGGGCCATGGCCCGCTGGGCCATCAGGACAGCCTCGGCGCTGGACAGGACCGCTGTCGCCGGGCTGCTCGCCCGGGGCGATGCCAGCCGCAGGGCTTCCTCATAGGCCAGGTTCAGGGCGACCATCCGCATCTGGGCGGATTCCTTTTCCGCCGGGTCCCGGATCATGTCCGGATGGCACTGCCGGGCAAGCGACCGGTAGGCGCTCCGGATCTCGTCCGGCGTTGCCGTGCCTTTCAGCCCCAGGACCTCAAAGGGATTGTTCATTCACACGTTACCTCTCAGGTCACTCGATGGTTTCGCGCCGGATCTCGGCGCCCAGGGAGCGGAGCTTCTCTTCGATATGTTCGTATCCCCGGTCGATATAGCCGGGTTCATAGATCTCTGAAGTGCCCCGGGCCATCAGCGCGGCCACAATCAGCGCGGCGCCGGCCCGCAGGTCGGAGGCGGTCATCGGCGCGCCGTACAGTTCCGGCACGCCTTCGATGATGGCGGTCCGGTCCATGACGCGCACATGGGCGCCCATGCGGCGGATCTCGTCCAGATGGCGGAACCGCTGCTCAAAAATGGTCTCGGTAACCAGGCTGGTTCCCTTGGCCGTGGTCAGCAGCGCGCTCATGGGCTGCTGCAGGTCGGTGGGGAAGCCGGGATAAACCTGGGTCTTGACGTTGATCGCCCGCCGGGGGCCGACCACGTGCACGCGGATGGCGTCGTCGCCGTCCGTCACCTTCACGCCCATTTCCAGCAGCTTCGCGCTCAGCGCGTCCATATGGGTCGGGATGCAGCCGTCGATGATCACGTCCCCGCCGGTGGCGGCCGCGGCGATCATCAGCGTGCCGGTCTCAATCTGGTCCGGGATGACGGCGTAGGTGCTGCCGTGCAGGTGCTGTACGCCGCGGATACGGATGATATCCGTACCGGCGCCCTTGATCTTCGCGCCCATACTGTTCAGGAAGTTGGCAAGGTCGACGATGTGCGGCTCCTTCGCCGCGTTGTAGATATAGGTCTGGCCCTTGGCCTTCACAGCCGCCAGCATCACGTTTACCGTGGCGCCGACCGTTACCATGTCGAAGAAAACGTCGCCGCCGGTCAGCGGGCCTTTGGCGATCAGCATGCCGCCCAGTTCTTCCGCTTCCGCCCCGATGGAACGGAAGCCCTTCAGGTGCTGGTCCACCGGGCGGGAGCCGATTTCGCATCCGCCGGGGGTAGGCACCCGGGCGCTGCCGCGGCGGCCCAGCAGGGCGCCCAGCAGGTAATAGCTGGCCCGCAGGCGCTGCGCGTTGCGGTAGGAGACCTCCGTGCCTTCCGCCGGCCGGGGGTCCACCCGCATGCAGTTGCCGGGTTCATAGTCGACCTTCGCGCCCAGCTCCACCAGGATATCCGCCAGGGCGTGAACGTCTTCGATATCGGGGAGGTTCTCGATCGTGCAGGGCTCGTCGCTCAGCAGCGTTGCCGGGATTACAGCCACGGCGGTGTTCTTGCCGCCGCTGACCTTGACCTGTCCTTCCAGCGCGTGTCCGCCGGTGATCAGCATCCGCTCCTTGCTCATCCGGTCTTCACCCCCATATTTTGCGGTTCAGGATTGTCACTCTACCTATTATACACTTTTTGGGGAAAGGTGACAAGCAGGACGCCGTCTCATTGCCGAGACTGGCAGATTATGATACAATATTACGGTCCGGAGAAAAATGATATCGAATCGGAGGAATCTGCCATGAAGAGGTTTGCCGCCCTGCTGCTCGTGCTGTGCCTGTTCCTTTCCGCGGCCGGAAATGCGCTGGCCGTGGATGAGTCCGTGCAGGGAACCCTGGTGATCTATTCCTCCATGTACCAGTTCGTGCTGGATATGCTGGATGAAGCGCTGAAGGCGGAATTCCCGAACCTGAAGCCAGGCAACGGCGACAGCTTCTTCGTCTACGGCGGCACCTCCCGCCTGATCAACCGGATCTACGGGGAGATGGAGGACGGCGTCCTGGGCTGCGATATGCTGCTGGTGGCGGAACCCGCCCTGAGCCTGGAACTGAAAGAGGCGGAATACCTGGAGCCGGTGTCTATGCCCGGCGCGGCGGAACTGCTCCGCTTTCCCTACGACGAAGAAGGCTACTGGTATCCCGTCCGCGTCTGCAACATGGTCCTGGCTTACAACCCGGACCTGGCGGACCGGTGGGCGGAAAAAGGCGTTGCCGTTCCGAAGACCTTCAGGGACTTTGCCGCGGACCGGAGCCTGAAGGGCCATATCGCCATGGGCGATCCCATGAGCAGCGGTACCACCTTCGCGGCCATCGCCTCCCTGACCCAGACTAACCACTACGGCCGGGCATACCTGCAGGGCCTGGCGGAGAACAAGATCCAGATCATTTCCGGCAGCGAGTCCATCAAGAAGATCCGCTCCGGCGAGATCGCCGCCGCCATGGTCCTGGAGGAATCCGTGCTCAAGGCCCTCAGCGACGCTGAAAAAAACGGGGAATCTGTGACGGACCTGGCCTGCATCTATCCGGAGGACGGCGTGATCCTGATCCCCTCCACCGTGATGACTGTCTGCGACGCCCACAGCGCCAACGGCAACGCCGAAACCTGCAAGGCAGTGGAAAAGTGGTTCCTCAGCGAATCCGCCCAGAAGCTGATCCTGGAAGGCTTCATGCATTCCACTTTCCGGGATATGGAAGGGATCCCCGCCGGTTCCATCGACACCAACGAGCTGATCGGCATGACCATGGACGTCAACTGGGAAAACGTCTACCGCAGCCGCGAGGAGATCAACCTGGCCTGGATGGACATCGTGGCCAACCACGTCAGCACGGACGAATAACGGACGATATCAAAACCGGCCCGCATTGCTTTGCGGGCCGGTTCGTGTTATAATCCAGTCAGTCTTTGATTGAGGAGAAAGCGTTATGGAAACAGGGGTTGTCGTAGCGATCAGCGTGGTACTCGTGGTGGCGGTGCTGGCCGTCCTGATCTGCATCTTTGCCACAGTCGGAACGGTGAGCGGCATCAAGCACACCAACGATGAGGATACCGACGCCTGATCAGGCGAAGCGGATCTCGTCCAGGCTGTAGCGGACGGCCTCGCCGATGGAGTCGTCGTCTTTCTGCACAGGCAGGTCCACCCAGGGATGGGATGATTCCCTCGGTTCGCTCATGACCGGCGCAGTCTTCGGCGTCTCTTCTTCCCGCATAAAAAACCCATCCTTCCGGAATCGTTGATTTACCATATATGGAGCACATCTGGGAAAGAGTCTACTCCATCTTGTGAAAAAAGACAAGTACCCTGACTGTTTTTGCAGGGTACTTTTTATGTAACTAATCTGCCAGGTCTTCTTTATCCCCGAGGGTGATCTGGTCTTTTTTCTTATAGGTCTTCCATCGGCCGGAAATCAGGTAGACGGTGCCGATCAGGAAGGGCACCAGGCCGGAGAGAGCGTTGCCGTACCAGAAGCCGCGGATGCCCAGACCGAAGGTTACGCCCAGCATCAGGCTCAGGCCGATGCGGGTGAAGATGCCGTCCAGCAGCGCCACCGCCAGGTTCAGCTTCGAGTTGCCTGAGCCGTTGATCAACGCGAAGTTCGGCGGCCGCAGCACACAGCCCAGGTACTGGATCATGGCGATCGGGACGTAGGAGATGGCCATGGTCAGCACAGCAGGATCCTGGGAGAAGAGGCCGAAAAGCAGGTCCGGCCGGAAGAGCGTAATGAGGGCGAAAACAGCGGCCGGGATCGCGACGATCCACATGGCGTGGAAGACAATTTTCGGCACCCGCTCCGTTTTCCGGGCGCCCAGCGCCTGGGAGACCATGGCGCCGCCGGCGGAGGAGATGGCCTGGCTGACCACGCCGATCATGTTCTCCAGTTTCCGGGCCACGCCGGTAACGGCTACGGCCACGGTACCGTAGGTGTTGATGTAGGAATTGACGAAAAGCATGGAGAAGGTGATCGCCGCGCTCTGGATCACCATGGGGATGCCCAGGGAGAGGAGGTTGCGGATCACGTTCTTTCCGATGCGGAAATGCTTCGGGTGGAAGTCAAAGTGGATCTGCGCCCGGTTTTTGTAAAGGAGCCGCAGGGCGAAGAAGAAGCTGACCGCCTGGCCGATGACCGTGGCCAGGGCTGCGCCCCGGGGGCCCATCTTCATCGGGCCCACGAAGAGGATATCCAGCACCACGTTGATCACCGAGGCGATGGCGATGAACATGAAGGGATGCTTGGAGTCGCCCATGCCGCGCAGGATCGCGCTGACCAGGTTGTAGCCGTAGATGAACACCACGCCGTAGACGCAGGTGATGCTGTACTGCCTTGTGTATTCCCAGATCTCTTCCGGCGTGTTCAGCCAGGCGATGATCCCCTGGTAGGTGAACAGGAAGATGACCATGATGATCACGGCCAGGCCTTCCAGCAGGGTAAAGAGCGTGCCGACCATTTCGCCCACCAGGTCCGTGCGCCTCGCGCCGACGTAGCGGGAGATCAGGATCTGGCCGGCGTTGGAAAAGCCCATGGCCACGAAGGTGATCAGCATCAGCACCTCGCCGCCGATGGCTACGGCGGACAGGCCTTCCGTGCCAACGAAGTTGCCGACGACGATCATGTCCACCATGTTGTAGACCAGCTGCAGCAGGCCGGAAAGGAAAAGCGGCAGCGAAAAAGAGATCAGCGTACGCGGTACGCTGCCCGTCGTCAGATCCCGGATAATCGCCTTGCGCTTCTCCATCAGTCAACCCTCCAGCCTTTTTATTCTAACATAGAATCCGGATGATACCAGTGACCAAATCTTGACTTCCGGGGGACAATTCTGGCACAGGCACAGGAACAAAACTTGCACTCTGCGAACAAGAGTGAGTGCAGAGCAGGAGGCCGATACAGAATATATACATATAAAAACGCTTGACAGCTTTTTATATGCGTGCTACAATGCGTGCAATTTCATAAGAAGGCTGTGACGAAGACGGAACAGCAGGAGGCCCCCCAGAGAGCCGGGTATGGTGTGAACCGGCGGGCTGAAGCTTCATCCCATCGCTTCCGAGCCGGAGATCCGAACAGAGTTTCCCAGTAGGCGTCTCCCGTGACTGCTGCGTAAAGGCATAGGACATGACAGTGTCCGAAGAGTGGTGTGCAAAGGCGCACAATTTGAGTGGTACCGCGAGCCCATGGCCCGTCTCAAGCGTGAGACGGGCCATTTTTCGTTCAAAGAAAGGAGTGTTTCCAGATGACGACCCAGACCGATCTGAGCCAACTGAGCGCTGTTGCTTCCCGTATCCGTGAAATGCGGGAGATCATGGGCTGGACTCCGGAGGAAATGGCGGAGAAGACCGAGGTCTCTCCGGCGGAATACCTGCAGTATGAGGCGGGCAGGACAGACATGCCCTTCACCTTCATCTACAAATCCGCCCAGGCGTTCAACATGGAGCTGACCGAGCTCCTGGAAGGCCATAACGCCCTCCTGTCCACCTACACGGTGACCCGCCGCGGCAAGGGCGAGACCACCGCCAAGGAGGAAGGCATCGCCATTTCGAACCTGGCCCCGAAGTTCCGGGACAAGGTCGCGGAGCCCTACTGGGTCCGTTATGAATATTCCGAAAAGCAGCAGAACGAGCCGATCCATACCACGACCCACCGCGGGCAGGAGTTCGACCTGGTGCTTTCCGGCAGCCTGAAGGTGCAGGTCGGCGACCATACCGAAGTCCTGCATGAGGGCGACAGCATCTACTACAATTCCTCCCTGCCCCATGGCATGATCGCCGTGGACGGCAAGGACTGCGTCTTCCTGGCCATGATCCTGCCGGTGGAAGGCCCCCAGGAGAAGACCGAGTTCGCCGCCGTGCCCAAGGCCGCGAAGTACGAAGGCCACCTGGTGGCGGAGAAGTTCATCGACGCGAAGGAGGACGAGCAGGGACGGCTCCAGTCCATCTCCTTCCCGAACGCGGAGACCTTCAACTTCGGCTTCGACATCGTAGACGAGATCGCCCGCCAGTATCCGGACAAGCTGGCCATGCTGTATGTGGACAAGCACCACGAGGAACGCCGCTTCACCTTCAAGGACGTGAAGGACGCTTCCAACCAGTGCGCGAACTATTTCACCTCCCTGGGCATCAAACGGGGAGACCGGGTCATGCTGGTGCTCAAGCGCCACTATCAGTTCTGGTTCTCCATGGTCGCCCTGCACAAGCTCGGCGCCATCGCCATCCCCGCCACCAACCAGCTCAAGGAGCATGATTTCGAATACCGCTTCAACGCCGCCGGCGTGAAGGCGCTCATCTGCACCGCGGACGGCGACACCGCCGAAATCGCGGAGCGCGCCGCCGCCAGGTGCCCCTCCGTCCAGACCCTGATCATGGTCAACGGACAGCGGGAAGGCTGGCATGACATGAACGCGGAATACCCGCTGTTTACCCGCCGCTATCACCGGCCCCAGGACGCTTCCTGCGGCAACGATCCGGCCCTGATGTTCTTCACCTCCGGCACCACCGGCAACCCGAAGATGGCCCAGCACCGGCATACCTACGCCCTGGGGCACTACGTCACGGCGAAATACTGGCACTGCTGCGAGCGGGACGGCCTGCACCTGACGATCTCCGACACCGGCTGGGGCAAATCCCTGTGGGGCAAGCTCTACGGCCAGTGGCTGTGCGAGGGCGCGGTATTCATCTACGACTTCGACAAGTTCGACGCCGCGGACATCCTGCCCATGTTCAAAAAGTACAACATCACGACCTTCTGCGCGCCGCCCACGATGCTGCGCATGTTCATCAAGGTGGACCTGGAGAACTATGACCTCTCTTCCATCCACCACATGACCACCGCCGGCGAGGCGCTGAACCCCGAGGTCTTCCGCCAGTTCGAGAAGGCCACCGGCCTGCAGATCATGGAGGGCTTCGGCCAGACTGAGACGACACTGACCATCGGCAACCTTTCCGGCACCGTGCCGAAGATCGGCTCCATGGGCAAGGCGAACCCGCAGTACGACGTGGACATCGTGGATCCGGACGGCAACCCCGTCGCGACGGGCGAAGTCGGCGAGATCGTGATCCGCACGGACAAAAACACCCCCTGCGGCCTCTACCGGGAATACTACCTGGACGAGGAGAAGACGAAGGAAGCCTGGCACGACGGCATGTACCACACCGGCGACACCGCCTGGCGGGATGAGGACGGCTACTTCTGGTACGTCTCCCGCATCGACGACGTCATCAAGTCCAGCGGCTACCGCATCGGGCCCTTCGAAATCGAGAGCGTCATCATGGAGCTGCCCTACGTGCTGGAGTGCGGCGTGTCCGCCGAGCCGGACGAGGTCCGGGGCCAGATCGTCAAGGCTTCCATCGTCCTGGTCAAGGGCACCGAAGGCACCGAGGAACTCAAGAAAGAAATACAGAACTACGTCAAGCAGCACACCGCGCCCTACAAGTATCCCCGCAAGATCGTCTTCCGGGAGGATCTCCCCAAGACCATCTCCGGCAAGATCCAGCGCAACCTGCTGTAAAAGCACAAAAACAAGCCGGCCCGATCGGGCCGGCTTGTTTCATTTCCCTTTACGCGGACATTTTCACAAACTCATCCATGGGCACAGGCCGGGAGAAATAGTACCCCTGCAGGTAGTCGCAGGCGATGTCTTTCATGGCCCCGGCCATCTCCTCCGTCTCGATGCCTTCCGCGGTGATGGACAGGTTCATCTGCTTGAAGCCCTGGATCAGGGCGGGCAGCAGCACGTCCTTCTGCTTGCAGTAGCTCCGTACCACGTCCATGTCGATCTTGATGTTCGTGAAGGGATACTGCCGCACGCGGGACAGGTTGGAATAGCCGCTGCCGTAGTCGTCCAGGGAGAACTGGAAGCCGTTTTCGTGCAGGCCGGTGATCTGGTCCCGCAGGAGGGAGAAGTCGATCATGCTCTGCTCGGTGATCTCCAGGTGGACCATCTCCTGGTCCACGCCGTATTCCTTCAGGATCGCGCTGAAGCGCTCGGGGATATCCTGGCTCATAAACTGCACCGGGCTCAGGTTAACGTTGATCCACTTGACGCCCAGGGCTTCCATGTCGTGGTCCCGGATGAACCGGCAGACCTTGGCCAGCACCTGCTCGCCCAGGCGGACGATGTAGCCTTCCTGCTCCGCCATGGAAATGAACAGGTCCGGGCGGATCAGCTTGCCGTCCTCGTTCCGCAGCCTCACCAGTGCTTCCGCGGCGACGCGTTTGCCGGTCAGGCAGTCCACCAGCGGCTGGAGGAACACTTCCAGCTCGTCGTTGTCCAGCGCCTTTTCCAGGCACTTGCGGATGTCCAGCTTCTGGTTGATTTCCTCGATGGAGTCTGTCAGGTTCCGGTGGGTGTCCGGCTCGGACACGCGGGTCAGCTCGTCCAGGGAGATCATCAGGGTGTTCACCAGCCGGTCGCTGGGGCAGTCCATCAGCTCCGTATCCGCTTCCACAAAGGAAACGCTCAGCCGCAGCTCGCCGGCCCCGGTGCTCCAGGGCTGGGCAAAACGGGCGGAGATTTCCTGCTGCAGCGCGGAAAGGTCCGGTTTGTTCTGGCCCACCACCGCGTAGCAGCCGCTGCGCAGGTAGAAGCTGCTCATCTGGGGGAAGGTCTCGTTCAGGTACCGGTTGATGCCGATCAGCGCCGCATCCATCTGCTTGCCGCCGAAGATCTCCCGGTGCTCGTTGTAGTTCTGGATCGTGAAGCCCAGTACCCGGCAGGGGCGCCGGCGCCGGTGGCATTCCGCCAGCAGCGCCTGGAAGGCGGGCAGGTTATAGACGTAGCCCCGCTCGCTCAGGAACAGGTCCGGATTCAGGAACGAGATGAAGATCACGATGATCGCCATCAGGCAGAACATGTTCATGACCACAAAGTTAGGCAGCAGGAAACGCGCCAGTGTGCCTGCGATCAGCATGGCCTGGATTGCCAGCAGGCTGATGATCTCGTGGCGGCTCAGCTCCCGCCAGTGGCGGAGTACCGCGATGATGGCGAAGATGGCATAGTCGCATTCGCAGCTGTACAGGATCCAGTACAGCGGGCCGGCGTGGAAACCGCCGTCGATCCAGAACAGCCAGTGGGTCAGCGCCGTCGTCAGGGCGATGGCCACGCAGGGCACGTAGGCGATGGGCGCCAGGACGTGAAGCTTCGAGCGGATCAGCACCCGGGCGTCCAGCACGCTGACCGTGAAGACGAAGAACATATAAGGCCGGATAAAAGCAAAAATAAAAAACAGCGTGTTGAAGATCCACAGGAGCAGCGGGTCGTGTTCAACCCACGTCTCGTTCAGCCGCATGGAAACGCACTCAAAGATCTCCGTACAGATATCGATGACCAGGATGGCGAGGAAAGCTCGGTTCAGGCGGATCGGAAGCCTCGGCCGGAAAAAATAATAGCCCATGATAACGATCAGCACCAGCATGCTGGGTACGATAAAGCTGTAGTTCATTTTGCCAGTGTTCACCTTTCCCCGTCGGGGACCTTTCATATGAATTTTTACCGGGGGCTTTTGATGCGCGTGAGAGAGATATGAAGAAACGTTACGCAACTTGACCGGACAAATATATCATAAGGTTACATGATATGTAAAGTACTTTTTCTGCATGTGTCTTTTGGTACCCTGCACCCCTTGATCCGTAACGTTTTTGTGACATTCCGCCCTTTTTCCGGATACAGGACACATCCTTATTTTTCAACGCTTCCAGCGATTTCCAAAAAAAGGAAATTGGCAAAAAAGCGCAAAAAAATTTTTTACAGGAAAACACAAATTTTGAAACAGAAATGAAAAAACCGGCAGCGGACGGATCCGCTGCCGGAGAGAACGGCCTGAATACAGTTCCCGCACCGGTTTGTTCAGCAGGAGCAGGACCACGGTGACCGCGAAGGCCGGGGCGCAGACAAAGAGCAGCGCGGCCGCGCTGCTCTTCCTGTAACTGTGTTTTACCGCTTAAACTGCGAAACGAATTTCCAGGCGTTTTCGACGCTGTGCTCGCGGCATTCATGCTGCTGGCCGCTGACGCCGGCGAAGGCCGTGCGGATGACGCCGTCCTCGCTCTCGTAATAGTGGACGGTGAGGACGCTGCCACGGGAAGGATCCGGGATCTTCTCGATTTTGTCGCCCGGGACGACCCATTTAGGCTCCTCCCAGCTGTCCTTCTGTTCGACGGAAGCGTTTTTGAAGGCTTCCGCCTTTTTCAGTTTGTTGACCTCGGCCACATACTGTACGCGCTCGAGGCAGGTGGGCGCCTGGAAGGGAAGCTCTGGCAGGGGGGATTCCTCGCCGCCGGAATAGAAGACGGGTTTGGCGACGGTCTTGTTCAGCCTGTCCGTCACGGGCTTGCCGAAGAAGGTGGTGTACACCGGGAACAGGGCGCTGCAGGGCATGAAGCCGGCGAACACGTCCGGGTATTCCTGGTAGCAGTCCCAGGTCTTGCCGCTGCCCATGGAGAAGCCGGAGGCGTAGATCCGGTCCCCGTCGATGTTGTACCGCTTCTTCAGCTCGCCGATCAGCTCCACCGCCTCGGTGGCGGTCACGTCCATGTGGTTCTCCACGGAGACGAAGAGGAAGCCGTACTTGTGGGCGACTTCCCACCACCCGGCCACATAGGTCAGGTACATGGAGCTGTCGCCGCCGCCGTGGAAGCCCACGACCATGGGCGCCGGGCCCTTGTCGAAGATATCGTTGTTGTAGTAAGCGAAGTAGCCGACCTTGTGGGTGGGCTCGTCCTTGTATTTGCCCACGTTGTCCGGGGAGGTCTTCACGGTGTAGCTGCCCGCGTCCTCGGTCATGCCCAGGGCCGGGAAGTCCGGTTCGTATTCGATCTTTCCGCACCACATTTTGAACTTTTTCACGAAGGCGTGGAAGTCTTTTTCATATTCGGCCTTTTCCTTGATGAGCAGGTGCTCGCAGCCCTCAAAGGCCTTGTTGGTCTCCGCGCTGTTGCCCGCGCTGAGGACGGCGATGTCCTTCCGCTGCACGTCCGGTACCATGCTCAGTTTTTCCATGGAGCACATGGCCGGGGTGATCTCGCCGGGTCCCCACAGGTATTCGCCCTGCAGGGTCTTCAGCAGGTTCTTCGCCACATAGTCGGCGGAAGCGCCGAAGGAATAGATGTCCGCGCGGAAGATCGCGCCGCGGACGAAGTAGCCCTTGAACTGCTTCGCGAAGAAGTCGTAGTTCTCCACGATGCCGTCTTTGTAGACCACGATCATTTTGATCTCGGCGATCACCGCGGCGTAGAGGCTCTCGTCCTCGGCCGCCCAGCCGCCTTCCTTCGTCGGGTAGACGAAGAGGACGCTGGTGTCAAAGTCCGCCGCGATCTTTTCCAGGCCTGTCTCCCTGGCGAAGCGCACCGCGCTGTCCATGTCCTGCCTGTTTTCCTCGAACACCAGCAGGCACGGCGCCCGGAAACCGTAGTTGTTCACCTGGCCGTCCAGGCTGTTGTCCGGCACGTAGGCTTTCAGTTCAAACTTGTCAAAGGTATGCTCCCAGCATTTTCCGCCGGGGATCTCCCGCACCTGCGGTCTTTCCATCATGGGCATAAGCGGCGTCCTCCTTTTTTTCTGTAACAACAGTGTACCACAAAATTGTACGGACAAAAAGGGAAGCAGAAAAAATATTATGAATTTTTAATGATGCATTACGAATTGCTTGTTTCTTCCGTTTCCAGTCTCCTGACAACTTCCCCGACGCACCCTGCCGTGTCCCCGGCGGTCATGCTGACGGAGCCGCTGCGGCGCTGGGCCAGTTCCCCGGCTTTGTCGTTGATATACGCCGCGGCTGCGGCCGCTTCCAGGGGTTCCGCCACGGCGGCGGCGGCCGCCAGGATGCCGCTGAGCACGTCGCCGCTGCCGGCGGTGGCCATGCCGGGGCAGCCGGCGTCCACGATCCGGGTCCGGGCGCCGTCGGTGACGACCGTGGCCGGGCCCTTCAGGAGTACCACGGCGCCGGTCTCCTTCGCGTACGCTTCGGCGTAGCCGGCGGGGCTGTCCAGGATTTCCGGGATCTCCAGCCCCGTAAGCCGGGAGAATTCCTTGATATGCGGGGTCAGGACCAGCCGGCAGGCGGCGCGGCGGATGGTTTCCGTGTCCATCCGGGAGAGCAGGGTCAGCCCGTCCGCGTCCACGATGAGGGTGCCTTTGTAGTTTTCCAGCAGCCAGGCGAGGGCTTTCGCGGCGCCTTCCCCCGTGCCGATCCCCATGCCGAAGGCGGCGGTCCGGACATTCCCGGTCAGTTCCGCGAACTGCTTTTCGTCAAAGACGATTTCGCTCCCGTCGTCGGCCAGGGGGAACACGGTGCTCTCCAGCACCGCGGGGGCCACCACCGGCCAGAGGACGTCCGGCACGGCCAGTTTCACCACGCCGGCGCCGCTGCGCATGGCAGCGCCGGCCATGCCGGCCAGGCGGATGGCCCCGCTGTATTTTTTGCTGCCGCCGACCAGGGCGGTGTAGCCGTAAGTACCCTTATGGGCGTTGTTCGCCCGAGGGCGGAAGAGGGGATACAGGTCCGCTTCCTCCGTCAGGCCCATATGTTCGTCCACCGGCCGGATGCCGATGTCGCAGTTGGCCTTTGCCTTCATCACGTCCTTGGCCATGTTCAGGAAATGGCCCGGCTGGAAGGAACCCACGGAGACCGTCAGGTCCGACCGGACGCATTTCTCCGCCATGCCGCTGTCGCCGTTCAGCCCGCTGTTGATGTCCACGGAGACCACATACGCGCTGCTTTCGTTGATGCGGTCGATGGCTTCCGCCGCGGCACCGTTCACCTCTCCGTGGAACCCGGTGCCGAAGATGCAGTCCACGATTGTGCCGAAGCCGGCCAGCGCCATGCCGCTTTCCCACATCCGCACCGGCACGCCGGCTTCCCGGCATTCGGTGAGGTAATAGGCGCCGTCTTCGGAATAGCGGTCGAAGAGAAGGATCACCTCGCAGGGGATCCCGGCGGCCTGCAGGAGCCCGGCGATGACATAGCCGTCGCCGGCGTTGTTGCCGCTGCCGCAGACGACCGCCACCGGGGGTTTCCAGTCCACCTGTTCGAAGATGGCTTTCCCTGCCCGGAACATCAGCTCCAGGCCGGGGACGCCGCCGGCGATGGTACGGGCGTCGCTTTTTCGCATGGCTTCCACGGAAAGGATCGGGATCAAGACGACCAGCCTCCTTTGTCTGCCTTACAGTATATACCTTCACGGGGGCAAACTCAATGAGACAAAAACCGGCAGCCCGGGTGATCCCGGGCTGCCTTTATCTGTATCCGCCCCGTCGTTTCCGTTATTGCGACGATCAGGCGTTGAAGGTCCGGTAAGCCGGCGCTTCAGTGATTTCGGTCTCCACGGCGGTGCCGTCGACGCGGCCGGCGCTCTCACGGCTTTCTTCCGCGGCGGCCCTGTTCCTCCTGTGGGTCCGGAAGTACCAGACCAGGCCCATGGCGACGCCGAGGGCGAAGCCCCGGGAAGAAACGAGGGCGCGGATCAGACGCGGCAGGAAGCGCGCCAGGCCGGAGATGACAGAGGCCAGGATCATGACGGCGGCGCCGGCCACTCCGCAGAGGGCCTCGGCGAAGATCACACCGAAGAACAGGAGACCGACGATGCCCAGGAAGATGCCCGGGCGGAATCCTCTGTGCCTTGTGTTCCGGCCACGAGGATCCATGTTCCAGTTGTAGCGATACATTGTTCGGATCCTCCTTTACGTCCATTCAGCGAAGGGGTTATTCCCTTGCTGTGAGGATATCTTAGCATCGGAGGACCGGGGAATACAGGGATGAAAGGTGAAAAATAAGCAGGGTTATTTTTCCCTTCAGGCGGTCAGCTGCCTGCCCATCATCCAGTTTTCGGAATAGTCCAGGTAGTCCCGGCAGAACTGCTGGTAGTCGTTGAAGCCCAGCAGGTTCATCTTGTTCGGCAGGCGGCCCAGGGCCTTCAGGAAGCCGTCCCGGTGCCAGGGCAGCACCCGGCAGACAACCAGGCGGTAGTCATTGACCGGGTTGACGAATTCCTGTTCATATTTCACGGCCACGTTCTCCCGCTCGAACAGGGAATCCGCCAGGTGGTCTTCCAGGTCGAAATAGGCGTACCGGCAGTACAGCGACGGGGACCGGGTGATGTTGATCCAGTTCTTCTGTTCCATGTTTCATATCCTCCTCAGTACCGTGGGATCTCTCGGTATCCCTATCGTACTCCGGAGGATGATGAAAAAATGCAGCATCAGGCCTTCTCCGCTCCCAGCTCCGCCCAGGCGGGGCGGAAACCGCAGCGGAAGCCGTTTTTCAGCGACCGGATGTTGGACCAGGCGGCGCCGTAGAAGGGGACTTTGCCATGTTCAAAGATCTCCCGGGCCAGCCGGTTGGTCAGGGCGGCGGCGATGCCCTGCCGCCGGTATTCCGGCAGCACGTCGATGCCGATCTGCCACATCTCGTTCCCGTCGGCGGAGCAGCCGGCCAGGCCGATCAGCTTTCCGCCGTCGTACGCGCCCACGCCCAGCATGTCCAGCTGCTTCCGGTCCGCGCACAGGGCGTTGCCCCAGGCGGGGACATACAGGTCCGTGAAGTCCTCCGGATGCAGCACCCGGGTTTCATACGCGCAGGACAGGTCCGCGCCGAACACCGCCTCCAGGTCCGGCAGGAAGGCGCTGTGGGCCTTGTAGACCCGCATGCCCGCCTTTTCGAGGGCTTTGTTCAGCTCGTAGATATAGGGCGTTTCAAAGCAGCGGTAGTGGGCGCTCTGGCTGTTGACGTAGGCGGTAACGTCCGGGATCAGGTCCTTCCGGCAGGCCGCCACGATGTTGCTGCCGAAGGTGACCAGGCGGCACAGGGGCGGATTCGGCCGGTCCCGCCGGGCGGAGGGGTTCGGCCGGGCTTCGGTGACCACGTGCTCCGTGCGGAGGAAGTCCTCCGGGCTGCAGGAGCAGTCCGCTGCCGCCTGCGCCAGGGCAATATCGAAAATGTCTTTCTGCGTCATGGGTGTTCTCCTCATTTTTTGATGCCGACGGCCTTCAGGACCGCCCTGTCGGAGGCGCCGGGGAAATGCTTCCGGATCTGTTCCCGGATCCGTTCCAGGGAGGCGTCCGGTTTCTCGCCGCAGCTGTTGACCGCGTCCCAGCCCCATTTGGTTTCGGGGGTCATCAGCTCCGCCACGTGCCAGCCGTAGGGTTCGCCGAGTTTGTTCCGCCTCTGGCGGAAGCAGCTCATGAGCAGGAAGCTCTTCATCTGCAGGTCCGTCAGGACGCCCTCGAAGCCCTTCTCCAGGGCGGCGCGCCGCCGGATCTCGCAGGAGAGGAGGCCCAGGCCTTCCGCGTTTTCATTCAGCTCCAGCACGTCCAGGATCCGTTTGCCGCGGCTGCTGAGCTTTCCGTCCTCATACATGCCTTCCCAGTCGTAGCCGTCCCGGCGGTAATTGGCGAAGGCCGGGAACCATTCCCGGGAGATGAAGCCGGCCTTTTTGTCGAAGAACTTGCCGTAGGCGATATCGGGATGGGGCGCCAGCACCTGCCGCCAGGCCCAGGGGTCCCCGGGCCGGTCTGTCCACCAGTCCCCCGGCGGGGTGCGTTCCTCCACGGAGAAGCCGGGGATATCCCCGGAAAAGAGCGGCAGGAAACCGACCTGCCGGACCAGTGCCAGCAGGTCATCCGGGGAGTGCAGGCATTCCGGGTCGGTCCGCCTGCAGCCCTTCATGATCCATTCGCCCGCGATTGTTTCCATTCGGGAAGCCTCCTGAAAAGCATCAGTGTACCCGGATCTCCGGGAGCACGGCGTCGATATCCACGAAGCCGATGTTTTCATCGAACCGGTCCACATAAACCGGAACGGTGTCCGATTTCAACAGTCTGGTCACGTCCGTATACAGGTAGCGGCTGCGGTAGACGTGGACCACGCCGCTTCCGTCCGTCCAGGCGGCTTCGAGCATCCGGGGCTGGCCCCGGAACGTGCTCACGTTCTTCTGTACAGCCATGCCGAGGACCTGCGCGTCCACGCAGTTTCCGCAGCTGTAAGCCCGCCGCAGGAGATACCGGCGGCGCAGTTCGACGAACAGGAAGGCCAGGCCCAGGAGCAGGAAGATCCCGCCGACGCCGCAGAAGACGGCCCGGAAGATCACCGGTTCCTCAGGGCTGTGCCAGCGGTTGTCCATGCGCTGGCCGACAAACAGCCCGATGGCGGTGAAAAGGGCGCCCATGGGGGCAAAGATAAACCCGATGATCCCGTAAACGGTCCAGCCGAAATTCTTCTTCATAAAGTATCCCTCCTTATACAGCATGAGGATACCGCGAAGCCTTTCCGGAAAAAAGGGACAGATGCGACGGATAACGCCGCTTATTTTTCCCCGTAGAACCGGGCCGGGATGTGGCAGTAGCCGCCCGGGTTCTTTTCCAGGTATTTCTGGTGGTATTCCTCGGCGCTGTAGAAGTTCTTCAGCTTCTCCACGGCCACGGCCAGCTTCGCGCCGGCCTTTGCCTCCTCCCGGGAATACACCTTCCGGATTGGGTCAAGCTGGCTCTCGTCCGTGTAGTAGATGCCGGTGCGGTACTGGATGCCCTCGTCGTGCCCCTGTTTGTTCACGCTCAGGGGATCGATCACCATAAAGTATTTGTCCAGGAGTTCCTCCGGGGAGATCCGGTCTTCGTCGTATTCGATTTTAACCGTCTCCGCATGGCCGCTGTCATGGCACACGTCCTCATAGCTCGGCGCCTTGTCCGGGCCGTTGGCGTAGCCGACCTCGGTGCTGAGCACCCCGTCAAACTGGTCAAAGTATTTCTGCAGGCCCCAGAAGCATCCGCCTGCCAGGTAAATCGTCTGCACCATCTCAGTTTCCCTCCGTCATTTCGTCAATGATCCGGACCACCTCGTCCCAGGTGTCCGCCCGGACCATGCCGTTCGCTTCCGCGTCGTAGGTCCGGTTGTGGGGCGCGGTGAACAGGATCTTCCGGTACCCGCCGCCTTCCAGGTTGTGGACCCCGTCGTCAATCAGCACGTCGCCCCGGATCATCTGCTTGCGGCCGGTGACGATCACCCGGTCCCAGGTGATGAAGGGGAAATACCGGAAGAGCAGGCCCTTCATTTTCTCCTCCAGGTGCTCGGGTTCCGTGGCCGTGACCACATAGACCTCGTGGCCCTCGTCCATGAAATGTTTCAGGGCTTCCGCCGCGCCGGGCATGGGCTCCACGCCGCTCCAGAATCCGGGTTCGTAGGTCACGGAGTAGATCTCTTTTTTGTTCAGCCCCGGATAGGGCTCCGACACGTCCCAGCTTGTGATCTGGTCCAGGGTGATGTCCTGGCCGTATTTCTCGTTCGCCCGGGCCACCCAGCGCTTGAGCAGCTGCTCCATAGTATCGTCCATATCGACTAAAATGGTCATATATAACCCTCCGGGTTCGGTTCATCGTTCACGGAGAACATCATATCATGGATGGAAACGGGGAACAATAAGGGAACGATTGTAAAAAAGCGGCGGTTGGGGCATAATAAGCCCGGAATCTTCGGAAGGAACGGAAAACATGGAACAGAACCTCATCATCCCGGACGACGGGATCAGCCTCAGCGCGGTGCTGGAAACGCGGGACGGCGCGGAAGGAAAGCTCCCCCTGGTGATCATCCTCCACGGCTTCGGCAGCGCGAAAAACCGGATCCATACCCTGCAAACCGCGGAGGCTATGCGGGACGCCGGTTTCGCCACCCTGCGCCTGGACCTTTTCGGCCACGGGGAGTCGGGCGGGGAGTTCCGCAGGCACACGCTGTACAAATGGATCGGGAATACCCTGTCCGCAATCAATTATGTACGGGGCCTGGGCTATACGGAGCTGTATCTTTCCGGCCATTCCCAGGGCGGCCTGGTGGCCGCGCTGGCCGGCGCCATGGAACCGGACCGGATCCGCGGGCTTGTCCTGCGGGCCCCGGCGTTCCTGATCCCCGAAGGCGCGAGGAGCGGCAGCCTCCTGGGCTATACCTTCGACCCGGACCGTATTCCGGATTCCATCCCGCTGCCCCAGGGCGTGACCCTGGACGGGGACTATATCCGCGTGGCTCAGGCGGTTCACGCCGAAGAGGCCGCGGACCGCTTCAAGGGTCCGGTCCTGATCCTCCAGGGAAAGGACGACGACGTGGTTCCACCGGAAACGGTCCGTCCCTTTGCCGCCCGGTACGCGGACTGCGAACTGGCGGAGATCGAAGGCGAGGGGCACCACTTTGACCACAGCCCCGGGGAAATGGCCGGCCGGATCCGGAGCTTTATGGAGAAACAGAAAAAACAGGGGAGAGCATGACGCTCTCCCCTGCTTTGCTTTGGATTTACGCTTCAGGCGCTTCGTCCGCCGCGGGGGTTTCGCCTTCGGGCGCCGCCGTTTCGGGAAGGGCTTTCTTTTCTTCGTCTTCCGCTTCCTTCGCGGCGCGGCCTACGAGGCCGCCGGTGGTGACGTCCCGGATGGTCTTCGGGATATCCAGGCCAACGGCTTCCTTTACGGCTTCGAAGGTCTGCAGCATGGTGCCGGCGGTATCCCGGGCCATGGCGGTGGCGCCGCCCTCGCCGAAGAGGATGATCTTTTCGGTCTTGCTCAGGGGTTCGGACACGGCGCGGGCGATGTCGGGCAGCTTGTCGGTGACCATTTCCATCATGGCGGCCTGGCCGTAGAGCTGCATGGCTTCCGCCTTCAGCCGCATGGCTTCGGCTTCCGCTTCGCCCTTCATCCGGATGGCTTCGGCTTCCTTTTCCGCAGCATACAGGGCCGCGTCGGCTTCCGCCTGCAGGCGGTATTTCTCCGCGTCCGCCGCGGCGATGGCGCTGTCCTTGTCGGCCTTCGCCTTTTCACGGATCATGACGTTGAGTTTCTCGCGCTCGATCTCGACTTCCTGCCGCTTCAGCTCCGTCGCCTTTTCCAGGCGGGTCAGCTCGGCGGCGGCCTTTTCGGTTTCAAAGGTCTTGCGGATGCGCTCCTGCTCGATGCTGTAGGCCATCTCGGCCTTCGCCCGGGCTTCTTCCGTCTCCTGCATGAAGGAGGCTTTCTGGACCTCCACGTCGCGGTTCTGGCGCGCGATCTCGGCGTCCGCCTGCATTTCGGCGAACTTGGATTCCTTTTCGGCCTGGGCTTCGGCGATGCGTTTGTCCTGTTCCTTCTCGGCGATGTTCCGGGCCGCCATCGTGTCGATGACGTTGCCGTCCTTGTCGCAGAAGTTCTGGATGGTCAGGTTGATGATCTCCAGGCCCATGTTGCTCATGTCACACATGGCGGCCTTGATGGATTCCTGGGCGAACTTGTCGCGGTTCTGCACCAGTTCAGCGATCGTCATCTGGCCGATGATCTCACGCATGTTGCCTTCCAGCACGTCCTTGGCCAGGGCTTTGATCTGCTCGGGATTGTAATGGAGCAGCTGCTCGGCGGCCGTGGCGATGGACAGGTCGTCTGATCCGATCTTGATGTTCGCCACCGCGTCCACGATGACGGAGATATACTCCTTGGTGGGTACGGGCTGGGCCGTGCGGATGTCCACCTGGGTCAGGCACATGTCCAGTTCGTCAACCCGCTGCAGGGCGGGGACATAGAAAGTCGCGCCGCCGCGGACGATCCGGTAGCCGAATTTCTTCGTGGCAACCGTTCCGTCGGGATTGCGGACCTTGTAGTTGCGCCGGATCAGGCCGGAGATGATCAGGGCTCTGTCCGGCGGGGCGATCCTGTAGCGCGGCAGGAACTTCAGCAGAAGCACCAGGGCCGCGATACCGATCAGGATCCAGTACCAGCCGGTCTGGAGAAAAGAGAGGATGTTTTCCATTGGTGACGCTCCTTTCTTAAGAGTCTGTCGTTCATGTTTCAGCAGAAACGCTTTTCTGCTTCGGAAAGAGCATACAGAAAAAACGTCCGGGGATAAACGATATCCTCGGACGAATAAATATCCTTATTTTTCCGCCTGGGCGGAAAAACCGTTATTCCGCTTCTTCCGGCGCTTCGGGCGCTTCCTCCTCCGTGCCGTCCCAGATCAGTTCCAGCACCGTATAGCGTTTGGTCCAGGTCAGCGTGACGGATACGTGGCCCCGTTTCCAGGCATAGTCCCGGTCCCCGACCTTCTGGCCCTCGTCCAGGCTGTAGATGCTCCGGGCGGCCTGCATAATGCTGTCAAAGGAGATCTCCGGGTGGAAATACAGGTCCCCGCGGAACAGACCGTTGCGCACTTCCCACAGCCGGTCGCCGGCCGTGTAGGTATAGTTCGTCGCCGCGCTGTAGGCCCAGAGGTTGCCGAAGAGGATTTCTCCATCGACCATGGCGCGGAGGTAGTCGTTGCGCTGGCTGAGCATCTTCAGGCCCGTGCCCCGTGCCTGCAGGGATTCGTTGACCGACGGATAAGCGGTGCCCCAGGGGATGTTCAGGAAAGTGATCGGCTCCGGTTCCCCGTCCGCCTTCAGCCGGGCGGCTTCGCCCATGGCGCCCTGGGAGACGAAGACCGAATAGTTTTCGCTCCTGATGGCCTTTTTCTTTTCGATGAATTCGATCCGGATAATGTCGGAGCCGGGCTTCAGCGGCCGGATCACCATGTCTTCCGGGGAGGAAACGCAGTGGTTGTCTGTGCGGAAACGCCGCTGGGTAGCCTTGGTTTCCTTCTTGCCGTCTTTCACGACGGTGATGTTCACCGAACCCTCTTCCGTCTCAAACTCCACGTCCACGTCGCCGGGCTCGTTGATGATGATGTCGTGCGCCTTGACCGCGATGCTGAATATACCCCGGGCTTTGGAGCCGTCCGTCGCCATGCAGGTGACGGTGCAGTTGCCCGGAGCGTGGGCGGAAACGACGCCGTTCTGGTCCACCGTGGCCACCCGCTCGTTGCTGCTGGTCCAGGTGAGCGCCTTGTTGTCCGCGTCCTCCGGCTCCACCGTATAGAAAAGGGACCAGGTCGTAGCCGGGGGCAGCACCACCCGGTTGACCACCGGAACGATCCGCCGCACGAGGCTGGTCACGTGAACCTGCAGGGAAGCGGATACGCCGCTGCCGTCCATGGCCGAAACAGTGATCGTCGCCGTGCCGCTGCCCACGCCGGTGATCCGGCCTGCGTTGACCGTGGCGACGCTTTCGTCCGAAGAGGACCAGGCCAGGTTCCTGTTGCTGGCGTTGGACGGGGCGATCGTCGCCCGGACGCCGGTGTTTTTCTGTACCTGCAGTTCCAGCTCAGCTACGTTCAGGGTGATCGACTCCACCGGCACCGGGTCCGCCGCCAGGGCGGAGACGGAAAGGCAGAGGATTACTGCTGTCAGGAGAAGACATAGGATGCGTTTCATATCGTCAACCTCCGGGATGAGGATCCAAAGCGGTTTTGTCCGTGTATCCAAAGCATACCACAAAGCCGGGGATCAGTCCATAAAAAAACCGGAGAAAGCCGATTGAAGAACATCGCCGGATATGCTAGAATATGGCATCCGGAAATTACAATCTAAGAGGAATATCAAAGGAGAACACTGCATATGAAACGGATCGGGATCCTGCTTTTGGTTATACTGGCTGCGCTGGTCCTGCTGTGCGCAGGCGCGCTGGCGGAAGATAAGGAAGTCGCTTCCTTCGGAGAGTTCACCGGCGGTGAGACAGTGAACGCGGAGCTGCGCGAAGACTGGCGTGATCCGTTCATCTTCTTCAGCCGGCTGTTTTACGTGCCTTCCACTGTGCCGGAATATCTGTATTCGGATGACTCGCTGGAGGTTATTCAGCTCTGCCCCCCGGAAGCGAGGAATGATACCCGGACGCCGGACCGCGGATTGCTGGAATTCATCTCCGGGGATGAGTTCCTTCGGGACGCCGTGCATTTCAAGGTTCCTGACAGCGAGTGGGACCAGCATATCTACCTGGAGACGTCTCTGAACGACAGCATGAAACCGGGCGAGGCGGTCTACCGCCTGAAACTGGGGGCCGGCGACCTGTATTATGAGTCGGAGGTCACCTTCCGGCTGATTTCCTGGGAGGAATATCCGCTCTTTACCCTTCGGTATCCCGACGGCAGCGGCGTCGCCGAAAAGGGCGAAGGGGATGTGCTGATGGACAGCTTCGGGAACGTGTCGGAAGCTGAGCGGTCCTCCCGGAACAACACCCATCTCTATTCCTGCGACCAGATCGCGGGTATGGTGGTCCGGGACAACTGGTCGGAACTGTCTGCACAGCTGCTGACGGAAGAGCAGCGCCGGACGGTCAGCGAGTATCTGAGCTCAAACGAGTATGGTATGTACAGCGCCTGGTTCACCGATAAGACCGGAAAAGAATGGTATCCCCAGGAGAACCTGTGGCAGGGCTGGCTCTATAATCCTAATCCGTACAGCAATGCGATGAGCCAGGCGTTCCAGTTCCGGGACTACGGGGAATACAGGGTGACCCTGTTTTCCAACCTGAGCAATGTCCAGTTCAGGGACGAGCGCGTGATCCGGGTACTGCCCTACAGGGTTGCGGGCCCCGGTTTCCTGCTGCCCGGCGGCTCGGGAACCTTTACGGCCGTGGACGAAAAACCGGAAGAGGGAAGGACCTTTACCCTCAGCGCGGAAGGCGAAGGGTTCACCTTTGACGCGGAAACGGGAACGCTGACCGCGGCGGAGGATACGCCGGTGGGCGCTGTCTATACGGTGACTGCCGTTCCCTCCGACGGCGGCCCCGCGGTGATACTGACGGGCAAAACGGCGACAGGGATCATCACGGGCGAGGCGTTTTCGCCCATGGAATTGCTGGAAGGCTTCAGCGTCCCGGTGCCGGAGATCGGCGAAAAGTATCAGGACCAGGACAATCAAAATTCGGATTCCAGGCAGTACGCCTTCTTTACCAGGGATGAAACAGCACCTTCTTCAATCTGGGTCGACTATACCGTTTATTCGCCCCTGGACGAATTCACAGAAGACGCGGATACTGCGCGGAAGATGTATACGAACTACGACGGGTATGAAGACTATGAGAGCGAGGAGATCCTGCTGGACGGGCATCCGGCCCTGGCCCAGGTGTTCAAGGTGGATGGCCAGTCAGGCGCGTATTCCATGGGTACGCTCCTGTATGCCCGGAACAACCGGATCCTGCAGGCCCGCGTTTTCTCCGAACCGCAGAACGGTACCCCCTGGGAAGACCTGCCCAGGGTCACCCTGGCCGACCTGCGGAAGATTGTGGAAGGGATCGTATATGACCCGGCCCAGGCGTCCTTCACGGTTGCGGACGGAGAGATCAGCCTGACCGCAAAGGAAGGCACCGACGTGCTGACGGCCGGCAAAAAGCTGACGCTGCTGGCGGCCTTCGCCAATCCGGACAAGGTCAATAAGAAAGCGAAGAACGATACCGTCACCTGGAGCGTGACCGACCCGGCCGCCGGCGCGGCGCCCGAGGGCGTCACCGTCGACGCCAGGGGCGTCGTGACCGCCGGAAAGCAGATCGATCAGGTCCTGAAGGTGGAAGTGAAGGCGGAATCCACGGTCTTCCATACCTCGGCCGTCTTCCCGGTCACGGTGATCCCGGCGGTGAAAAAGCTGGCCGTGGAGCCGGCGGAGATCTTCTTCTATACCGGCACGGAGGCTTCGGAGACCGTGAAAGCAGTCCTGGATCCGGACACGGTCCCGCCCCTGGGCATCACCTGGACCGCCGCGAAGGAAGGCATCGTGGAGATCACGCCCGACGCGGAAAACGGCACGGCGGTGATCAGGCCGCTGGCCGCGGGCAAGGCGCAGATCGCGGTGAAGGAGCCGGGCGGAAAGAACGCGAAGCTCACCGTGAACGTCGTGGCGCCGGTGGAGGACATGACGCTGGAAGCAAAAGGAAAGCCCGTCCCGGGCGGCACCGTCACCGTGAAGGAGACGCTGGTCCCGAAACAGGCGGGCAACAAAAACGTGGAATGGACCCTGGACGTGGGCGAGGATATCGCCACCGTGGCCAAGGGCAAGGTAAAGATCGCGAAGACCGCTCCGGCCGGCACGGTGATCACCGTCACCTGCACCGCCCTGGGCGCCCCGGAACCCGTGGTCCGCACGGTTCAGATCGAAGTCGCGGAGAAATAAAACGTCATTCCTGCAGTACCGTCATCGCGCGCATATATTCGTTCCAGCCATAGGAAAAGGAACGGCGCATGGTGCGGGTCAGGCAGTCCAGTACGGTGCCCCCGTCCAGGGGGCACCCTTCGTCTGTCACCAGGGTGAAAAAGTCGTATCCGTTCGCCGCCGCATCGGAAACCGCGCTCCGGATCCCTTCCTCGTCCCGGACCAGGTACTCGTTCCCCGGTCGTCCGGCCGGGTCCGTTTTTTCCAGCAGCGGCGTGCTGTTTTTTTCGTCCCATACGTGGGTCCGCCGGGCCCGGTCCGCCCCGATGTTGAACCAGGTGTGCACCGTCCGGTCTTCCTGGTCGTCCCAGGTCACGTCCACCATCCGCCAGCTTCCGTCGATTTTGATCAGGCTCCACATGTGGGATACGTCGCGGTAGCGCTCCTCCGCTTCCTTCCGCCGGCTGTTTCCGTGCTGGTACCGGATCTCCAGCCCGGCCAGCGTGCCGGCCAGGTAGAAGGCGTCCGCGTATCCGTCGCAGTTCGCCCGGCCGTCCAGCAGCGCTCCGATGGCGTTGTCGTCCTCCTCCGTGGCGTCGTCGTCCGTGTAGACGATCCTTTCGCACAGGGCGTCGTGGATCAGCAGCGCGGTTTCCAGCGGGTCCTCCCGCCGGCAGGCCTCCGCCAGCGCCAGCGCCGCCGAGAGGGCTTCCCGTTCCCGGTGGTTCAGGTACAGGGTATCATTTTCCCGCAGGGCGTTCACGATCCGGGTGCCCGGGTACCGGGCGCTGACCCGTACCTTGAGCAGCATGCCTTCCGAATAGGTATACAGGTATTCAAAGGCCGCGCCGGCCGTTTCCAGCCGCTTCAGCATCTCCTTGTCCGCCGAAACTGCTTCGGCGAAGGCCGGATCGGGGACCAGGTAAAACACGCCGGCGCTTTCCTCCGCCATCTCCCGGATGGACGCGAGCCAGGCGTCCTCCCCGGAGACCACGTACCAGGGCATGTCGTAGTATCTGATATCGTCCAGGTAAAAGGCGTAAGGCGCCCGCAGGGTCGTCCGGATGCTGACCTCCTCCGCCCCGTACATGGCGCTGAAGAGGAAGGCGGCCTTTCCCGAAACCAGGCGGTCGAACACGTTCTTGTCCGTCACGATGACCTGGCAGGCGGACACGCCCTGGGAAAGCAGGTCCCTGACCGCCTCCCGGAACTCCTCCTCCGTGGAGCAGGTGGCCGTATGGGGCTCCGTCCATGCGACGTCGTCCAGCGTCAGGTCGCCGTTTGTATTGTAGCGCAGGCTGTAATCCGTCATGCCCGCCGAAAGGAACAGCGCGGAAAGCCCCGCCAGGTCGTTCTCCGCCAGCGCTGAGAAATAGCTTTTCTTCAGCAAGAGCCGGAAGCCCACCGCGTTCATCTCCCGCAGTTCCGCCAGTTCCTCCAGCAGCGCCCCATCGTCTGCGATCCGGTCTGCGGCGGCCGCCGGGGAAACAGGCAGCAGCAGAAAGCCCAGGACCAGCGCCAGGGCCAGCAGGGAACGCAGGAAACGTTTCAGCACCGTATGATACTCCTTCAATCAGTCTCTCAGACCGGGAGAACATCATACCATACAACGGCCCGCGGTGTCCAACGCTTCCCCGTTGCCCCCGCCGGCCGAACCGGCTATAATGGAGCGGATCAACTGAAACCGGGGGAGGGAAACGCATGAAGGAAAGGAACCGTTCCGTACTGTTCGTTTTCCTGGCCTCGGTATGCTTCAGCACAGGCGGCCTGTTCATCAAGCTGGTTCCATGGAACGCCCTGGCGATCAACGGCGCCCGGAACCTGATCGGCGCGCTGGTGATCGGTAGCTATCTGCTTATCACCCGCCGCCGGATCGTCTTCAGCCGCAGGGTCCTGACCGGCGCCCTGTCGATGATCGGCGTGACGACCCTCTTTGCCCTGGCGAACAAGATGACCACCGCGGCGAACACCATCGTCCTGCAGTTTACCGCCCCGGTTTTTGTCATCATCTTCATGGCTGTGCTTTACCGGCAGAAGCCGGGAAAGGTGGACCTGGCGGTCTGCTTCCTGGTGCTCCTGGGCGTGGTCCTGTTCTTTGTGGACGGGATCCGGGCGGGGAACCTGGCGGGCAATCTCCTGGCGGTTCTTTCGGGCGTGTGCTATGCCGGCGTCTTTATGATGAACACCGGCAAAAACGCGGACGCGATCTCCTCCTGCTTCCTGGGCCAGCTGGCCGCGGGCCTCCTGTTTACGCCCCTGTGCTTCCGGGAAACAGACTTTTCCCTGCCGGTCCTGCTGCCGGTCCTCGCGCTGGGCGTCATCCAGGTCGGCGGGGCCTATATCCTCTTTTCCATCGGAATCCGCAGCACGCCGCCGGTCACGGCCAGCCTCATTACCGGCATGGAGCCGATCATGAACCCGCTGCTGGTGGCGGCCTTCTACGGGGAGACGATCACCGCCCTTTCAGTCGCCGGCTGCGTCATCGTCGTCTGCTCCATCCTGGGGTACAACCTTTGGCTTGCGAAGAAACAAAAGGACTGCGCATAAACGAAAAGGTCCCTGCCTGACGGCAGGGACCTTTTTTCTTGCTTTTTCAAAATAACTTCAGCGCTTCATGCCCAGGATGGAAGTGGCGATCCAGCCCGTCCGGGAAACGCCGCCTTTGTCGGTAAAGGTAACCTCCACAAAGTGGCGTCCGGCGACCTGGTCATAGACCGGGTCAGAGATCGTATCCACGACCGTTCCGTTGGGCAGGGAAGTGATCTGCCCGTAGCTCTTGCCGGGGCCCTTGCGTACCGCGGCCTTCAGGTCGGCTACGCCGGTGTTGACCGTGCGGTTGACGCCGCCGGTCACTTCTTCCATCTCTTCCATGCTCAGTTCGATTTTCTTTTCCATTGCGATAACCTCCTTTTGTTCACTGAAAAAACCGTTTTCAACTGTTTATACGTACGAAAAAGGACAGCTGGCATAAGCCGATTCAATTTTCTGTATCCGGTCATCAGTATCATATTACAGGAGGGGAAGGGCGTCCATTATTTCTTCATCACCCGGATCACCGCCGTCACTGCGCCGTAGAGGACGCCGGCGATGGGCCAGATGATCCAGGAGATGTTCCAGCTGTTTCCGATAAAGCTCCAGGCCAGGTACGCGGCAGTGACCAGGCACCAGTAAACGCCGGCCACAGGGCCGAAGCGCCGGCTGTGCTCCTTGTTTTCCCGGGTGTATTCCGCTTCCTCCAGCAGCATCTGGTAGCTGCCCCACACGATGGACACTCGGACGATCAGCAGCACGCCGATGGCGCACAGCACCAGCACGGACGCGATTCCCACGGCGCCCAGGAAGGATTCCCTACCCAGGAACATGCAGATGAACAGCGGGATGACCGAGGCGACGCACAGCATGATCCCGATGAGCAGCCAGCGGGTGTGGACAGGCTGGAACTTTTCCTTCCGGTCCTTCACCAGGCCCGTGACGCCGTAGAGCGTTTCCACGGGTTCCTTTTCCAGGTATTCATAGGGAGAGATCCGGAGGTTGGAGATGATGAACAGCCCCACCGCCGGGACAATCAGGAGCATCAGGATGACCAGGCCGGCGCCGCAGGCGGCTTCCTCGGACCATTTCAGCAGCCCGAAAGCCTGGGCGGCGCCCAGCAGGATCAGGGCCACCGGGGACAGGATGCACAGCATGACCGCCAGGGCCACCCGCCGGGAGTTTGCTTCCTTGACATTCATGAAGGCGTTGGCTTCCTCCATGCCGACGGTGCGGCAGGTGGTGCTTTCCTCCGTGATCTCCCCGGCCGGTTCCGCCTGCTCCAGGCTGTCCTTGAGCAGGTAATCGGTGCTGACGCCGAAGAGCTCCGACATCTGGATGATCCTCGACATATCCGGGACGGACTGGGCGCCCTCCCACTTGGAAACAGCCTGCCGGCTGACGTTCAGTTTCTCCGCCAGTTCTTCCTGGGACCAGCCGTTCTTCTTTCTCAGGTCGATCAGTTTGTCTGCAAAAATCATTTTTCTGTTCTCCTTCAGTGTTGTCCCGTTTCCGGGCAGGCTCAGCATAGCCGACCGGGCCGTTGCAGGCTATCAAACGGGGCTGGAACTTCCGCAACCGGCGGTTGCAACTGCCGGTTTTTCCGGTTTCCCGGCGCGGAAAAGGGCTGGATACAGCATATATATGTTTCGCCGCGGAACCTGCTTTTCCTTTATGCCGGTCCCTGCTCCGGGCATGCCGGGGATGCTCAAATTTTTCATCATCCTCCGGGGTACGATGAGTATGCCGAAAGAAAGAAACCGACGGAGCAATGAAGGAGATGGAGAGCATGGGCGCGATGATCTGGGGGCTGTTCATTCTGCTGGTTACGGTGGTGCTGGAGCGGGAGAGCTTCTTCTCCTGATCCGGGAGACAAAGGAGGGTATAAAAGATGTACGGCATGAACTGGAAAGAGACGATTGCGGTCCTGACGAAGGACTTTGCCGCCTTCGGCTGCCGCTATAAAGGAAAAAAGCTCCGGGAGACCGCCCTGGGGTACGACTGCACGGAGCTGTTCTTCTGGAACTGGATGGACGGGGAGTGCGACAGGAGCGAGAAGGGCTTCCTGCGGGTGCTGGGCTAGGCCTGGCGGAGGTACCTGGAGGAGACGGAAGACTCCGCGGCCGCGTGATACAAAGGAATAAGCAAAACGGCGCCCCGGGGCGCCGTTTTGTTGTCAGAAGAACCAAATCCGCTTACGGGATGATGCCTTTTTCCCTCAGGTAGGCTTCGGCGTCCTCCGCCGTAAAGGCCCGGGTATCCGGGGCCACGTACTGGATGTAGGCCAGTTCGTTCGCGGCGGTGTCGTTGTCGCCGAAGGACAGGCTGTAGGAATACAGGGCGTCGCCCAGTTCATAATCCAGTTCCTCGATGGCGACGAAGCCCATCGCGCGCAGGAACCGGGCCTTTTCCTCGCCTTCCTCCGCATAGGACAGGCCCCGGATGCTCCACGCCTTGGCCTGTTCAAAGTCCCGCAGGGAGATATATGCCTGGGCGATCTCAAAGGAGGAATTCGGGTCATTTTCCTTATAGGACAGGGCTTCGGTATAGGCCTGGATCGCTTCCTCGTATTTTCCCTCTTCAAACAGGGCATACCCTTTCTGGTAGGCGGCGATGTATTCGTCGCTTCCCTCGAGGGTCACGCTCTCGGGAGTCACGCCGTACTGGAGGTAGCCGGCCTTGGCGGCTTCGGGATCCTTTTCCATGATATAGTCCACGGCCATATCCACTGCTTTTCCGACGTCTGCGGCCGGGAGGCCGAAGCCGTTTGTCAGGAGCTCTTTCAGCGCCGGCCTGGTTTTATCCTGGGCGGCGTATTCGTCCGAGTTCACGATGGTCCAGACGGCGGCGTAGAGGGCTCCGGCGTTGGCCAGGGTAGAATCCCAGTAATAGCCGTTCGCTTCGGGGTACAGCGCCAGGCTCAGGGGTTTGAGCAGCGCCGCTGCGGTTTCCGGGCCGCCGTAAAAGAGCTTTTCGGCGGAAGCCGCGTCCACATAGCTGTACAGCTGCAGGCAGTAGGCGTCGGCGGCCGCTTCGTCCAGTTCGGCGCCCTGGGGCGGGTTTCCGTTCACGGCGCTGATCCAGTCGGAATAGATATCCTTGACCGTTTTTTCAGCGGTCTCCGCCGCGGCCCCGGCGCACAGGAAAGCGCAGAGTACGGCCATGGCCAGCAGCAGGGATACGAAACGTTTACGGAGCATGATCAGATCCTCCTTTTTATTTGTTTGTCAAATAACGCCCAGCGGGATCAGGACGATGAGCAGCACCGCCACCAGCGCCCATTCCGTGATGAGGAACGCCTTCCGCTTTTTCGGCTCCATGTCCGGCACATAGTTGCTTGCCAGGAAGAAAGGTACATAGGTGGTGATGAACACCGGGATCACGCCCCACCAGCGGTATACCCAGATGAAGGAATGGTTGCTGGTCCCCGCCAGGAAGGATTCAAACAGCGCGAACAGCAGCGCCATCTCCAGCGCCGTGACCAGCTTGCAGCTGATGCCGTTCTTTCCCAGCTTCCCGGCCAGGTACCGCTTTGTCCGGTCCTGGGGCATCATCTTGAATGAGATCATGCCGGCCAGGGAGAACATCATGGACAGTTCCCAGCAGACGCCGACCAGCAGGATGAAGGTGGTGGATTCGTTGCTGACCGACCACAGCGGATAACCGAAGGCTTTCCCGATGACCGCGTTGCAGATCTCATACAGCCAGTGTACGCCGTACAGCGCAAGCCCGGCATATACGACCTCGTAGTTTTTCTTGTGGATCTCCGTCCAGTAGACGTAGAAAACGACCGCCAGGATAAAGATAAACGTCCAGTTGAAATTCTCCGTACTCCTCACCCGGATGGCGTTCACCAGATCCATGGCTTCCTGCGATCCGTTGCCCCAGAACTTAAACATGATGCTCCCTCCCTGTTGACTGATTCATATTTATTCTTCCAGCAGCTTCCATTTCAGGTTTTGTTCTTTAACCCGCATTCAGTGCAGTAATTGTCTGTCGACATATTGACGGTACCGCACTCCGGGCAGGTCCAGTACATATATTTTTGAAACACCTGCTGCTGACGGGAATCTTTGTCTGCTTCCGGATCATCAGCTTCTGCATTTTTCTGTTGCCGATTGTAGTTATGAACAGCGATGGAAGTGGAGACTTCACTGTTTTCAACGAGCTGTCCGAATCCGAAGATTAAGAGGGAAAAGAACCATGAAAACAGGACGCCGACAAGAAGGATGACCAGTCCGACCAGGACGTCCGGGAACGTGACCTCGTAGCCAAACGGATGCAGGGCGACGAAAGTAATACAGCCAGCCAGTGAGAGGAACATTCCGATACCCATGATGATCTTTGCACCGGTCTGAAGCTTATACCCTGCCTGATCGAACAGTTCGTTCATGGAAGACCTCCTGATTGTGTTCTCTTGTATGATATTACTTATTATCTACAATATTTCACTTCCATGCTTCATTTCCCTCTATTTACCTTACGATTTTCTCATAACTTGCTTTTCTGGAAGTTCTTGAGGCAATGCAGGACCGTTGAAAGCAGACAGTTCTGTATGTATAATGACTTTACCCGGGAATCGACTGAATCAATACAGGAGGCTCAAGAATGAACTGCCCGATATGCGGAAGCGGAAATGTCAATGTAAATACATTTCAGGAAGACCACGGTGCGGTTATTACTTCCAGAACGGTGTCGAAATACAAGGAGAAAGGCCATGGCTGTCTCTGGTGGCTGCTGATCGGCTGGTGGTGGTGGATCGTGGACCTGTTCACCTGGATCTTCCTGTTTATCCCCAGGCTGATCCTGCGCCTGTTTGCGTCCCCGTTCAAGAAAAAGAAGTATAAGGGGAAATCCTCTACAGTCAGCAATACGGTCCGGAATATTACCTATAAGACAATCTGTACCTGCCAGAACTGCGGGCACAGATGGGAGAAGTAACATGATCCGTGAAATTGTGCATGATCCGATTTTCCTGGCGCAGCCATCCGCCCCGGCAACGGAGGAGGATCTGCCCATCGCAGCGGATCTGATCGATACCCTGAAGGCAAACATGGATCGCTGCGTCGGGATGGCGGCCAATATGATCGGGAAGAAAAAACGGATCATTGTCATGGCCAAAGGACCGATCGCCGTGGCGATGATCAATCCGGTCATCCTGTCTGCCTCCGGTGAATATGAAACGGAGGAAGGCTGTCTCAGCCTGGAAGGAGTCCGGAAAACCAAACGCTACAGGTCTATCCGGCTCAAATGGCAGGATATGCAGATGAAGGAGCATATCGGAACCCTGGACGGTTTCCAGGCACAGATCGTCCAGCATGAAATCGACCACTGCGACGGGAAGCTGATATAACGGAAGAGAGGCAGGACTCCTGCCTCTCTTTTTTGCATATGAAAGGCCCGGCATGACGCCGGGCCAAGGGAAGGGGGGGATATATATGTATATCTCAGCCGGAACACCGGCAGGACAGACAGGTTAGGCGGGAGGCGGCCCTCGAGAAGCCGGCGCTCCCTGATGTCAGGATCATCTTAACAGATGTTTCTTAAGCGAAATTAAAGAAGCTGTGAACAGCAGGTGAAACTTTTCTGCCGGGTATGCGAACCCCGGTTTTTTGTTTGCAGGGCCGGATTATGCCTGTATGTCGGCTCGGGTTTACTTTTCTTTTTTTCCGAACAGCAGTCCGGAGATTCCGCCAAAGATATCTTTGGCGGTCTGGCTGTCAGTGCCGAAACCGACCCTGAAAATATATTCCATGGCCTCATAGAATTCTTTCAGGGCCTGCTTTGCAAATTCCGCTTGGTAATACTCATCACTCTTGCCCCGGACCTTGCTTTTTTCCCTGAATTCGTCATAGGCGTCATAAAGGTTTTTCTTCCATTCACGCCCGAGCAGCTTATCGCTGACCTTCTCCTCGAATTCCATGATCCCGGAGCAGATATCCTGGGGGATATCCATGTAATAATATTTGATCAGGCTTATGGTTTCCTCATGGTATTTCCCGAACTCGGCGACCTTGTCGTCGTTCAGCGCGTCGAAGCCAGCGAAATAACGCTCATACAGGTTCATATACCTGGTATAGATCCCGCGGAGGATCGTCGTCAGGTCTTCCGTTTTCGCTGTTTCGTCTTGCAGGATCTGCTCCATTCTTTCGTTGCTTAATTCAATCATGTGGATCCTCCTTTATCATCGGTAAATTATCAATGCCAGCGCATGGATGGCGGCCGTCTTTTTACAGCTGCATATTCTCTTTTCTGACAGCATTCGAACTCACTGCTATTGTACATCAGAACAAAAGCGGCCGCAACCGCATCCGGGCGGCAGTGTCGGATGCCGATTTTTTTCATCATCCAAAATGAGACAATGAGCGTGCCGAAGAAGCTAAATTGCAAAACTAAACGCGCACTTTGACAGCTGAATATCGTCCAAAGCAGCTAAATAACATTTGCAACGGAGTATGGCTAGGCAGCTTCA
>CAMKNZ010000006.1 GCA_946414315.1 uncultured Clostridia bacterium
AGCAACATGAGCGGAACGATTGCGGTGAGGAACACGTACAGCCAGGGCAGCCTGACGATCACAAAGAGCGCAAGCGGCCTTGTGGGAGACGATGTAGTACCTGCCGGCACAACGTTCACAGTGAAGACAGGCAACGAAACATACGCGAGCTTCACATACGGCGACATGACCAACGGCAGCTATACGCTGACCGGAGTGCCGATCGACGCGACATACAGTGTGGAAGAGAGCGGAGCAGCGGTAACGGGTTACAAGCTGGAAACTGAAATCGGCAACGCAGTGGAGCTGAGCAGCAGCAACATGAGCGGAACGATTGCGGTGAGGAACACGTACAGCCAGGGCAGCCTGAAAATTAAAAAGACGTTCAGCGGGCTGAAAGATGGAGATAAGGTCCCGGGTGGTACCACATTTGTTGTGAAGCAGAAGATTGGAAACGGGAATGAAACAGAGTTTGCAACATTCAAGTATTCTCAGATGACTGACGGTATCTATACGATAAACAATGTTCCCGTTGACGCAACGTACAGTGTTGTAGAAAGCGGTGCTGATGTCAGATGGTACAGCCTGCAGACAACAATTGGTAGTCCGGTAACGCTAACCAGTGAAAATACAAGTGATGAAATCGAAGTAAAGAATGAATACACCCGGAAAACATCAACAATCGATGTTACCAAGATTGTTTCCGGTAACATGGGAGATCAAACAGCAGATTTCACTTTCACTGCAACATTTACCTATACTGACGGAACAACCAGCTCAGAGCCGTTTACCCTGAAACATGGCGGACTGAAGAAATTTGAAGGTGTTGAGTGGGGAACAAAGATTACGATTCAGGAAACCAAAGCAGATGGTTACGAAACCAGTGTAGGACTGGGAGCCGATGATCCAGAGACAGGAGCAACGGCAACGATTAATCCTGTAGAGAATCAGTACTATAAGGTTACCTTCAAAAATAATCGTGAGGTAGAGATTGATACCGGTGTTCCGACGGAATCCAAACCTTATCTGCTCCTGTTGGGTCTGATCCCGCTGGCAGGATTCGGCGCGGTGATGATGTCCAGGAGGAGAAGAAAGGAGGAAGAATGAGCGAGCAGGTTCATTTTCCTCCCGAGCAGGAAGAAAAGATTGCCGGATTCCTGCAAAAGGTAAAATTCCGCAAGCAAATCTTTGGCGGTGTATCCGAAAAGGATGTCTGGACAAAGATTCGTGAGCTGAATGAGATGTACAGGCAGGCATTACTTGCTGAGCGGATCCGCTATGACGCGCTGATCGCTGAGCACGACCTGAAGAAAAAGGGGGAATAGCGTATGGCTGCCTGGAACATCAGAGCACCTGACGAAAGGGGGAATTCGGATAGCGGGTGAAGCAAGCATTGAGCAGGTAATCGCACGGCGAAGAGCACGTGTGATTACCCGGGCGGGCTACCGCAGGCTTGCGGTTCGCCTAATCTATCTGGCAGTGATTTGCTATCTGCTGTTTACGTACTGCTTTCTGATCACGCAGTGCCACGGACAGGATATGTTTCCCGCAATGAAAGACGGGGATCTGTGTGTGGTGTACCGTGTACAGACACAGAGGTTGTTCGGAGAGAAGATCGTAGCAGATGATATCATTGCCTACAAGACCGATGGGAAGAGAGCCTTCGGGCGGGTAGTAGCTGTTGCCGGGGATGTGGTGATGCTCAGCGACAGCGGTTCCCTGATGGTCAACGGGCTTACCGAGGGCGGAAACATCCTGTTTCCGACATATGCTCTGGGTGAGCTGGAATACCCCTATCGGGTTCCGGAAGGATGTGTGTTCGTACTTGGCGATTACCGCGTAAATACGAAAGACAGCCGGATTCTGGGACCGATTCCCCTGGAAAGCGTCGAAGGCAAACTGATCACCATTTTGCGCAGACGCGAACTATAACATGGTTGTTACCCTGGAAAAGGGTGAACATAATAATGAATGGAGGAACATAACAAATGAAAAAACTGTTAGCAATCCTGCTGGCCCTGATGATGGTGCTGGTGAGTGTGGCGGCTCTGGCTGACGATGGACAACCGGCAACAAATCCGGTAACAGAGCCGACGACCGCAGATGATGAAGGCGGAAACGATACAGGAAACGCTGCGAGCGCTCCTATAACAAATGGTCAGTCTGCGACTACAGCACAAGTTATTACCATTAAGAAACAGTATTCTTTCGATGTTACTGATAATGCGACTATTCCTGCTGACGAAATCACTTTTACGGTTGGAAAAGGCACGGTAACTGATGCTACAACAGTGACAACAGCACCTGCTGTTACCATTGACAAAATCACTATTGCTGAAGCCGCGATTACAGCAGAAACGAAAGATTATGATCTGAAGATTAATCTTCCGGCTTACACTGAAGTTGGTGTCTACGAATATGCTGTCACGGAGAATGCTGGAACAGTGGTTGGTGTGACTTATACGCCAAACGAGTATGTTCTGAAAGTGACAGTTGTTCGCGATAAAAATGAAAATCTGATTCTTGGCGGTATTGCTCTTCGGGAAAAAGGTGAGGGAAAGCCGAAGACCGATACAATTGAGAACAGCTATGCTGGTGGTGACCTGACGGTCAGTAAAACGGTAACTGGCAACATGGGTGATCGCAGTAAGGAATGGACATTCAAAGTCACTTTCACTACTGAGAAGGACATGACAGTCGGAAACACGATCAAGTACACGCCTGTTGGCGCTACAACAGCAACTGCAATTGCCGCCGGGTGGACCGGAAGCACGGAGGTTAACATTACACTCAAGCATGGTCAGAGTGTGAAGTTTGAAAACCTTCCTGTCGGAATCAAATACACTGTCGTAGAAACCAATAAAGATTCTTCTTATGATATCGATGGAGAAGTTGAAACTGCTACAGCTTTAACTGCTGAAGAACAAAGCGCAGAGGTTGAAGTAGTCAACAGCAAGACCATCACAATCGACACCGGCGTAACGCTGGACAGCACGGTCTACATGCTGATCATGGCTCTGGCCCTGGCCGGATTCGTGGTGCTGAAGATTCGCCGTCGGGAAGACTATTGATTCTTCTCTGAACGGGACTGAATGAATTGGTTCATGGCTGAAGATTCAGTCATTGACCGAAAACATCCCTGAGGATCAGGGACCGGAGGGTTTCTACACTCCGGTCCCCTCCCGGGGGATTTGCAAGGAGACGGAAACGGAAATGGGACGGAAACTGCTGCATCTGCTGAACGGGCTGATTACCTGTGCGGTTGTTGCGGCGCTGGTGCTTGCAGGCGCCTACGCGGGATATGCGCTGTGGGATAACCAGCAGGTTTATAACGCGGCGGAGACTTCCTTATCTGAGATGAAGGAGATTCGCGCGGCTTTGGGTATGCCGTCCACTGTTTCCGCCCTGACTGAGCTGCTGGAGGAAAACCGGGTCGCCCGGAAGGCAAAGGCTGAAGCAACCGCAACGCCGATCCCGGAGATGACGGCAGCTCCTGCCAAATCCGCCCCTGCTGCGGCAGACACAGCTCCCGCGCCGGCAGCTGAAACAACGGTATCAGCTGCGGAAACCGCTAACAACGGGACGACGACTACGGTGTCAGATGGAACGAAGGAAACCGCCGTGACATCGGCACCGGAACCGGAAGCATCGTCTGAGACAGCAGCACCGGCACCGACAGCGACAGCGACCGAGGAGCCGGCTGACGATTCGCTGTTCGGGCAGCTGAAAGCGATCAACGAGGATATTACCGCCTGGATTACGATGCCCGGAACGGCAATCGATTATCCGGTATTACAGGGAAATACCAATTACAGTTATATCAACACGGACGTATACGGAAACTTCGCACTGGCCGGGAGCATCTTCCTGGACTCCCGCAACAAAGAAGACTATACTGATATCTACAGCCTCCTGTACGGGCACAACATGGCGCAGCACAAGATGTTCAGCGACGTAAACCTGTATAAGGAAGAGAACTTTTTCAACGAAAACACACTGGGCATGCTGCTTATGCCGGACGGCTGCCACATCCTGGAATCACTATCCATCATTGTGGTCCCGGCTTCCGACAGCGGTATGATGAATCCGGAAAACTGGAATCATCTGGACGGAGAGGGGATTTACAGCCAGGTGCAGGAAAACGCGCTGTTTACCTGCGAGAAAGGACTGGAAGCCCTCCGGGGACTGGTCGATGCGGGCGAAACGCCCCGCCTGGTTGCCCTGAGCACCTGTTCAGATGAGTTTACTGACGCTCGAACGATCCTGCTCACACTGATGGATCCGTAACAACAGACAGCAGTTTGCATAGATTGAAAAATGATCCCAGAATCGGAGGAATGGCAATGCGTACGAAAATGAAGTGGCTGGCAGCAATCGGAATGATCATGATCCTGCTGCTCACCGTCTGCGCCGCAACGGCGGAGGGAGTATCGGAAACGCTGCAGGTTTCGATTTCCACGAAAGGCACGCCGCCTGAAACACCGGAAACCTACACCGTGCGCCTGACCGCGGACGGAGATTTTCCCATGCCCGCAGGTTATCAAACCGGGGCGGACGGAAAATATGCCGACCTGACAATCACCGGCGCCGCCAGCAAGTCCTTCCCGACGATCGCGTATGAACGGCCGGGCATCTATACCTATACCGTGAAGCAGATTCCCGGTACAGCTGAAGGCGTGACATACGACAGCAGCGTATACGACGTCAAGGTGCAGGTCTACAACAATGAGGCGGGGACCGGCTTCGAGATTGCTACGGCGATCCGCAAGCAGGGGAGCACCGAGAAAACTCCGATCAGGTTTGTCAATATCTATCCGGTGGAGCTGATCAGCAAAACCGTGACAAAGAACTGGGACGACGCGGACAATCAGGACGGGATCCGTCCGGATGAACTGACCGCCACCCTGAAAAGCAGCGAGGGGATGGACCCGGTTACTGTGACACTGAACGCAGAAAACAAATGGACGGCGACAGTCGAAAAACTGCCCAGGTTCAAAGAAGATACGCGGGACGAGATCACCTATACCTGGACAGAAGGGAAATATCCCGATCCATATTCCTACGTGAGCACCGTTACAGAAAACAACGTGACAACCATTACCAACCGCCACGTTCCGTATACGACTGAAGCCAGCGTCGAGAAGATCTGGGACGACGCAAACAACCAGGACGGCATCCGCCCGAAGGGAGAAACGGTCGTACGCGTGACGCTGCTGGCCGACGGTGTTGAAAAGCAGAAGGTATATCTGAGCGAAGCGAACGAATGGAAAGCGACGGTCACCGGACTGCCGAAGAATGAAAAAGGCAAAGCAATCGAATACACCTGGAAAGAAGACAGCACGACCGTCGGTTATGCGCTGACCGGTAATGCGACCAGCGGACAGCTGACCACACTGGTTAACACCCATGTTACGGAGAAGACGACCGCGACGATCGTCAAGAGCTGGGACGACGGCGACAACCAGGACGGCATCCGGCCTGAATCCATCGAGATGACGCTGTCCAACGGCACGAAAGTGACACTGAATGCGGACAACAACTGGCGCGCTACCGTCGAAAACCTTCCCAGGTTTGAAAATGGCAAAGAGATCGACTATACCTGGAAGGAAGGGCAGATGCCGGCCGGGTATACACTGACGGACAACAGCGCGGACGGAACGATCACGACCATCACCAATACGCATACGCCCGAGATGAAGAACGTCGAGATCAAAAAGGTCTGGGTGGACGAAGAAGACAAGGACGGCCTCCGGAAGCCGGTGACACTGGTGCTGACGGCATCTGCAAACCAGACGGCGGTTGCCACGTATACCTGGAAAGTGGAGGATGCGGATACGCTGACGCATACCTTCACAGTGCCGGTATACAACAAGGGCGTCGAACTGAAGTACACGGTGGATGAAGAGACGATTCCGGACGGCTACGTCAAGACGGTGGACAACAGTACTCTGACCGTGACCAACACCCATGAAGTGATTTCGGAGACCGTGGATATCCAGATCTCCAAGAGCTGGAACGACGACAACAACCGGGACGGCGTACGGCCTGAGAACATCGTGATCCAGGTCATGCAGAACGGCAAGGAGTACAACACGGTTACCGTGAGGGGTACCGGCAACCTGTGGAGCTATACCATGACCGGCCTGCCGAAATATGATGAGAACCACGCAGAGTATGAGTATACGATTTCCGAGGGGAAGGTGCCCGGATACACTTCTGCGATCCAGGGATTCGCGATTACCAATACCCACGCAATCGCGACCACTGCCCAGACGGTGACCAAGGTCTGGAATGACAATAACAATGCCAACCGTCCCGCATCCGTCACAGTTACACTGAATGCAAACGGGAAAGCGGTCGGAACGGTGACATTGAATGCTGCGAATAACTGGACAGCCACCATTGACAATCTGCCTGTGAACGAAAACGGCAAGGCGATTACCTATACCTGGACAGAGGGTGCGGTTGCCGGGTACAGGCTGAGCAACACAACGGTTACCGCTACTGCAGACGGAGACACCACAACCCTGACCAATACACTCAATCCTGTTGCCAATCCCGTTCGTCACAGACTGCGGATCTACTATCGTTATCTGGACGGCAGTGAAGCTGCTCCGACAGTCGATGAGGAACACGCTGCTGGAGACAGGTATGACGTAGACAGTCCGAAGATCGAAGGATACAGGGCTTCCCAGGCCAATGTTAACGGAATTATGCCGAACTACGATGTGGAGTATGTGGTTCTGTATCTGCCGGTTAAGGGAGTGTATGAAATCATTACCGATTATGATACTCCGTTGGGTATCGGGGATGTATACATCAACATCGGTGAATGTTTCGAGTAATCAATGGATCGCACGGTGACTGCATCACGGACGGTATCCTGTGAAGCGGATACAGTCTGCAATAAGGGGACGATAGAATGAAAAGATTCATTTCTCTTCTGCTTGTAATGCTGCTGTTCTGTACTGCTGCGGTATCGGAAGAAGCAGCGGATAAACAGGATGCTCCTGTACCTAACCGGCTGACGGTCGGGAATACGACTGCCATGCGCGGAGAGTTCTTCACCTCGCTGTGGGGAAACTCAACCAGCGATCTGGACGTGCGAGACCTGCTTCATGGCTACAATCTGGTCATGTGGGACGGCGAAAACGGCATGTTCCGTGAAGATCCGTCCGTTGTGAAGAACATTGTAGTGACAGAGAATGAAGACGGTGATCAGAGTTTTATACTGCTGCTGCAGGATGACCTGAGATATTCCAACGGTATTGCCATTAACGCGTGGGATTACGCTTTCTCCTATCTGTTCTCCATTTCTGCTGAAGTTGCAGAGATCGGCGGAACGCCCCGGCGTATGGAGCAGTTCCTGGGATACGAAGCATATGTATCTGGCCAGTCCAAGGTTCTGGAAGGCGTACACGTGGCCAATGATGACATGATTGTGATTACCATCAACCATGAGTACCTGCCGTTCTTCTATGAAATGGGATTGCTCTCCTGCAATCCGTATCCCATTTCTATCATCGCTCCCGGCGTTACCGTCCGGGACGACGGGAACGGCGTCTATCTGGCCAATGAGGACGAAACGGTGCAGGAACCTTTGTTTACCGCTGAACTGCTGAAGGAAACCGTACTGGATCCTGAAAAAGGCTATATGTCTCATCCTTCCGTAGTTTCCGGCCCCTATACGCTGACCTCCTGGGACGGAGAGGTTGCGGAATTCGCGATCAACCCGTACTATAAGGGAAACGCTGCCGGAGAGAAGCCGACCATCCCGACGCTGATCTATACCATGTCGCAGAATGAAACCGAGATGGAGGACCTTCTTTCCGGTAAGTTTGGCCTGCTGAACAAGGTGACCCGTACCGATGTGATTACGAGCGGCATTGCGCAGGTTGGAAACGAACAACAAAATATCAAAATGTCCAACTATCCGCGCTGCGGCCTGAGTTATATCAGTTTTGCTTGTGAAAAGGCCACCGTGTCCTCCGAAACCGTCCGTCAGGCCATCATCCGGTGCCTGGATCGGGAACAGCTGACTGCTGATTATACCGGAAACTACGGCGCTACGGTTCATGGATACTACGGTCTCGGCCAGTGGATGTACGGGGTGGCTGCCGGTACGATCGCTCCGCCGGTCACTCCGCCGGAAGATGAAAAAGACCAGAAAGCACAGGAGGAATATCTCGAAAAGCTCGCCGCTTTTGAGGAACTGAGCCTGGACAATCTGACCAAGTACACCCTGGATACGGAAACAGCTGCCAGCCTGCTGGAACAGGACGGATGGATCCTGAATGATGAAGGACTGCGCGAAAAAGACGGTGTCATCCTCGACCTGAAACTGATTTATCCCGAAGGCAATCAGATCAGGGAATATCTGGAAAAGAATTTCCAGGTGAACCTCGCACAGGCAGGCATCCGCCTGACGATGGAAGCGCTGCCCATGGGTGAGCTGCTGTCCCATTGGTACCGGCAGACGGAACGGGACGAAGACATGATCTACCTGGCCAGCAATTTTGACCTTTTGTTTGATCCTTCCGTTTATTTCAACGATGAAGGAGAATGGGCATTTACCGGCCTGGCAGATGAACAGCTGTACGAAGAAGCCATCAGCATGCGGAAGACGGAGCCCAGCGATGTACTGACATATATTCAGCACTGGATTGCTTTCCAGGAACGCTTTAACCAGACGCTTCCGATGATTCCGCTTTACAGCAATATCTATTTCGACTTCTATACCGGGTATCTGCAGAATTATCAGATCAGTCAGAATGCGACATGGGGTGAAGCAATCGTAGGCGCATATCTGTCGGCGGAAGAACCTGCTGAAGAAGGGGAAGAGGAGCCGGATCTCGGAGAATAATCTGAAGCCCTGAATTCGTAGTAAAAACAACATAAAAACCAGAAAATGCAGTCTTTGAGGACTGCATTTTCTGTGCTTTCTGTTTTGGGACAGCTTCTTATTCGAACTCGATAATGGGCCCGGCAGAAAGCCAGCGTTATGGTGCTGCAGATGCGGCCGCATTTCATTTTCAATACCATGATGAGCATCTACAGCCTCTGCAACCAGGATCCGCAGAAGGCCCGGCAGGTGACGATGGATTTCACCAACTACCTCCGGAAAGATTTCAACGCCGTTGCCAGCGACAGCACCATTCCGTTTTCCGCGGAACTGGAGCATACACGGGCTTACCTGGCCGTGGAGCAGGTACGGTTTGAAGACCTGCTTCTGGTGGATTTTGATACGCCGCATATCCGGTTCCGGCTGCCGCCGCTGACCCTGCAGCCGCTCGCGGAAAACGCTGTCAAACACGGCATGAACCCGGACGCCGGACCCCTCCGCATTTCAATCCGGACGCGGCGGACAGAGACCGGCAGCGAGATTACCGTGGAGGACAACGGTCCCGGTTTTGATCTTTCAGACAGCGGAAAACCGCATCCCACCCTTGAAAATATCCGGCAGCGGCTGGATATGATGTGCGGCGGGAAAATGGAAATCATGCCGAAGGACGGAGGCGGCACGACGGTGAAAGTGACGATTCCCCAGGCGGATCTTCCGGACAAATGATGAAATCTGCCGGCTGCCCGGCCTGTGCACAGAACAGCGATGAGGAAGCACGAACCGTCCCTGTTCTGCCCTGTATGAGGAGAGAAAGACATATTCCGGCCCGGGAGAGGCTCATGCGGATGAGCTGATGGGAACAGGCAGAATATCAATCACAAGGAAAGTCAAAAAACGCGGCCCGAGGGCCGCGTCGGAATGCGCGTTTACATGACGGTCAGCACGACGACCGCGAGGGCGGTCCTTCCGGTGACGGGGTTCGAGGCCAGGTGGCGGATAAAGGCGTGCATGGTGTCCCCGTTCGGCAGGGACTCCTGCAGGGTTTCCCATCCGCCCTCGTCCCGGCGGCGGATGACGGCTTCCACAAAGGGACTCATCTGCGCCGGGTCGTCCAGGGGCATGGCGTTTTGCGGGTTCTCCTCCAGACTGAAACCGATGTGCCGGGCCACGAACTCGCGGTAGCTCCGGTTGGCGCGGATGATGACCGCCGAATGAGCGTCCGCCTCCATGACCGCCATGGGAAGCGTCCGGAAATAGCCGCTGTAATCCGGTCCAGCGCCTTCCGTTTTCGCGACCATGGACGGATCCCGGAGGTTGATCTTGCTGATGCTGTTGTAATACTCGGTTTCCCCGGGGTTTTCCAGCCCGATCCGGTACCCGGTTTCCCGCCGCTCCCGCAGTTCGTCCTGGCTCACCGGAGCGCTGTAGAAATAGCCCTGGACCTTGCCGGCGCCGATCTCCTCCAGGAACCGGATCTGGTCTTCTCTTTCCACGCCCTCGACGATTGTGTTGATTCCCAGGCCCAGGGCCATGCTGACCAGCTCCGTCAGGATGACGCGGCTCCGGTCGGAACCGTCGTACTCCCGCATGAAACGCATATCCAACTTGATGGTGTCGAAGGGGAGGCTCTGGAGTACGTCCAGTGAGCTGAAACCGCTGCCGAAGTCGTCCATCCACACCTTGAAGCCTTTTTCCCCGAAGCGCTCGATCTGCCGCCGCATGAAGTCGAAGTCGGATCCGATCACGCTCTCCGTGATCTCGAGCCGGAGCAGGCCCCGGTCCACACCGGCCCGGTCCACCCGCTTCGCAATCTCTTCCACCATGTCGCAGGCGTCGAAGTCCGTCCGGCTCAGGTTGACGGACACCGGGACCAGCGGGATGCCGTCCTCCGCCTTCATCCGCAGGAAGTTTGCCACCTCTTCCACCATGTGCAGGTCCAGCTTGTAGGCCAGGCGGGCCTCCTCCAGCGCAGGAATAAACTCCGCGGGGGAGATCATGCCCCGTTCCGGATCGCTCCACCGGGCCAGGGCCTCCTCCGCGCAGACCCGGTTGTTGACCAGCCGCACGATCGGCTGGATCCAGGCGCGGATCTGCCCCTTCGCGATGGCCTCTTCCAGGTGGTCGGCGATGTACTGCTTCCTGGCCCGGTTCCGCGCCTCGCTGGAGCTGGCGTCCGCCAGTTTCCGGCGGATGCCTTCGCTGCGGTAGAAGGATTCCTTGTCGGAATACATGTCCTGATCCGCCCGGCGGAAGAGGGCAAGATAGTCGGCGTCCGAATGCGGGTCGAACACCGCGAAACCCTTGGAAACCGAAAGCTCCGCTTCCGGATGGACCGGCCGCCGGTTCAGCCGCAGGATGGTTTCCTGCAGCTGCGCGCCCAGGCGGGCCACCTGCTCCCTGCCGGCGTTTTCCATGACGGCAACGAACTCGTCCCCGCCGATCCGGAAGACGCTCTCCCGGCCGAAAACCTCCGTGAGGGCATCAGACGCCTGGATGATGATCCGGTCGCCGGTTTCATGCCCGCAGAGGTCGTTGATCTGCTTCAGGTTGTTGAGATCGAAGATTCCGATGGCGAAGGAGGCTTTCCCGTCCGCGATCTGCCGGTTCAGATGGTCCATCTTTTCCAGGTACGCGTTCCGGCTGCCCGCGCCGGTCATCAGGTCCCGTTTCGCCTGGGCATTGGTATAAAGAATGTATTCCTTCAGACGGCCCTGGGTCTTCTGCAGGCGTTCCCGGATGGCTTCGATGTCGCGATCCTGGGAGGAGCGGTTTTCGGGATCCGTGCCGGGATCTTCGTCCCCTTCCAGGCGGATCGCCCGCGCCAGCTGTTCCACGTCGTTCCCGAGTTCCACCGCCTCCTGGCTGACCCGGCGAAGCCGCGACCTCAGACGGCTTGAAATCATCAGCGTCATGCCGATGCCGGCTGCCAGTGTCAGGAAAACGGCGGTCAGTACGATCCACAGCTGCTTTGTCAGCCGGTCGTTATACCAGTTCGCGTCAAAATCCACGGCCACCACGCAGGCGACTTTTCCATCCGAGGTAAAAACCGGGCTGTAGGAACTGTAAAAGACGCCCCATGCGTCCTCGTAAGCTTCCCGGTCCACGCCGCCGATCCCGTCAAAGGCGGCGACCAGCGCCGGCGTTGTGATGACCGGATCCTCAAAGGCGCCCGGGTCGTCGGACGGGTCGATGCCGAAAACGTACAGGCCGTCTCCGCGGTCGTAGACACAGTAAATATATTCCAGCTCAATATTGTCGTAGAAGGTGCGCAGGATCCGCATGCCCTCCCGGTACGCTGGCGTATCCACATCCCTTGCTGTCAGACCGGCCAGGGCGTCCCCGTCCAGCATGTCCGCGGCGGTGTTCGAGATGTCGAGCATCCGTTGGTTGATCAGCGTCCGCAAGGCGTCGCTGGACTGGGAAGAAAGTACAAAGCCAATCAGCCCTGTGATCAGAACGACCACAGCGCACAGGACGACGACAGCGGTCATCGTCAGGCTGAGACTGTTTTTTTTCTTCATGTGACACCTTTTCCGTAACGGATTCAGCGTTCATATCGTTTTTTTCGGCAGACAGCACGGCGGCTGTCCGCCCGGACAAGTCATCTTTCCAGGATATTATACTCCTGCCGCATGGATTTCACAAGAGACAGGGAAGCCGTGCGGACGAAAAACCGTTTTTCCGGCTTTGGCGCAGTGCCGGAAGCCCCCCTGTTCACACGTCCGGAGGACGTTCAGGCATTCCGGAATACTGTCAGATTCTCGCAAGAGGTCTGCATATTTTTCCGGATTTTTATCCGGCCAGGAGGGATTTCATGTATACACACTCTGATCCGACAGCAAACCGCGCGATCGGTGCGGCGGAACGCGAATGGAAGCGGATGACAGTCCTGGCGTACAGGTATCGGACAGATTCGGAAACCGCGAAACGGATCGGCGACCCGCGGCGGATCTTCACCGGAATTTTGAGCCGGCTGCTGACTGATCCACTGGAAGAACTGGAGAAGACAGTTTCCGGCAGGAAGACTGATTGAAAGTCATATTCACGGGTGGTTTTCCCGTCTGGGAACCGGTGTCGAATTTTGTGAATATAGATAATGAAAATAATGACTCGAGAAAAAAAGTGGGTCAAAAGTTGGTCACGAGGCAAAAAGAAAACCCGGGCGCCTTTGAAAAATAAGGCGACCCGGGTTTTGTGCAATCATTCGAACTCAATCGTGGCGATAGGCTTTTCGGAGATATCCCACAGGACGCGGTTTACGCCGGGAACGGTCTTGATGATCCGGTCGCGCATGGTGCAGAGCACAGGGAAGGGGATTTCCGGAATGGTGGCGGTGACGGCGTCCACAGTGTTGACCGCGCGGATGATCACAGCCCAGCCCATGTAGCGTTCGCCTTTGCCGTCCACGTAGCGGATGCCGGTGGACTGGAAGGGCGGAATCACGCAGAAGTACTGCCACGGGATCTCCGGCAGCTTGCCGATCTCTTCGCGGACGATGGCATCGGCTTCACGGAGGGCTTCCAGGCGGTCACGGGTGATGGCGCCGACACAGCGGACACCCAGACCGGGACCGGGGAAGGGCTGACGGTAGACCATGCCGTCCGGCAGGCCCAGGGCCTTGCCGACCACACGGACTTCGTCCTTGTACAGGAGCTTGACGGGCTCGACCAGTTCGAACTGGAGATCGTCCGGCAGGCCGCCGACGTTGTGATGGGCTTTGACGCCCACGCTCTCGGTGATATCGGGATAGATGGTACCCTGAGCCAGGAAGGCGATGCCGTCCTGCTTGCGGGCTTCTTCCTCAAAGACGCGGATGAACTCGGCGCCGATGATCTTGCGCTTCTGTTCCGGATCGTCCACACCGGCCAGCTTGTCCAGGAAGCGGTCGACCGCGTCCACATAGACCAGGTTGGCTTTCATCTGGTTCCGGAAAACTTCGATGACCTGTTCCGGTTCGCCCTTGCGCAGGAGACCGTGGTTGACATGAACCGCGACCAGCTGCTGGCCGATCGCCTTGATCAGCAGGGCGGCGACAACGGAGCTGTCCACGCCGCCGGACAGGGCGAGCAGGACCTTTTTATCCCCGACCTGCTCACGGATCGCCTTAACCTGTTCTTCAATAAAGGCGTTGGCAAGTTCCGGGGTCATAATGCGCTGCATGGTTTCGGGCCGTTTGTTGCTATCCATCTCTTATCCTCCAATCGATCCGCAGAAATACATATAGATGATACAAAGAAAAGAATAGGAAAAGACAGGGCCAGTGTCAATCTGAAAAGATGACAAAAAGATAAAAGCTTTTTTTCAGAATAGCGAATTTTTCACCGCCCGGGAAACACCGGCCGGTTTCAGGAAAGCGAGGACCCGGCGGAGGGGAACCGTAAAGAAAAGAAAGGGATTGACAAGCGGCGGTCCGGCGCATAAAATAAAGTTCGCGCAGAGATTAACACGTTAACTTAACAAAGAAGTTAACGGATGAAAAACCACCCGGGAAAGGACCAGGTGAAGACGGACATGAAGATCAGAGGATTTACCTACGGATATGACGGAAGGCGCGGGGATTACCGGACGCCGGAAGCGGCCCTGTCCATTGACCGGCTGGCAGCTCTCGGCGGGGACTGGGCGGCCCTGGCTTTCACGGTCTGCCAGGAAACATACCATTCCACGCAGATCCGGCCGGATTACCGGTTCACGGTGACGGACCGGGATGTGGCGACAGCGGTGAGCCGGCTGCACGGCGCCGGGCTGAAAGTCTGCATGAAGCCGATCGTGAACTGCCTGGACGGGGTCTGGCGCGCGAACATCGATTTCCCGGAGCGGGAATGGGGCGAGGGCGACTACTGGCAGGAATGGTTTTCTTCCTACAAGGCCTTCCTCTGCCACTACGCGGAGATCGCGGAGGAGACCGGCTGCGAGATGTTCTGCGTCGGATGTGAGATGCTCGGCACCGAGAAGAAAGAAGCGCTCTGGCGGCGGACCATCGCCGCGGTCCGGGAGATCTATCACGGACCGCTGGTCTACAATACCAACCACGGCAAGGAGAAAAACTTCGGCTGGTGGGACGCGGTGGACTATATCGGCACGTCCGCCTATTACCGGGTAGCGGACAAGCCCGGCGCTTCCGCGGAAGAAATGAAGGAACAGTGGGACAGATACAAGGCGCAGTTGGCGGAGATTTCCCGGCTGAACGGCGGCAAGCAGATCATCTTCATGGAGATCGGCTGCCGCAGCGCACTCGGCTGCGCGATGATGCCCTATGACTTTTCCCACAGGGAATTCCCCTACAGCGAGGAGGAACAGGCGAACTTTTATGAATCCTGCTTTCAGTCCGTTTGGGAGGAACCGTGGTTCGGCGGTATGTTCTGGTGGGACTGGTATACGAAGCTGCCGGAAACAAAACCGGAAACGGGCTTTTCCATTGTCGACAAGCAGGCGGAGAACATCGTGAAAGCATGGTATGTAAAGGCGTAACGGAGGGAAGCATGACAAACAACGTTGAAGTTTATCCACTGATCATGGAACCTTCCTTCCGGTACGGGCAGAGCACGCCCTGGGGCGGGCACGCGCTGAAAGAGAAATACGGCAAGCACGCGCCGGAGGAAATCACCGGGGAAAGCCTGGAGATCTCAGCGCTGCCCGGACATGAAAGCCGGGTGACAAACGGCGCATACCGGGGGAAAAGCCTGCAGGAGGTTTTTACGGCCTGGGGCGACTGGCTGACCGGAAAACGGGAAAAGACGTTCCCGCTGATGCTCAAGATCCTCGACGCGCATCAGTGCCTGTCCGTGCAGGTGCATCCGGATGACGCCTATGCGATGGAACATGAAGGGAAAACCGGAAAGAGTGAAGCCTGGTATATCCTGGACGCGGCGCCGGGGGCCCGGCTGGTCTACGGCATCGATACCCGCGGGGAAAAACTGGACGATATCGTGGAAGCCGGCCGGCTGGAGGAATGCCTGCACTGGGTGGAGGTGAAGACCGGGGACGTGTTTTATATCCCCAGCGGTACAATCCATGCCCTCGGTTCCGGAATCCAGTGTTATGAGATCCAGCAGTCTAGCGACGTAACCTACCGTTTCTGGGACTGGAACCGGGTCGGAAAAGACGGGAAGCCCCGCGAGCTGCATACCCGGCAGGCGGTTTCCGTATCAAAAGCGGAGCCGCTGTCCCGTATGCCGGAAATGGAAAAAACGGCCTGCGAAGGCGGGGAGATCACGAGACTGGTCTGCGACCCGCATTTCCGGCTGGATGCTGTTGATGTGGATGGCACCTGGACGCTGCCGTCCGGCCGGATGCAGTTCCTGACACCAACGGCACCCTGCACGCTGCGATGGGGAACCCACAGCCATGAACTGACGGCATACCGGAGCGTGCTGGTTCCGGCACGGATGGAGAACGTGAGCATTTCCGGTCATGGCCGGATCCTGGTATCAAGCGCCCTGTAAAAACAGAAAAGAACAAGAAACAGCCCTGCGGAAGCGGGGCTTCTTTTTGTTTGTTAACTAATTTGTTAACCTATAAAACAACAACAGATGCGCAAGAAAAGGGGAAAAATCTTCAAAAATTGCAAAAATGGGCTTGACAAGGCCGAAATTGACAGCTAATATATAAACAACAAAGGTTAACATGTTAACCAAACAAATAAGGAGGAGAACCCATGAAGAAACTGATTTCCCTGATCCTGGCTCTGTGCCTGGTCCTCGGTATGGCTTCTTTTGCCGCCGCGGATGAAGAGCTGCCCACCTTTGACCAGATCGTGCTGGGCGAGAACACCGACCTGACGGCGAAGATCCATTTCGCCTATCATCGCACGGATATCCCCGAAAAACTGGAAGGCTATGTGGCCGAATTCCAGAAGATCTATCCCAATGTCGAGATCGAATATGAACTGATCACCGATTATGCCGAGAACGCCCTGATGCGGGTCGGCAATACGGACTGGACGATCATGGGCATCCCCACCGTCCAGAAGGACGAGCTGTCCAAGTATTTCGTGCCGCTGGGCTCCCTGGAAACCCTGAGCGGACTGTACAATTTCATGAGCTCCTGGTCCTTCGAAGGCGTGTGCTACGGCATTCCCTCCACGGGCAACGCCAACGGCGTCCTGTACAACAAGCGGATCTTCGCGGAAGCCGGCGTAACCGAGCTGCCCAAGACCCCCGATGAATTTATTGCCGCCCTGAAGGCTGTGAAGGAAAAGACCGACGCCATCCCGCTGTACACCAACTATGCTGCCGGCTGGACCATGGGCGCCTGGGACGCCTACATCGGCGTGGCCGCCACCGGCAAGGACACCTACATGAATCAGGATCTGCCCCATGCCAAGGATCCCTTCGCGGACCAGGGCAACGGCACCGGCCCCTACGCCGTGTACAAGATTCTGTATGACGCGGCTGCGGAAGGCCTGATCGAAGACGACTACACCACCACCGACTGGGAAGGCTGCAAGCCGATGCTGAACAACGGCCAGATCGCCGCGATGGTGCTGGGCTCCTGGGCCTTCACCCAGATGCGCGACGCCGAGGGTGGCGAACATCCGGAAGACGTGGGCTACATGGCGTTCCCGATCACCATTGACGGAAAACAGTATGCTCCCGCCGGCGGCGACTACAACTTCGCGATCAACGTCCAGGCTTCCTATGAAGAAAAACTGGCTTCCATGTACTACCTGAAGTGGCTGACCCATGAGAGCGGATTCGCCTACAGCGAAGGCGGCGTGCCGATCGACAAGAGCGGCGAGTATCCGGATCTGTACGCGGCCTTTGACGGCATCGATATGCTGTCCGACGCGGACGCGCTGGAAGGCGAGGAGACCCTGCTGAGCGAACTGAACGCCGAGTCTGAACTGAACTTCAACAACGGCGGCAACACCAAGGTGCAGGAGATCATCGAGCACGGTTTCAACCATGACAAGGAATTCGACGACATCATGGCTGACTGGAACGCTGCCTGGAGCGAAGCGCAGGCTGCCCTGAACGTGGAAGTAAAGTAACAGAACAAACGAATAACCCTCAGGCGGGGCCATGAGATCTGCTCCTGGCCCCGCCTTCCGTTTACACGGGACAAGATTCATGGAGGTGTTTCCCGATGAGTATTGTCAGTACGGTTCAGCCGGATCTGAGAAGGAAAAGGATCAACTGGCAGAAAGTGCTGGTGATCGTGCTGTTCGCGATCGTTCCCCTGTTCCTGCTGATGCTGTTTACCTATGTTCCTTTTGCCAAGATGGTTCAGTTCAGTTTTCACAATATGAGCTATACGAAGGACAAAGGGTTCGTAGGGTTTGATAACTACCTGAAAATCTTTACCAAGTCCGAATATGTCGGAGCGATGCTGCTGAGCCTGTACTACATGGCCGGCGCGGTGGTCCAGCTGGCACTGGCGCTGCTTTTTGCCTCCATCCTGAGCCTGGAGAAGATCCGCGGATCCGGGGTATACAAGGCGATCCTTTTCTTCCCGTTCCTGGTCAACGGCATCGCCATCGGGTATATCTTCAAATACTTTTATACGCGGGGCTTTGTGCTGGACAGCGTACTCCAGGCCATCGGCATCCCGCTGGAATCCCTGCCGTACTGGCTGCGGGATCAGAGCGTGAACAACTGGTCCCTGGTGTTCACCTCCGTATGGAAGTACTGCGGCCAGAACATGGTGCTGTTCATCGGCGCGATCGCGTCCATCGACCCGACGCTGTATGAAGCTGCGACGATCGACGGCGCCAACCGATGGCAGCAGTTCAAGGCGATCATCCTGCCGGGGATCAAGACGGTGTTCATGCTGAACCTGATCCTTTCCATCACCGGCTCCCTGTCCGCCTTTGAACCGGCCTATGTGGTCGGCAGTATGGGCGCTAACGGTACGGCTACGTTCTTTATCAAGATCCACCAGATGGCGCATGTATCCCAGAAGGTCGGCCAGGCCTGCGCCATGGCCATGGTCCTGATGGCGCTGATCCTGCTGTTTACGGTCGCGCAGCGGCTGTTCTTCCGGTATGTGATGAAGGATTCTGAAAACACGTTCAACGCAAAGGCAAACAAAGCCAAGGCGCTGTGGTGAGAGGGGAGGTATCGGAACATGTCGAATGTGACGACGGCTGTGAGGGATATAAACCGGAATGCGAAGATGAAAAGGGCACTGATCAAAGGCCTGGAATACTTCGCACTGCTGCTGGCCTGCTTTATCGCGCTGCTTCCCATCTGGTCTTCCTTTACGACTTCTTTCAAGAGCGCCGAGGAATATGCCACGACCAACGCGATGACCCTGCCGAAGAACTGGCTGAACTTCAGCAACTACGCGCAGGTCTGGACGGAAGGGGAAATGCTGCGCGCTTTCCTGACGTCCGCCTCCGTTGTGGTGGTGGTTGTGATGGTCTCGGTGATGATGGGCTCGATGCTGGCTTATGTGCTGAATCGGTTCCGTTTCCCGGGAAACGGGCTGATCCGGAATCTGTTTATGATCGCCACGCTGATCCCCGGCATTGCGATGCAGGTGACAACCTACCAGATTATGAAGAACCTGGGTCTGCTGAACTCCATCGCGGGATATATGATCCTGATGAGCGGCACGGATGTTATTTCCATCTATATCTTCCTGCAGTATTTTGAAAACCTGGACGGCGCACTGGACGAATCGGCGGTCCTGGAAGGCTGCACGTACTTCGGGGTCTTTTTCCGGATCCTGCTGCCGCTGACCAAGCCGGCGATCATTACGGTGGCGGTTCTGAAGGGCGTCGGCGTCTATAACGAGTATTACAGCGCCAACCTGTATCTCCAGTCGAATTCCTGGCGGACGATTTCCACCGCGCTGTATTCTTTTTCCGGACCGTTCAAAAGTTCCTATAACATCATCTGCGCCGGCGTGCTGCTGACGCTGATCCCCAGCCTGGTCGTGTTCCTGCTGTTTCAGAAGCAGGTTTACGCGGGACTGGCCAGCGGATCGGTCAAAGGCTGAAAAACAGATTGACTTTGTATGGGAGTATAGTACAATACAGACAGGTTAACAAAAAGGTTAACAAAAGGAGTCCGTTATGCTGAACAAGGAAATCCGGGCACAGCTGGAGCAGAAGATCCTGCCTTTCTGGATGAATCTGAAAGACGCGGAATACGGCGGTTTCTACGGTTTTATGGACAATCACCTGATCCTGAACCGTACGGCGGACAAGGGGTGCATCCTGAACAGCCGGATCCTGTGGACCTTTTCGGAAGCTGCGCGCCTGCTGGACGGGGAGAAATATACTCCGTTCGCAAAGCAGGCCTACCGTTTCCTGGAACGGTTCACGGATCCGTACAACGGCGGTGTGTACTGGTCCGTAACATACGACGGAAAACCGGCGGACACCACCAAGCATACCTACTGCCAGGCGTTTGCCATCTACGGGCTGGCGGCTTATTACAGGCTGACCGGTGAACAGGAAGCGCTGGACCGGGCGATGGACCTGTTCAGAACCATTGAGGGCCGGTGCAGGGATGAAGGCGGCTACCTGGAAGCGCTGAAAGCGGATTTCCTGCCGGAAAGCAATGAAAAGCTGAGCGAGAACGGCGTGATGGCTTCCCGGACGATGAACACGCTGCTGCACGTTGTGGAAGCGTATGCGGAGCTGTACCGGGTTCATCCGGACGGACAGGTGATGGTGGCGGCTGTGGAGGGCCTGAACCAGTTCCTGGCGCAGATTTACAATCCGCAAAAGCGCCGGATGGAAGTGTTTTTCGACAATGACTTCCGGCCGCTGCTGGACATGCAGAGCTACGGGCACGATATCGAGGGCAGCTGGCTGATCTGGGACGCCGTGGAAACGTTCATCCGGCCGGACGGCTGGGAACCCTGGCGGAAGATGTGCCTGGACCTGCTGGAAAGCGCGACGGAACGGGCTTTCACCGATCACGGCCTGCACTATGAGATTGTGGACGGTGAGGTCAACACCACCAGAGCCTGGTGGCCGCAGGCGGAAGCGATGCTCGGGTTCGAATTCGGCTGGCGCATGACAAAGGATCCGGCATGGATCAGCCGGATGCGGACGCAATGGACCTATATCTGCGGGCATACCGTGGATCCCCGGGAAGGGAGCGAGTGGTTTAACGAACTGCGGGAAGACGGGACGCTGGTTGAGGAAAAGCCGATAGTGGAGGAATGGAAATGTCCTTACCATAACGGCCGGATGTGCCTGCGGCTGATGAACGCGGAGCTGGGAGAATAAGATTCCTCAATGCGTTCTGGGCGATACTCAGAGAAGGGACAGGGAACAATGGCGGTAAAGAAACCAACAATGAGGGAAATCGCCCGCGAGGTCGGGACCAGCGCGGTGACGGTTTCCAAGGCCATGGCCGGGAAACCGGGCATGAGCGAAGAGCTGCGGATGAAGATCCTGAAGAAGGCTTCGGAGATGGGATATGAGTATCCCCACAGCAGCCGGCTTCTGCCAAAGGAACACATGGAGATCGGAATCCTGATTCCGGACAAGTATTTTGAGGCGGATTCGTTTTATGCGGAGATCTATAAGCGCCTGGTGAAAAAACTGGCGGATCTCGGGCATTTCGGGCTGCTGGAGATCCTTGATCCGGAAAATGAACAGGAACTGCTCCTGCCCAGCCTGTTGACCACCAAGCATGTGGACGGGCTGGTGATGCTGGGTGAACCTTCCAAGGCTTACTACCGGAAGATCGCCCAGGCCGGAACGCCTACCGTATTCCTGGACTTTTACGACGAGCAGGCCAACGCCGACGCGGTGGCGGGGGATAACAGCTACGGCACCTACCGCCTGACCAGCCACCTGATCCGGCGCGGCCACCGGGAGATCGGCTTTGTGGGGAACATCAAGGCGACAAGCAGCATTATGGACCGGTTCCTCGGCTATTTCCGGGCGATGCTGGTCAACGATCTGCAGGTGCGGGAAGCCTGGATCCTGCCGGACCGGGGACTGACCGGCGGAATCGTCAAACCGAAACTGCCTGAAGAGCTTCCGACGGCTTTTGTCTGCAACTGTGACATGACGGCCCGGATGATGATCGACCTGCTGAAAGAAAACGGGTACCGTGTTCCGGAGGATATCTCCGTGACCGGTTTCGACGATTACCCGGCGGGGAGCGACGGAGATATCCCGCTGAGCACATTCCGGATCGATACGGACGGCATGATCGAGCTGGCGGTGAAGACGCTGCTGGAGCGCTGCGCCGGGAGCAGTAAACCGTTCGGCAGGATGGTGGTCGGAGGACAGCCGGTATACCGGGAATCGGAAATTCCAAAGAATTCATAATTCATTCAACAGATATGAGGACAAACAGATGAGTAAAGTAAAGATGATCAATGTCAATTCCCTGCCGAATATTCCCTGGCAGGAGAGGCCGGCGGACCTGATCACAGAGTCTCCTGTATGGCGGTATTCCGACAATCCGGTCATGGGCCGGAATCCCACGCCGGAGATTGCCCGGATTTTCAACAGCGCGGTGGTACCGTGGGAAGACGGATTCATCGCTGTGCTGCGCGGAGAACAGATCAACGGCGTTCCCTATGTCTACCTGGGCCATTCAAAGGATGGCATCCACTGGGATGTGGAACGGCAGAAGGTGCCCTTTACCGACGAGGAAGGAAACCCGAAGATGCCGCATTATGCCTACGATCCCCGGCTGGTGAAGGTGGAGGATACGTACTATATCATCTGGTGCGGCGACTTCTACGGCGCCTCCATCGGCATGGCAAAGACAAAGGATTTCAAAACCTTTACCCGGATCGAAAACCCCTTTATTCCTTTTAACCGGAACGCGGTGCTGTTTCCCCGGAAGATCGGCGGAACCTACCGGCTGCTTTCCCGTCCGTCGGACAGCGGACATACGCCCTTTGGCGATATCTTCATCAGCGAGAGCCCGGACATGACCTTCTGGGGCAAACACCGCCATGTGATGGGCAGCGGCGGAGAGTGGTGGCAGAGCGTGAAGATCGGCGCCGGCGCGGCGCCGATCGAGACCAGCGAAGGCTGGCTGATGTTCTACCATGGCGTGGCGACTACCTGCAACGGCTTTGTTTATTCCATGGGCGGCGCGATCCTGGATATCAACGAGCCCAGCAAGGTGCTGTACCGCTGCGCGAACCATCTGCTGACGCCGGAAGAACCCTATGAGGTCAGCGGCTATGTGCCGAACGTGATCTTCCCCTGCGCGACGCTGCAGGACGGGGATACCGGACGCATCGCGATTTATTACGGCGCGGCGGATACAAACGTCGGACTGGCGTTAACGACGGTGGACGAAGTGGTCGGATATATTAAGGAACACAGCGTACTGCACTGTGGCGACGATGAAGGAGTACATAATTACTGATGCGCAGCAGAAGTTTTGAATCTTTGGTTGAACAGTATGAGCGGCTGCTGGCCAGGCCGAACCCGGCGGATGAGCATTTTTACAACGGGCTGTTCATCCGGTACCGGAACCCGGTGCTGACCCGGGAGCATATCCCGCCCTTCTGGATGTATGACGCGGATCCGGAAACCAATCCTTTTATGATGCAGCGGCTGGGCGTCAACGCAGTGATGAACAGCGGCGCCATCAGGCTGAACGGGAAATACTGCCTGGTGGCCCGGGTGGAAGGAATGGACCGGAAGAGCTTCTTTGCCGTGGCGGATAGCGACCGGCCGACGGAAGGTTTCCGTTTCCGGGATTATCCGGTGATCCTGCCGGATACGGAGAAGCAGGAGACCAACGTATACGACATGCGCCTGACCGCCCATGAGGACGGATGGATCTACGGCGTGTTCTGCTCCGAGAGCAAGGATCCTGACAACGCGGATCTTTCCGCGGCGGTCGCCGCGGCGGGCATCGTGCGGACGAAGGACCTGGAAACCTGGGAGCGGCTGCCGAACCTGGTCACCCTGAATTCACCCCAGCAGCGGAACGTGGTGCTGCATCCGGAATTTGTGGACGGGAAATATGCTTTCTATACCCGTCCGATGGACGATTTTATTGAAACGGGATCCGGCGGCGGCATCGGCTTCGGCCTGTGTGAGGATATCACCCACGCAGTCATCGGGGAGGAAAAGATCGTCTCCCGCCGGAAATACCATACCCTGACGGAAGCCAAGAACGGCGCCGGGGCGGTCCCGATCAAAACGGACCGGGGCTGGATCCATATTGCCCATGGCGTGCGGAATACCGCGGCGGGTCTGCGTTATGTGCTTTACGCCTTTGCCACGGACCTGAAGGACCCCTCAAAGGTGATCGCGGAGCCTTCCGGCATGCTGCTGGGCCCGCTGGGCCGGGAACGCACCGGGGATGTGAGCAATGTGGTATTTACCAACGGCGCCATCGCGGATGACGACGGAAAGGTCTATATCTATTACGCTTCTTCCGATACCCGGATGCATGTGGCGGAGACGGATATTGAGCGGCTGAAGGACTATGTGTTCAATACGCCGGAAGACCCGCTCCGCAGCCCGGACTGCGTGCGGCAGCGGGCGGAACTGATCCGGAAGAACCTGGAGTACATGAGTGAAAGAAGGTAAACCATGCTGAAACCGGCGGCGCTGTTTACGGACGGGGCGGTACTGTGCAGGAACAAGGAGATCCGCGTTTTCGGAGAAACGGATCACCGGACTGTTACGGCCGTCCTGTATGACAGGAACGGCGCGATCCTGGCGGAAACGGTATGTGAAAGCAGGGACGGCCGCTTCCTGGCGTCCCTGGCGCCGCAGCAGGCGCAGACCGGCTGCAGGCTGATCATCCGGGCCGGAAACGAACAGGCTGAGACGGCGGACGTCGCGATCGGCGAGGTATTCCTGGCCGGCGGCCAGAGCAATATGGAACTGGAACTGCGAAACGCGGATGAAGGGCCGGAAATCCTGAAGACGTACGACGATCCGCTTCTGCGGTTCTTCAATGTGCCGAAGATCGCCATCGCGGGTCCGGAACATCGGAAGGCCAATGACGAAACCCGCTGGCACGCCATCCGTCCGGGGGAGGGCGGTGAGAACAGCGCGGTGGCGTATTTCTTTGCCGCGAAACTGCGGGAGCGGATGCCGGAGATTCCCGTGGGGATCATCGGATGCTACTGGGGCGGGACGTCGATCACCTGCTGGATGGAGGAGGAAACGCTCCGGACAGAGGCGGAGGGCGCCCGCTACCTGGATGAATACGCCGCGCTGAGCGCAGGCAAAGCCATGGAATCCTGGCTGGAGGAAGACAAGGTTTTCTGGGACGTACTGGATCAGTGGAACAAGGCAGTGGCGGATTATCAGCAGGCCCATCCGGACGCACCCTGGAAAGAAGTGGAGGGTGCCTGCGGACCCGCGCCGTGGAATCCGCCTCCGGGACCGGGTTCACCTTTCCGCCCGGCGGGGCTGGCGGTGACCATGGTCCGGGAGGTCGTGCCGGTGACGCTGACAGGCATCCTGTATTACCAGGGAGAGCAGGACGCGGAGGTAACGGATCAGTACGACGTGCTGATGAAGCTCCTGATCCGGAGCTGGCGGGAACTGTTCCGGGAAGAAGATCTGCCTTTCCTGTTCGTGCAGCTGCCCATGTGGCTGAACTGGGACGCGGAGGACAAGCGCTTCTGGGCGAAGCTCCGCCTGGCCCAGGCGAAAGCCCGGGATGAAATGAAAAACACGGGCATGATCTGCCTGCTGGACCAGGGCGAATACGGCAACATCCATCCCACAGCAAAGCGGCCTGTCGGCGAACGCCTGGCGGAGCTGGCCGGTGCGATGATCTACGGCGGCGGGGAAGTGTCGCCCCGGGCGACCGGGTTTGAAACGGACGGGGATACCCTGACGGTGAAACTGTCCGCACCGGTGACGACTAAAGACGGCAAGGAACCGAACCTGCTGGAGATCGCCGGAACGGACGGGCAGTATGCGCCCGCCGGGGCGGAGATCCGGGGAGACCGGCTGATCCTGAAAGCCGGCGGCGTCAGTCATCCGGTTCGTGCACGGTACGCCTGGACGGATTATTCCGATCAGGTGAACCTGGCCGGGGAGAACGGGCTGCCTGTGGAACCGTTTGCATTCTGACCCGGAATAAGTCGGACGGAGTGAATCATTGCTGATGAAAAAATTGAATCTTTGCGGAACATGGGAAATGACCGGAGACGACGGACGCAGTTTTCCGTCCGAAGTACCCGGGAGCGTGCTGAAGACCCTGCTGGACTGTGAAGCCATTCCCGATCCGTTTGACGGAACAAATGAATTTTCTGTCTGTGCTGAAACTCTGCGCAGGTGGTCTTTTGCGCGTACTTTCCGGGTTACGGAAGAGGAACTGGCGCACGCGAACGCAGATCTGGTGTTCGAGGGACTGGACACCCTGGCGGTTGTCGAACTGAACGGGCAGACAGCGGCACGGACAGACAACATGCACAGGACATGGCGTATTCCGGTCAAGAATAAACTTTGGGCCGGGGAGAACACGATCCGGGTGTCGTTTGTTCCTGCAATGAAATATGTGGAGAAAGCAGCCGCGGAAAACCCGGAAGTATCTTATAACGGCGGAAGCGAGTTAAAAGGTACCGGATTCCTGCGAAAAGCACACTATATGTTTGGCTGGGACTGGGGTCCGCGCCTTCCGGATGCGGGGATATGGCGCGAAACGCGGATTGAGTTCTACGACAACCGACTGGAGGAGATCCGGATCTGTCAGGAGCACCGGACGGATCGGGCAGACTTGGAAATACTTGTTTCTTCCGGTGCAGAACAGATCGGACTTGAACTGACAGATCCCACCGGACGGCCGGTAGCCGGTACGGAGGGCGAACCGGGGAAGACACTGCGCCTGATTGTGGAGCAGCCGAAACTGTGGTGGCCTAACGGACTGGGAGAACAGCCGCTTTATACCCTGAAGGTCATGGCTCGAACCGGCGGCAGGGCGGAGGACGTGAAAACCCTCCGCCTGGGGCTGCGGACGATGACAGTCTGCCGGGAAAAGGATGACTGGGGAGAAAGCTTTGCCCTGTGCTGCAACGGAGTGAAGTTTTTTGCCATGGGCGGGGATTATATTCCTGAGGACAGCCTGCCGGTCCGGATGACCCGGGAAAGGACGGAGCAGCTGCTGCAGGACTGCCGGGACTGTCACTTCAACACGATCCGGGTCTGGGGCGGGGGAATCTATCCGGAAGAGTACTTCTACGATCTGTGTGATGAAATGGGTCTTGTGGTATGGCAGGATCTGATGTTCGCCTGCAACACCTATAAGCTGACGGACGAATTCAGGGAAAACATAATCCGGGAGGCGGAGGACAATCTCCGGAGAATCCGGCACCATGCCTCTCTGGGACTGATCTGCGGCAACAACGAGATGGAGACGGCCTGGCTCAGTTGGGGCGGGGTAAAGGAACAGCCGGACTGCCTGAAGCAGGATTACCTGGAACAGTTTGAACATGTGCTGAAGGATGTATGCACCCGAGAAGCGCCGGATATATTCTACTGGCCTTCCTCTCCGTCGTCCGGCGGCGGGTTTGATGATCCGAACAGCCTGGAGCGCGGAGACGTGCACGACTGGTCTGTCTGGCACGGGAGGAGACCGTTTTCGGATTTTGCGGAACGGTATCCAAGGTTCTGCTCAGAATTCGGATTTGAATCATTTCCCTGCATGGATACGCTGAAGAGCTTCGTGCATGAAGAACGGGAAATGAATCCCTTTTCCCGGGTAATGGAAAGCCACCAGAAATGCCTGTCCGGCAACACGACGATACTGTATTATCTGAGCCAGACGCTGCGTTATCCTTTCTCCATGGAAAAGCTGGTTCACGCAAGCCAGTGGCTGCAGGCAGAGGCTGTACGGACAGGCGTGGAGCACTGGCGGAGGCACCGGGGACGGTGTATGGGTGCTATCTTCTGGCAGATCAATGACTGCTGGCCGGTCGCGAGCTGGGCAGGGATTGATTCAGCCGGCCGATGGAAGGCACTGCAATACAGGGCGAGGAATTTCTTTGCGCCTACGGCGGTGAGCCTGTGCCGGGAGAACACGGGATACGCGGTGTACGTGACGCATGAGCGGCGGGAGCATTTCCGGGGAAAGGTCGTTTGTATTATCCGGGATCAGGAGGGGAAAAGATGCAGGGAATACACGATGGAGGTGAACTGCCCGGCGATGAGCTCCGTGAACGTCGGAAGGATACTGCCTGAAAGCGGGGAGACAATGAAGATTGTGCAGTGCGTTCTGCATGATGATAAGGGAATGGCTCTCAGCGAGTGCGAGGAACTGTATACTCCGCCGAAACACTTTCCCTTCAGAGAACCGAAAATCCGGGTTTCCTGCGAAGGACGGAAGATCACGCTGGAAGCGGACACCTTCTGCACGGGAGTGGAGTTGCAGGCAGCAGACGCAAGATTTTCAGATAACTGGATTACCTTATATCCGGGGGAACCAAGAACGCTGACTGCGGACCGGGAATTGGACGCGAAAGAGCTGAACGTGCTGTGGCTTGAGTAGGAGAAAAGGACAAACGAACAAAAAACAAGCGAAAAACATTGACAATCGACCGGGAAGAGCGTAAACTCCCAATAAAGGCCTTGAAGGAGAGGGTTTCAGGTTTCGGCGTAAGAGACGCGGCGGGTGGTGCGAGCCGCGGGAAGAACCTGATCACTGTCGCTCCCGAGCCGGAAGGAAGAAAGCGAGAACGCGAGTAGAGCCTTCCCGAACCAGCCGCGTAAGGGCAGAGGACCTGATGGGGTCCATGAGTGGCGGAGTGATCCGCAATTTGAGTGGTACCGCGGGTGTGAATTCATACTCGTCTCAAAGCGATTTGAGACGAGTTTTTGTTTCCATGAAGATCGCAATGGAGGGACGAATCATGGCGCAGATGACGGGACTGAATTACAAGATTCAGGAGATGGCTCACCGGATCCGGGAGCTGCGGGAGATCGAGAACTTTACGATCGCTGAAATGGCGAACAAGACGGGCGTCACCGAGCAGGAATACATCGACTGCGAAATGGGCCGGTCGGACCTGAACTTCGCGTTCCTGTACCGCTGCGCCCTGGCCTTCGGCGTCGACGTCGGAGACATCATCGAGGGTTCCAGCCCGAACCTGAACTCCTTTACCGTTACCCGGCGGGGCGAAGGCCAGCGCATTGAGGAAGCCCACGACATGATCTATTACAACATGGCTGCTTCCTTCCGCAACCGGATCGCTGAGCCCCTGTATGTGCAGGCAGCCTACAGCGCCGAGGCGGAGAAGGAGGATATCAAGCTGACCACCCACGAAGGGCAGGAATGCGATATCGTCATCGAAGGCCAGCTGAAGGTCCAGGTGGGCGAGCACATCAGCGTGCTGAACCCCGGCGACTCCATCTATTACGATTCCGGCACGCCCCACGGCATGATCGCCGTGGGAGGACAGGACTGCCTGTTCTACGCGATCGTCCTGAATCCGACCGGCGCGCCGATTCCGGAACTGAGTCCCGAGAAGGCCATGCCCGGTACGGCCCTGCAGGAGTTCCCGGCGGAGAACGGACGCACCCGTGTGTGGCACCGTTACGCGGACGTGGAAAAGGACGAGAACGGCACGCCCGTGAAGATCGACTTCAAGAATACCGACAAGTTCAACTTCGCCTTTGACGTGATCGACGCCATCGCGGACGAGATCCCGAACAAGCTGGCGATGCTGCACCTGGACCGGGACAAGAACGAGCACCGCTTCACCTTCAACGACCTGAAGCGCGCGTCTAACCGCTGCGCCAACTATTTCAAATCCCTGGGCATCAAAAAGGGCGACCGGGTGATGCTGGTGCTCAAGCGCCACTATCAGTTCTGGTTCTCCATCCTGGCCCTGGAAAAGATCGGCGCCATCGCGATCCCGGCTGTGGCCCAGCTGCAGGAGCACGACTTTGAATACCGCTTCAACGCCGCCGGCGTGAAGGCGATCATCTGTACCGCGGACGGTGATACTGCCCACCAGGCAGACCTGGCCGCGAAGAACGCGCCGAGCCTGGAACTGAAGCTGATCGTGAACGGACAGCGCGAAGGCTGGCATGACTTCGACGAGGAATACCAGATGTATTCCACCCATTACAACCGTACGGAAGATACGCCCTGCGGCGACGACCTGATGCTGATGTACTTCACCTCCGGCACCACGGGCTATCCGAAGATCGCCGCCCACAGCTACAAGCATCCGCTGGGCCACCTGCACACCGCCAAATACTGGCACTGCGTGAACCCGAACGGCCTGCACCTGACCATCTCCGATACCGGCTGGGCTAAAGCCGGCTGGGGCAAGATCTACGGCCAGTGGCTGTGCGAAGCCGCTATCTTTGTTTACGACTTTGACCGCTTCGACGCGGCGGACATCCTGCCGCTGTTCGCGAAGTACAACATCACCACCTTCTGTGCGCCGCCCACCATGTGGCGGATGCTGATCAAGCAGGACCTGAGCAAGTATGACCTGAGCTCCGTGACCCACGCCTCCAGCGCCGGTGAAGCGCTGAACCCGGAAGTCTACCGCCAGATCGAGCTGCAGACCGGCCTGCAGGTTATGGAAGGCTTCGGCCAGACCGAAAGCACCATGATCATCGGCAACCTGGCCGGTGCGGATCACAAGCTGGGTTCCATGGGCAAGGTCGCCCCGATCTACAACGTGGCGCTGCTGGATCCCGAAGGCAATCCCGTCGCCGCCGGTACGCCGGGCGAGATCTGCGTGGATATCTCAAAGGGTATCCCGATCGGCCTGTTCCAGAAGTATTACCGGGACGAGGAAAAGACCAACGAAGTCATGCACGACGGCTGGTACCACACCGGTGACCTGGCCTGGTGCGACGAAGACGGTTTCTACTGGTATGTGGGCCGCGCGGACGATGTGATCAAGTCCAGCGGCTACCGCATCGGACCGTTCGAGATCGAGAGCGTGATCATGGAACTGCCCTATGTGCTGGAGTGCGGCGTCAGCGCAGCGCCGGACGAGGTCCGCGGCCAGGTGGTCAAGGCGAGCATCGTGCTGACCAAGGGCACGGAAGGCACCGAGGAGCTCAAGAAAGAGATCCAGAATTACGTCAAGCAGCATACCGCGCCGTATAAGTATCCCCGGATCGTCGTTTTCCGGGACGAGCTGCCCAAGACCGTGTCCGGCAAGATCCAGAGGGCGCTGCTGTGATCGACTCCACCCTGTGCTATCTTTACCGCGGGGACGAAGTGCTGATGATGCACCGCACGCGGAAGAAGAACGATATGAACCACGACAAGTGGATCGCCGTAGGCGGCCGCTTCGAGGCGGGGGAAAGCCCGGAGGACTGCGCCCTGCGCGAGGTCCGGGAAGAGACCGGGCTGACCATGCTGGACGCGGCTTACCGCGGCGTGGTCACCTTTATCAACGATCAGTATGAGACGGAACGGATGCACCTGTTCACCTGCGAACGCTGGAGCGGGGAGATGACCGACTGCGACGAGGGCGAACTGGTATGGCTGCCGAAGGCGGAGATGAACAGCCTGCCCATGTGGGAAGGCGACCGCATCTTTCACCGCCTGCTGGATGAAGGGGTTCCATTCTTTGAACTGGAGCTGGTCTACAGCGGGGAAAAGCTGCTGAGCGCCAGCCTGGACGGAAAAAAACTGGAGATCTGAGCGTATAGTATAAAAAGGACGATTCTTATGAAGAACCGTCCTTTTGTTCGCCTTGACAGAATCCGGAATCATGCTATCATAGCAGGAACGCGTATACGCGGAGAGAGGAGGGGAACGCTTTGACCACACAGCGGCGCAGAAATACGCAGCAGTCTTCCGGCGTTCCCGGCAGGGGCTATGTGCCGCCTGCTTCCCAGGAGCCCGTCCGGCAGCAGCCGTATCAGCCGAATCCCTACTCCGCACAGATGCCGCCGCAGACCATGTACAATCCGCGGCCGATGAAACAGAACAAGCGGAAGAACTGGCTGGTCTGGCTTGTCATTGCCGTCCTTGCTGTTGTGATCGTCATGATCGGCACCTCCGTCCGCCGGATGGAGGAGGAGAAGGCCGCCGCCCGGCAGAAGGCGGAGGAGATCCATGCCAAAGTCACTTCAGCCGACGGAGTATTCTGCTCCGGCGTTTATGTGGACGGCATTCACCTGGGCGGCATGACCCCGCAGCAGGCGAAGGACGCCGTCGAGACGCAGGTGCAGCAGCGCAGCGGAAACTGGTACGCCCGGCTGACTTACGGTGAAAACTGGAAGCTCATCACCGCGGATATGATCAACTTTACCACAGATGTGAACGGCGTTCTGCAGCAGGCCTGGAACCAAGGCCATACCGGGGATGAAAACCAGCGCTACGCCGATATGCTCCGCCTGGAACAAACACCTTACCAGGCGTATACCGCCCAACCCAGCGGAGATACCCGGGCCATTGACGAGGTGCTTGCCACGGTCAAGAGCCTGATCGATACGCCCGCGCAGGACGCTTACCTGGCGGGCGTGAACAGGGAAGACCTGTCCTATCCTTTTGTGTTTACGGATGAGGTATACGGCCTCGTCCTGGATACGGAACCGCTCCGGCTGAAACTGTATCAGATGGTTTCCACCCTGGAAAGCGGCGACGTGGAGATCGTTCCGGACCGGATTGAGCCGGCGGTCCGCAAGGCGGACCTGATGAAGAAATACACACTCCGCGCAACGGCCACCACCCGGATCCATTCCAGTTCTCCCGAAAACCGGAACAACAACATCCGGCATGCTTTCAATGACTTCATCAACGGGTACCGGCTGGAACCGGGACAAAGCTTCAGCTTCAACAAGACCGTCGGCATGCGTACGCAGGAGCGGGGCTTTTTTCCGGCGGATGAGATTGTCTCCGGTGAGATGGTGGAAGGCTACGGCGGCGGCGTCTGCCAGGCCAGCACCACAATCTACCAGGCGGCGCTGTGTGCGGGACTGCAGATCGTTACCCGCCAGCCCCATTCCGAAAAGGTCAAATACGCGGAGCTCGGCCAGGACGCCACGGTCTACCTGAGCAAGAACCGGAACAAAGATTTCGTTTTCAAGAACACGACGAACAGCGACATCTGGATCTTTGCCACGGTGGAAAAGGATCCGGGACGGAAAGGGAAGAACAATCTCCGGACCCGGGTGGATATCTACGGCGAGGACATGGGCGACGTCTGGTACAAACTGGAGTCGGTCATCACCGAGACCGTCGACCCGCCGGAACCTGAATACCGCAAGGACAAAAAGAGCCAGTATGTGACCTATCAGGACGAAAAGCCCTATCTCTATTCCGAGGCCCAGCCCGGATACAAGGTGGACGTTTACCTGGTGGATTCCCGCAGCGGCAATAAATCCTATCTGTATACGGACGAGTATTCGCCCAAACGGGCTGTCTACTACCAGGGCGTCAAAACCCGGTAAAACAGGACAAAACAAGACGCGCAGGCGTCTTGTTTTTCATTGCGGCTGCCCGTATAATGAAACCAGCAAAACAGACAGGAGATACATATATGATCGCATCAACGCCGCCCATGGGGTGGAACAGCTGGGACTGCTACGGCGCCGAGGTGACGGAGGAAACCGTCCGGAAGAACGCGGCATACATGGCGGAGCACCTGAAGGAATACGGCTGGGAATATATCGTGGTGGATATCCAATGGGCCGGCGGGAACGCGGCGGGCCACGGCTATGAGCCTTTTGCCGACCTGACCATGGACGAATACGGCCGCCTGACGCCCGCGCTGAACCGCTTTCCAAGCGCGGCGGGCGGGAAGGGATTCCGTCCGCTGGCGGACTATGTCCATTCCCTGGGGCTGAAGTTCGGCATCCATATCATGCGCGGTATGCCCCGGGTGGCCGCCCACCGGCGGCTGCCGATCGAGGGCAGCGAATTCTTCTGCAACAGGGCGGCGAACCCGCATTCCATCTGCATGTGGAACCCGGACATGTATGGCCTGCACTGCGACCGGCCGGAAGCCGCGGCGTATTATGACAGCATCTTCCGCCTCTATGCCTCCTGGGGCGTGGACTTTATCAAGTGCGACGACATCGCCCGGGAATACCCTCACTGTGAAAAAGAGATCGAGCTGATCTCCGAATCCTGCCGCCGCTGCGGCCGGGACATGGTCCTTTCCCTTTCTCCGGGGCCCGCGCCGCTGGAGAAGGCGGAACACCTGAAGCGGTACGCGAATATGTGGCGGATCACCGACGACTTTTGGGACGACTGGCGCCTGCTGAAAGGTATGTTTGAGCGTGCGGAAAAGTGGTGTGTTCACGCCGGGCCAGGCCACTGGCCGGATGCCGATATGCTGCCGGTGGGCGCCCTGCGCCAGTGCGACAGCCCGGACGGCTGGACCCGCTTTACCCGGGCGGAGCAGCGGACCATGATGTCCCTATGGTGTATGATGCGTTCTCCGTTGATGATCGGCGGTGAAATGACGAAGAACGATGGTTTTACCCTGGACCTGCTGACGAAGCGGGAACTGCTGGAGATCGAAAAGACTACCTGGTGCGCCCATCCCCTGCGCACAACGGAGGAGGAGAGCGTCTGGATCGCGCCCCGGAAGGACGGCGAAAGCCTGTACCTGGCGCTGTTCAACCTCAGCGAAAAGAAACGTGCGGTCGCCGTGACCGCGGAGGAGACCGGACTGCCCTTCCTGGCCGGGCGGGAGATCTGGACCGGAAAAGAGATCCGGAAAGCGAAACAGCTCCGCGCGGTCCTTCCGCCGCATGACGCCGCGGTGTATTATGTGAAATAACCGGACGGGTATGAAAAACGGGACGCGATCGCGTCCCGTTTTTTGCGTCTGTCAACTCAGGGATGAACGAAGGTGCCGATGTCGCTGCCTTCCAGCACCCGGAGCAGGTTGTCCGGATCGTCCAGGCCGAAAACCCGGACCATGGGGACCTTGTTCTCCGCGCACAGGGCGAAGGCGGAGGCGTCCATCACCTTCAGACCTTTTTCCAGCGCTTCGGTATAAGTGATGTCCTTGATCAGGGTGGCGGTGGGATCCTTGTTCGGGTCCGCCGTGTAGACGCCGTCGATGTTCTTGGCCATCAGAACCGCGTCCACTTCCATCTCGATCGCGCGGAGGGCGATCCCGGAATCGGTGGAGAAGAACGGATTGCCCGTACCGCAGGCGAAGAGCACCACGCGGCCTTCAGCCAGGTGGCGGCGGGCGGCCATGGCGTTGAAGGGCTCACAGAAGCGGTTCATATCCACCGCACTCTGCACCACAGCGTCCAGCCCGGCTTTGCGCAGCGCGTCCGCCACACACAGGCAGTTGATCACCGTACCCAGCATGCCCATCTGGTCCGCGGTGACCGCGTCCATATTGGCGGCGGGACCCTGGCGGCCGCGCCAGATATTTCCCGCGCCGATCACGATGCCGATCTGCACGTCCATATCGTGCATTTTCCGGATGATGGACGCGACCTGGTTCACCTTGTCAAAATCAAACAGATCGTTTCCGGACTTGAGCGCCTCACCGCTCAGCTTTAACAGGATCCGCTTATATACTGCCATACTGTTTCTCCTTATAATCGGATTTTTATCAGTATATCACGATTCAGCTGTTCGGGGAAGAGCAGCGGACCAGGGGGACGGTTCTTTTGGACCAAATCATTGAACAAGACGGATCTGAGGGAGAAATTGTTCAAAAGAACCGTCCCCCCCGGTCCACGTCAACCTTGACAATCAAAGGGGCTGCGATATAAAATACATTGTTTTGTGCCATCAGCCGGGAAGGAGGGAATGACATGCTGCCGGAGAGAGACACACAGGAGTTCCGGACGCTTCTGCACGAAGAGGTGGAGAAGCGGCGTACCTTTGCGATCATTTCCCATCCTGACGCGGGCAAGACCACGCTGACGGAAAAGCTGCTCCTCTACGGCGGAGCGATCCGCAGCGCGGGCAGCGTCAAGGCCCGGAAGACGGACAAGCATGCGACCTCCGACTGGATGGAGATCGAAAAACAGCGCGGTATCTCCGTTACGAGCTCCGCGATGCAGTTTGTTTATGACGGCTACCGGATCAATATCCTGGACACCCCCGGCCACCAGGACTTCTCCGAAGATACCTACCGGGTGCTGGTCGCGGCGGACGCCGCGGTCATGCTGCTGGACGCCGCAAAGGGCGTCGAAGCCCAGACGATCAAGCTGTTCAAGGTCTGCCGGATGCGGAACATTCCGATCTTCACCTTCGTGAACAAGATGGACCGGGCGGCGAAAGACCCCTTTGCCCTGATGGAAGAACTGGAGCAGGTGCTGGGCATCCGTTCCTGCCCGATCAACTGGCCCATCGGCGTGGACGGCGATTTCCAGGGCGTTTACCACCGGGATACGAAGACGGTGGAACTGTATACCGGCGGAGACCACGGCAAGAAGATGGTTGAGAAAACCGATATCGCCATCGACGATCCGGCGCTGGAGAAAGCGCTGGAGAAGCATTACCGCGACCGTCTCTCCGAAGAGATCGAGCTGCTGGACGAAGCGGGCGACGCCTTTGACCTGGACAAGGTCCGGGCGGGCGAACTGACGCCCATGTTCTTCGGCTCCGCGGTGACCAACTTCGGCGTGGAACCCTTCCTGGACCGCTTCCTGTCCTTCACACCGCCGCCTCTTCCCCGGGAGAGCGACGCGGGTATGATCACGCCCGAAGAACCGTATTTCTCCGGCTTTATCTTCAAGATCCAGGCCAACATGAATCCGGCCCACCGGGACCGGCTCGCTTTCATGCGGATCGTTTCCGGCGCCTTTGAAAAGGGCATGGAAGTCTGGCATTCCGGCACGAACAAGCCGGTGGCGCTCAAGCAGCCCCAGCAGTTCATGGCGGATGAGCGGGAAGCCGTGGAGGAAGCCTGGGCCGGCGATATCATCGGCCTGTTTGACCCCGGGATATACCGGCTGGGAGACACGCTCTCCACCGGACCGAAGATACACTATGCGAATATTCCCGTGTTCGCTCCCGAATTCTTCAACCGCGTGCGCCCGCTGGACAGCATGAAGCGCAAGCAGTTCCAGAAGGGGATCAGCCAGCTGGCGGAGGAAGGCGCGATCCAGACCTTCACCCGGACTGAGACGGGTATGGAAGAGTTTATGGTCGGCGTGGTCGGCGTGCTTCAGTTTGAAGTGCTGGAACATCGCCTGCGAACTGAATACCAGACGGAGATCGTGATGGAAGGCATGCCCTTCCGCTTTGTCCGCTGGGTCATCAGGACCCCGAAGCCTGTGGAGGACCTGAAACTGACGTCCACCTCGGGCAGGGCAAAGGACAGCCACGGCCGGGATGTGCTGCTGTTCGAAAACGAATGGAGCATCCGGCTGGCGTGTGAAAACAATGAAGGCTTAGAGCTTAAGGAGACCGCAGAGCGGTAAGAAAATATATGGTAAGAGAAGATATCCGGAATATAGCGATTATTGCGCATGTTGACCACGGCAAGACAACGCTGGTGGACCAGATGCTGAAACAGGGCGGCGTATACCGCGAGAACCAGCAGACCGTGGACCGCGTCATGGACTCCAACGACCTGGAGCGGGAACGCGGAATTACTATCCTGAGCAAGAACACCGCGGTGCATTACCGCGGACATAAGATCAACATCGTCGATACGCCCGGCCACGCCGACTTCGGCGGCGAGGTGGAACGCGTCCTGAAGATGGTGGACGGCGTGCTGCTGCTGATCGACAGCTTTGAGGGACCGATGCCCCAGACCCGCTTCGTGCTGAAGAAGGCCCTGGAGCTGAAACTGAAGGTCCTGATCGTCATCAACAAGGTGGACCGTCCGGACGCCCGCTGCGAGGAAGTCGTCAACGAGATCCTGGACCTGCTGATCGACCTGGAAGCGGACGAGAGCACCATTGAGAATCCGATTCTCTACGTCTCCGCCCGGAAGGGTACGGCGACGCTGGATCTCAGCCAGCCCGGCACAGACCTGCAGCCGCTCTTTGACGCGATCCTGCAGTATATTCCCGCGCCGGAAGGCGACGCAGAAGGCCCGGCCCAGGTGCTGATCTCCACCATCGACTACAGCGAGTATGTGGGCCGCATCGGCGTGGGCCGCATAGTCCGCGGTACTTTTACCGAGGGCATGAACGTTGTCCATACGAACCTGGAAACCGGCGTGACCAGCCCCGTCTGGCGCCTGGGCGGCCTGTTCCAGTACGACGGCCTGAAGCGTGTGAACGCCTCCCAGGTCAGCATGGGCGACATTGTCGCCCTCTACGGCGCGGAGGATATCTCCATCGGCGATACGGTCTGCGATCCTGCGAAGGTCGAAGGCCTGCCCTTTGTGAAGATCTCCGAGCCGACTGTGACCATGACCTTCTCCGTCAACGACAGTCCCTTTGCCGGCAGGGAAGGGCAGTATGTGACCAGCCGCCACCTGCGGGCCCGCCTGATGAAGGAACTGCAGACGGACGTTTCCCTGCGGGTGAACGACACCAGCTCCACCGACTCCTTCGAGGTCTGCGGCCGGGGCGAACTGCACCTGTCCATCCTGATCGAGAACATGCGCCGCCAGGGCTATGAGTTCGCGGTCAGCAAGCCCCGGGTCATCTACAAGGAAATCGACGGCGTCAAGTGCGAGCCCGTGGAACGCCTGATCGTCGATACACCCCAGGCTTCCGCCGGCGCTGTGATCGAGAAGATCGGCCGCCGCCGGGGTACGCTGGAGCATATGAGCGGCATGGACCGGGTCCGCCTGGAGTTCCTGGTACCGTCCCGCGGCCTGTTCGGCTACCGGAGTGAGTTTATGACCGACACCCGGGGCGAGGGCATCATGTCCTCCGTGTTTGAACGTTATGAGCCCGTGAAGGGCGATATCCCGCACCGCAACGCCGGCGCCCTGATCTGCTTTGAGACCGGGGTTACCACCAGCTACGGCCTGTTCTATTCCCAGGAACGCGGCACGCTGTTCATCGGCGCGGGCGAGGACGTCTATATGGGCCAGATCTGCGGCCAGAACGCACGCCCTGGAGACCTGGTGGTCAACGTCTGCAAGCAGAAGCACGTAACCAACATGCGCAACGCCTCCGCTTCTGAAGACGCCATGCGCCTGATCTCTGTCCACCCGCTGACCCTGGAGGAGTGCCTGGAGTTCATCGACGACGACGAACTGCTGGAGATCACCCCGAAGAACCTGCGGATGAGAAAACGGCAGCTGGACCATTCGCTCAGAGCGAAGGCCCGCAGCCGCGGTGAAGAAGCATAATCAAATCCCCGCCGGATTCGGCGGGGATTTGATTATGCGTTTGTCAGCGGGTGATCAGTCGGTGCGGTAGCTGTAATCCATGACCGTGCTTTCGCCGTTTTCGGTCCAGAGGATGTTTTTGTGTTCGTCGTAGGAGAAGGTGACGGTGAAGGGCTCTTCGCCTTCGAATTCACCGGTGGCGGTGAGGCTGTCCGTTGCGGCGTCATAGGGCGCCTTCAGGATCGCGTCCTTCACAACGCTGTCGTCCTGGCCGTAGACATACAGGCGGATGTCATACTCGTTATCGTACCAGTCGTAGAAGTATACTTCGATTTCATCCTTCATCCAGCGGCCGCCGTAGAAGTTGCCGATCTTTTCGAATTCCAGCCCCTGGCCGGCGTCTTCCTTCAGGTCTTTCCAGATGAGCCTGCCGTTTTCGGTGAGGGTGAATTCGGCGTCGCCGACTTCATAATAGGTCTCGTCCCAGTTACCCGTAACGGTGTCCTGCTTATAGTGCAGGCCGAAGGGAACAGCCGTGAGCCTGTCTTTTTCCGGGCTCAGCGCCAGCGCGTATTCCCAGACGTCTTCCTTGTTGTCGCCGAGCCTGTGGACGATGTAGGACTTGATACCGCCGTCCTCATCAAACATCTCGATGCGCCAGTAGCCGTCTTCGGCAACCCAGGTGCTGACGTACGGAAGCGCTTCCGGATTATCATCCGTATAGCAGCCAAACTCTTCTTTTGCTTCCGTATCTTCTTCCGCGAACACAGCGGTCACGGCAAAGCACATGCAGATGACCAGGATCAGGGAAAGCAGTTTTTTCATCAGGGTAAGTCTCCTTTCATTATCGGTTTGCATTCGGTTCATGGAATGATATGAATGACAAAAAACGGATGGCGATGATGTCTGTATGATTTTTCTGTCCGTTCGGATATATCATAATCTAAAACCGTTGTTTAGTCAACGCCGGTCAGTCCGCAGCGCTCTTCCGGATCCAGCCCGTTGCGCCCCGAAGGCTGACGATCAACCAGTCGCCATCTTCTTTCAGGATGGGCAGCAGGGTGTCTTCATCCAGCAGGGCCACCTTGGGTGCGGATCCGTCGTTCCAGGCGTATACCGGCGTTTTGGTTTCCGTCCGGTACCAGGCCGGATCAATGATGATATAGTCCGCGTTGACCCAGCCCGTCTGACCCGCGTCCACGGCGTCCGACGCAAAGCAGTCCGCCCAGCCGTCCGCCGTCTTCTGGACGCTGAACCTGCTTCCATACTGCAGCGTTTTCACCGCTTTGGCATCAGTGCGGGGTTCCGCACGCACGGTCAGGCTTTCGCACAGCACCACAGCCTGCAGGCCGATCTGTCCCTCGCCATAAGGCGGAATGATTTCCGCTCCGGCAGCACTGACGCAGCAGAGAACCAGAACCATTACGGTCAGGATTGTAAGCCAGGTATGTTTTTTCATGCTCGTTAACCTCCGTTTCTTTCGGTTATCCATTCAACGATGGGACGGGCCGCTTCCTTCCGGGACCGGAAAGGATTGTTTTACATCTGTTCCTGCTGCTCCATCAGCAGGTCATAAAAATCGTCAACACTGATCAGGACTGTTTCATCCGCACAGTCCTGAGAAAAAGAATCATCGGCTGTTTCCAAAGGATCATATTCGTAATCCATATGCTCCTCCGATTGCTGTCTGTAAAACTATTTCGACACGGAACGGAGGATTCCTGTATGCGTCCCTGTTAAGAAAGATCCCCGCCGTCAGGCGGGGATCCGGTGGTTCAGGTGCTTTTATTCGGCGGGAACGGCTTTTTCTTCGGCAGCAGCTTCCTCAGCGGCGGATTCCGCTTCCGCGGCAAAGTCGATCTTCCAGGGCTCGCCGTCTTCGGTGTACTCGATATCGGCGGCAAGGGCCCATTCAATGATTGCCGAACTCATTTTCGAATTAATCAGTTCCTCCTGCAGGGTGGCCCGGAATTCTTCCTTCATCTCGTCGGTCAGCTCAGTTGCTCCGCCGGGGACGTCCCGCAGATACTGCAGGATATGGACGCCGTACTGGCCGACGACAGGTTTGCTGACATCGCCGATTTTTTCCAGTTCCATGGCGGCTTTCTGGAATGCGGGATCGTAGAGAATGCTGTCGTTATGTACCGGATAGCCGGAGGCAAGCCTGGCTTCGTCCTTCATGCCGGAGTCCGTGCCGTATTCTTTGATCAGATCCACGAAAGATGTACCGCTTTCCAGCTTGCCCATGATTTCGTCTACGGTGCCCTGTACGCTGTCCAGGATTTCCTGCTCTGCGGCGTCAACCATTTCCTGCGTCACAGGTTCAGGTTCGGGCGTGGGTTCGGGTTCGGCGGTGGGCTCGCCGCCTTCGGCAGGCGCTTCCGCGGTTACAGTAGGCTCTTCTTCCGTTTTGGATTCCTGCTCTTCCAGACGGGCGGACAGATCCTTCCACTTGTTCAGCAGTTCCTCGTCAACCGGCAGCAGGATGTGGATGATACCGCGGTAGCCTTCGGGGGTGTAGTAGGAAGACTGGCCATAGTACTGAGTATAGAATTCATAGGTGGCGACGTCGTTCATATACTGCTCCTGGTCTTCTTTCACCAGGTCGTCAAAGTACTGCTGAACCTCCTCATCCGTAACGGTTTCGCCGGCAAGCACGTATTCTTCGACGCGCCTGGTGAGAACGTCTTCGGTCTGGGAGTTGATGACTTCGGTCACATACAGATCTTCGTCCACATTGAAGTTTTCCTTGATGTAAGCCACCGCGTCCGCACGGGCAGCTTCTTTTTCCTCGTCCGTGGAGGTCTCGGTCAGATTGCCCATCTGTTCCGCATAGTAGTCAACCGCGTTCTTCCAGTCTTCCCTGGCAGCGGTCTCGAAGCTTTTCTTTTCTTCATCCGTCACGGTATCCAGGCCGAGTTCGGCGGCCTTATCCGTGATCAGTTTGCTTTTGATTATCTGATACATTGCGCTTTGACGAACCAGAGCCAGCACTTCGGGAGTTTCCATATCATAACCGTACGACTGGGCCGTCTGGGTATAATAGTCGTATACATAGGCCAGTTTTTCGTTATCGGACCAGATCTCTTCGCCGCTGATAGTGGCCAGCAGCACAGGGGCTGCTTCTTCAGCCGCGGTTTCTTCAGCCGCCGCTTCTTCAGCAGGGGCTTCTTCGGCGGGGGTATCTTCCGCCAGCGCGAAGGGCGCGGCGGCCAGCAGCATCACGGAAAGCAGGATGCAGAAAAGACGCTTCATCATGTTTTGTTTCCTCCGGTATTAAGAGTTAGGGGCTTAACCCAACGCGACTATTATACACAAAAGCATACCCCGGTTCAATGCGCGCTTTGTGAACTTGTTGTGAACAATGCGTCCGGTACCGGCCACCCTTGTCACAAGGACGGATATGGAATAAAATGACAGCGGCCGGCGCCTGAAGCGCCGGTCGGAGGTGAAAGATGGACAGCGTCAATCCGGTTCTGCTGTATTACGATATGATCCTGATGGTCTCGGTGGTGCTCTCCGGAATCTATCTGTTCATGTGGCACAAGCATTTTGATGCGCATATCACCATCATCTTCGTGATGATTCCGGTCATCTGCCTGGGTTACGCGCTGCGGGTGCATGCCACCGGGCTGGAAACAGTCCTCGCCGCGAACAAGCTTGTCTATCTGGGCGGCTGCTTCCTGCAGCTGTTTGTCCTGCTGGCCATCGTCAACCTGTGCAATATCCGGATGGGGAAGACCGGACGGGTCCTGAAGACCCTGGGCTTTGCCCTGAGCACAACCGTGTATGTCTATGTCCTCAATCCCATGAGATCCGGGGATTTCTACAAAAGCGTCGAACTGGAGATCCGGGACGGCCTGCCGCTTTTGCATAAGGAATACGGCTGGATGCATACCGTGTTTGAGATCCTGGTCATCATCTATTTCCTGCTGAGCATTTTCTTTATCATTTACTGCTTTATCAAGAAGAACCAGATCTCCCGGAAGATCCTGGGCCTGCTCTTTTTCCCGGAGGTCCTGGCGGTCGTCGCGTTTTTCGCCAAGGGGATTACGGGCCTGGTCGAGCTGACCCCCCTGACCTACGTCACAGCCCAGGTTACCTACCTGGTCATCGTTTCCCGGATTTCGCTCTACGATATCACGGACACAGCCGTCGATTCCCTTGTGCAGAAAGGAAATACGGGCTTCATCGCGATTGATTACGGCCACCACTACCTGGGTTCCAACGATACCGCCAAGGAGATCTTTCCGATCCTGAAAAAGCTGACCGTGGACCTGTCCGTCCGGCGGCGGAAATCCTTTGCCGACCTGATAACCCCCTGGCTGGAGGATTACCAGGAGGACCGGAGCCGGAACACCGCGGACTACGCAAAGGACGACAAGATCTACCGGATCACCGTTTCCCCGCTGTATAACGGGCAGAAGGAAAAAGGCTACCAGCTGACGATCACCGACAACACCAAAGACCAGCAGTATATCCATTTCATCAAGAGCTACAATGACCGCCTGAACGCCGACGTGGCGGCGGCGACAGAACATATCCGCCAGATGCACGACAACCTGATCCTCAGCATGGCTACCATGGTTGAAAGCCGGGACAACTCCACCGGCGGGCATATCCGCCGTACCAGCGAAGGCGTGAAAATCCTCCTGAGAGAGATGACGCAGCAGGAGTTCCCGGAACTGACCGACGATTTCCGGAAGAACCTGATCAAAGCCGCGCCCATGCACGACTTGGGCAAGATTGCCGTTCCCGACGAGATTCTCAAGAAACCCGGCCGTTTTACCCCGGAAGAGTTTGAAAAGATGAAAGCCCACGCCGCGGAAGGCTCCCGTATCGTCCATGAGATCCTGAAAGAGACCGATGACGAGGATTTCCACGTTCTTGCCGAGAGCGTCGCCGCGTTCCATCATGAGCGCTGGGACGGCTCCGGCTATCCGGACCACCTGAAAGGGGAGGAGATTCCCCCGGAGGCCCGGATCATGGCTGTCGCTGACGTTTACGACGCCCTGGTTTCCAAACGTGTGTACAAGGAAAGCATGTCCTTTGAAAAGGCGGATCAGATCATGATGGAGGGCATGGGCACCCAGTTTGCCCCGGAGATGAAGGACGTCTACGTCCGCGCCCGGCCGAAGCTTGAAGCCTATTACAGCTCCCTGGAACAGTAACCGTCTCATTCCCAAATGCCCCGCACTGCGGGGCATTTTTGGTATTGCTTTCCCGATCCCCGGTTTTATGATACAATAAACCAAGAGGCATCCGACAGCAGCACAGACCGGCAGATCATTGGACCAGGAGGCGTTCTGACAATGTATATCCATCTCGTATATTATTCCGGGGACCGCTCCCTGGTGGAGAATATCAAAAAAGACGGATCGGCCGGGATCGTCGCTGACAAGATGTTTTTCCTTGACGCGGTGGACAACGACGGCGACGCGCTGCGGTTCCAGCATAACAACGGCAGCCATTTTGACGTGATCTTCCTGGAAAAGGGATGCGCTCAGAGCGTATATGAGACAATCCTGGACGCGGTCCGGGAAAACCGGACGATCCTGGAAACGGATATCCGGGAAAAGCAGATTGAGGGAGGCCTGACATGAAAAAGTTATCTGCGCTGATCCTGACGCTGGTCATGCTCTTCGCAGCCTGCTGTACGACGGCAGAAGAAGTGGAGAGCATGACGGAAGAAGGCCCGAAGTTCGTCACGATCCGGGAGTGGCTGGACGCCAACGGCGAATGCGGCGACTGTATGGTGCTGCTGAGAATCAGGCAGATCATCAATCCCGTCCTTGCCATCGGGGAGGACGAGACCGGGACGATCGACCTGTATTCCGGCGGAGAAGACCGGATTATCATCAACTTTACTGAAGACGATATCGCAGAAGGCGACTTCATTGTGATCGCCAATCCGAAGTACAATCCCTACGAGGGGACAATCGAGATGGCGGACTGGACCCTGAAACGGATTCTGCCGAAATTCTGATCAGCTGCTGCCAATTGCTTTTTTTGCTGCGTATAAACAGGTGCCGACGGAAATGCCGGCAAAGGGAGGAATGAACCATGGAAAAGAAACGTGAGCTGAACAGGGAAGAGATGGAACAGGTTTCCAGCGGTGAAACACAGGGTCCCGGTGAGAAGATCATCATCTGCAGCAACTGTACCAAACCGATTTATGCAAGCGTTAACAGACATGTTGTCAAATGCCCGCATTGCGGTGCGTATACATGGTATTGATCACTTCGACTCCCATATGAAGACCTCAGCTGCGGTCAAGCAGCTGAGGCCTTTTTGTTTTGAACCCGGAAGAGAGCGGGAAAGGCCATGATCAGCGCAGGGCGCAGGAGAATCGGTTTGTTTTGCGGATCCGGAAACAAGTATTTACCATATTCAGACCGCAGGCGGCTTCTGGTATGCTTCCGGCGGGGCATGGGATAACTGCCGGTTTATCGTCTGCGCGGATGTACCTGCCGGACGCGTCGTATGGGCGGAAATCACAGGGCAGAATTGACTTTTCCTGAATCAGATATTGCTTTTTCCTTTTTTATTAGATAAAATAATATATCAGGTGTATAGCCCTATATGGAGGTCTGACGCTCATGACAGTGAAGACCGGGACGAAGCAAATGGTATTATGGCATGAAAAACTGATAAAACTTCAACATATTGTGGGGCGCGCATCTTAACGGTGGATCAAAGGGACACTGTTAATCGATGTGCGCTTTTTTGATTATTGACTCTGTCTGCTGAACGGCGTTAAAGTGTTCTTCGATATGCCGGAAGGCCATCAGAGCATGGTGAAGGTTGTGACCAACGTGCTGGAAGGCGGGAGCCTGACAAGTCATCAGTCCAAATCTGAAATCCGGATTGCAAAAAAACGGAGTCGGTATCATGAGAAAGATGGTAAAGAAAAGATATGCATAGATCCTGGCAGCGCTGCTTTTTGCAGCGCTGCTCCTTGCTGTTCCACCCGTCCGGGCGGAACGGCAGGAAGGGGAGACAACATGAAGGATCTGTCGGAACTGGTCTATCAGGACTTCGCCGCCGGCGGAATCGACCCGGATGTTTACAGCGGCCTGATGAGAAATGGGAAGGCATAATGACCCTGGACATAACGGCAAAATGATTATTCTGATGAAAGGAAGACCGGACCGAAGCTCCGGCAGCAGCAGATGAAAAAGAACAGAAGAATCCCGCTCGCTGTCAAAATGAATATCGTGGTCTCCGTGATGATCCTTTGTACGTGCGCCCTGCTGATTTTCGTCAGCAACAGCGCCTACCAAAAAACAGTGATCGAACCGTATATCCTGAGGATGGAAGGAATAAAGGTCGATACGGAAGCAATGAAACCGTTCCTGACGCATTTTATCAATTATATCGGCACTGAAGAGCTGGATGCGATCTGGACGGAGGACCGGGAAGACCGGTCTGACCACCTGATGGACTGGATGCAGCGGCAGCCTTCCTTCCGCCCGAATGCAGAGAATGAAGACCGGACCCTGCTGAACGACTGGGTCGATTTTTCCCTGATGCCGGTCAATATCCGGACAGACGGGGACCTGAACGCGGTAGACGTCGTGGTGCGGAAAAACGGTATCTACTACAGTGTCTGCAGCGAATTCAAGCAGGACGTCAATCTGATTGAAGCCGAAAGAGGGGACTCCATCGATTTCGGATCAACGGTGAATATCATAAGCCTGCCGTCGGAGGATTACGGCAAAGCGGAATGGTATCAGATTAACGAATCATATTTGCTGGCACGCTGTGTGCAGATCGGAACGGACGAAATTGAAGCACAGGTATGGCTGAGCTATGACCTGACGGACATGATACGTGAGCATAAAAACTACCTGCTCCGGTGCGTCCTTTTCACACTGTCGCTGACGGTGGCGGCATCCGCTGCCGGCATGTTCCTGATGCGGCGGTATATTACCCGTCCGGTGCGCAGGCTCGCTCAGGCGACCAAGGAATTCACTCCGGAAGAAAACGGGACCTATTCCGCGGAGAAGATCAGCAAGGTTGAGGTCAGAACCAGGGACGAGATCGGCGACCTCAGCCGGGATATCCGGTCCATGCAGGAGCGGATTGTGGAGAATGCGGATAACCTTGCCCGCATGACGGCCGAGAAGGAACGCGTCAGTACGGAGCTGGACCTGGCGAAGAATATCCAGGCCTCCCTGCTGCCGGACGTATTCCCTGCATTTCCGGACCGCCACGAGTTCAGCCTGTACGCTTCCATGACGCCGGCGCGGGAGGTCGGCGGCGATTTCTATGATTTCTTCCTGATCGACGACGACCATCTGGCGCTGGTGATTGCCGATGTTTCCGGCAAGGGGATTCCCGCGGCGCTGTTTATGGCAGTCTCCCGGACTGTGATCCGCGACCAGCTGATGAGCGGCTGCAATCCGGTCAGGGCGCTGGAGAGGGCAAACGCGCAGCTGTGCAGTGAAAACCCGCATATGATGTTCGTCACGGTATGGCTGGCGGTGGTGGAGATCTCCACAGGCAAGGGCGTCGCGTGCAACGCGGGACATGAGCATCCCGCCGTCCGCCGCGCCGGAGGCATGTTTGAACTGGTGAAGTACAAGCATGACAGGCCGGCCGGTTTCGTGCCGGATACGGTTTACCACAGCCGGGAATTTGAGCTGAAGCCGGGCGACAGCCTGTTGGTCTATACGGACGGCGTGCCGGAGGCCAACAACCCGCAAACGGAGCTGTTCGGCGAGGAACGCATGATGGAAACGCTGAACCGGTACGCGGACGCGGAGCCGGAGGAACTGATCCGCCGGATCTATGAAGCGGTGGCTTCTTTTGCGGACGGAGCAGATCAGTTTGACGATATCACCATGCTTGCGGTAAAATACCACGGACGAGAGAACGAAGCCGGTAAAACCGGGCTGTGACAATATGAGGAGGAACAAATCATGAACATTACCAAGAATCAGGAAGGAACGACGCTGACCATCAGGCTGGACAACCGCCTGGACACGATCACCGCGCCGCTGCTGGACGCGGAGCTTAAAAACAGCCTGGACGGCGTCGAAACCCTGATCTGGGATTTCAGCAGTCTTGAATATCTTACATCCGCCGGCCTCCGTACGCTGATGAACGCGCAGCGGACGATGAACAGCAAGGGAACCATGAAGATCATCCATGCGAACGAAACGGTGAAAGGCGTATTTGAACTGACCGGCCTGGACGACATGCTGGCGGAAGAATAACCAATTTGCGGAACAAATAAAGTACGAGTACGGATACCAGGCCTCCGGCGCATCGGAGGCCTTTTGAAAAGGAGACCAATCATGAAGAAGATCATCCTCGTTTTTCTGGCCGTGATTCTTACGCTGGCTGCAGGTATCGCGGCGGCGGAGAAATCCGAACTGCCGGGCAACCCTTTTGAAGACTTTACGGCAACGGACACGGAGGGAAACGTTTTTAAGCTCTCCGAGGCTCTGAAGGATCATGAGGCTGTCCTGATCAATTTCTGGGCGACCTGGTGCCCACCGTGCCGGAACGAGATGCCGCATTTACAGAAGCTCTGGGAAACATACGGCGACCGGGTGGCGATGATTGCGCTGTCCACAGAACCGGAGGACACGGCGGAAAAGATCGCCGCGTTCCGGGAAGAATACGGCATCACGTTCCCCATGGGACGGGATGAGAACCTGGCGCTGTCCGCCCGGCTCAACGCGTCGGGAATTCCGGATACCGTCATCGTGGACCGCTTTGGGAACGTAGGGTTCTACCGCGTCGGTACCTTCTTTACCTACGAAGACCTGGAGCGGACCGTGACGCCTTTCCTGGGAGACGGATATACGGAGACGAAGGTGCTGAAAGAGATCCCGAAGGACAGTTCCACCAGCGCGTTCCCGGTATCCGCAAAGCGGGCGGTATATCCGGAGAATGAAAGCGCAAAGAAAATCCTTTTCCATTTCGATGAGGAGCGGGAAGGGGAACCGCTTGTATGCTATATTGTTCCGGAAGACAAGGCACGGATCCGCATCGAGATCACCGCGGCGGACGATCCCGCCACAATGATCTACGGCGACGCCTGGGGCGACAGCCTGGAGGTGTCGAAACTGCTGGATCCGCAGCGCAATGAATATGTCTATGAACAGGCGGTTCAGGGTGAATCTGACGGCGTCACTTATCATTACGGCTACGGAATCCTGATGGATATGACGGACGGGAGCGCCATCGAAATCTTCCTGACCCCGGATGAACAGTATCTTGAAGAGATCACGCAGGGCCTGGCTGAGTCTGACCTGCATAGTATCACCTGGGAATACGCGGAGAATGAAAAGGGAAACGCGCTGCGGGCCTATATCATCCATGTGGTGGACCAGTATGATGACCCGGTGGCGGAAGCAGTCGTCAATTTCTGCACGGATACAGCCTGTGCGCCGGCAGAGGCTGATGAAAACGGCCTGATCACCTTTGAAGGTGCGCCGGACAAGTATCATGTACAGCTGATCGACCTGCCGGAAGGATACAGCAGCGACGAGGATTTCGAGATGTACACCGGGACCGAATACAGCGAATGGGTCCTGCGGGTAAAGAAAGACTGAGAGAAGGAGAAACGGAAATGGAACTGATCCAGAGCTTTTCAACGGACCATACGCGCATTGTACCCGGTATTTTTACCAGCAGGGTTGACCGCCTGGGCGATTATTCGGTCACGACCTACGACGTCCGGCTCAAAAGGCCGAACCGGGAACCGGTTATTGATGTTCTGGCCATGCATTCGCTGGAGCATCTTATCGCGACATATCTCCGCAACGATCCCGAGTGGAAGGACGAGGTGATCTACTGGGGTCCGATGGGGTGCCTGACGGGCTTTTATCTGATCCTGAAGGGCAGCCGCGCGCCGCAGGAACTGTACAAGCTGATCCTGGGCGCGTTCAGATCCGTAAACGACGCGCAGGAAGTGCCGGGCACAGCGCCCGAGAACTGCGGATACTGCCGTATGCACAACCTTGAGATGGCCAAATGGTATGCGAACGAGTTCGCCGCATATCTTGAAGCCAACGCGGAGAACAGCGATATTTTCGAATATCCGAAGACAGAGCGGCTTGTGACGGAAGACGGACAGCATTTTTACGATTCATAATTTTTTCCATCGGCTTCCTACGGGCCGATGGACTTTGTTTTTCCGGTATCCATCCGATAAACAGAAGGATGCGCCTGAATGAAACACAAACGATTAAACCGGGACGCCTGGGGGTTTCAGTATTATCCGTATTACCAGATGCGGATCGATCACGAACTGTTCCATGGGCTGGCTTGCCTGATCCGTTTCACAGACGGAGAAAAAAACTATTGGCAGATGCCCACAGCCGGCAGGGTTCAGGTCACCGGGAGCGGAATGACCTGGTTGGAACTGATCCCGGACGATACGCACCGGGTGATCACGGTTTTCTATTTCCCGGACGGAACCCACGAAGAAAGCAGGAACAGGTATCCTGTTCCTGCAAATCCGCTTTACCAGCCTTCTCTCTGGTATATTGATGTCATCGAAGACATGGAACAGGATGAAGACGGTGTCGCGGTTTTCGTCGATAAATACCTGGACGTCATTATATCCCCGGAGGGGGACATCAAAATCGACGACCGGGACGAACTGGATGCCGCTTATGCTTCAGGCGAACTGAATAAAGCGCAGTATGACGAGGCCCTGGCAGAATGCGGACATATCCTTCATGAATACTGTGGAGACATTCGGAAAACAGACGCATGGAGCGCTGCAATCCGGCAAATCGTTGAGGATCGGATTACACAGGGAGAACCGATCACGATATCCCGGGAGGTTCGCAGACTGAACAGCAAACAGGTGTTCCCGAAATGAAAGCGACAACGAGAAAGAGGCTGCCATGAGATATAAGGCGATCTTCTTTGACCGGGACAATACGCTGACATACTATAATCCTGAAAAGGTCAGATGGCAGCATGAGATTGTCTCGTCGTGGAGCGGGAAACCGCTTGACCTGCCGTATGACAAGATGATGCAGCTGTTTGACCGGGCGGCTGAAGGCAGAAAGCCGTGGTACAGGGACATTGAAGAGGAGAAAGCCTTTTTCCGCCGGTACTATAAACACCTGCTCATTGTCGAAGGTGCGGAAGAAAACATTGAGGAGAGGGCAGACCTGCTTTTCAGGGAGTTGTGGTGCAACAATGACCGCCTTCTTTTTCCGGAAACAGCCGGTGTTCTGGAATATTTCCACAGGCACGGCTTTAAGATGGGCGTGATCAGCGACACGTCTCCCTCCTTGGAGTATACTTTGCAGCAACTCGGTATTGCGGAATACTTTTCTTCTTTTACCGCAAGTTCCCTTGTCGGGGCAGGCAAGCCATCGCCGGTCATTTTCAATGCAGCGCTTGATTCGCTTGGGGTAACGGCAGGAGAGAGTATCTATGTCGACGATTATCCGCCGGAAGCCGACGGCGCGAGAGCGCTCGGATTCACATCGTTCCTGATAGACAGAAAAGCGGAAACTGCGGGCGAATGGACCATCACGAGCCTGCAGGAGCTGATCAGCTTCATCGAAAGCATCGGAGGACCGGATATATAAAGGAACAGGGAAATCCGCTCCGACGGAAAACGGAACGGGACAGCAACCCCAAAATACGAAGGAGGAAAAACATTATGGCTACGGTTTACCAGGTTGTCTGCTCGCTGCTTATTGTTGCAGCAACCGTCTTTTTTGCGCGGCGAAACAATATGGCGCAAACCGGCGGAACAAAAGCACAAATGTGTCTGGCGCTGTTTCAGGTCCTTCTCTTTGGCTGGTTCTTTGCTTTATGCGCATCAGACATTCTTGATGTCAGGGTCAGTTTCTCGTATGTTCGTTTTATCCTGAACGTGTTTTATACACTGGCTTTTGCGTCGGTCGCTGTTTATACATTTGTCTATAAGCATAAAGATGACGGCCGGGTTTTCAGATGTGTGGTATGGGCCTATATTGCGTTGATCGCTGTTCAGTGCTTCGTGTTTCCCTACGGGACAGAAAAAGAAATCCTGCGGATCATTGAAGCCCTGGAAGGGGCTGTGGTCTTCGCCCTGCTGTTCACCCTGCTGTTCAGGATGGAAAACGAAGCATTAAGCAGAAAAATCCTGATCGCGGCAGTCGTCCTGGAGTTTTTGATTGCAGCGGAGAACGTGATACTGCCGTTTGCTTCGATCACGGAAGATCCGGAGGCTGCCGATATTCCGATGAATTATGCTTCACTCTTTATGCGGCCGGTTCTTTTCGCGACGCTGGCGCTTCTGAATCAGGTGCGGCTTGATATCAAGAAGCGGAACTGAACCGTAAATCATTCTATCCGCCGATGGCTCCGGACGGGCCCGGGGAGATATAAAGATCGGAATGCCTGAAACCGCATACCGCAAAATCGCTGCGGCAGGACGGGAAGAATAAAGCAAAATCATCGGGATGGTGAAGCCCGCGGGGGGGGGTACAGTTAGGGTATAAAACCGTTTTCCGGCGTAAAAAAAGCCCTGCAGACGTTGATCTGCAGGGCATAAAAAAAGCAGCTCCGACGGGATTCGAACCCGTGTTTCAGCCTTGAGAGGGCCGCGTCCTAGGCCTCTAGACAACGGAGCCAGAAAAAGAAAAGCTGGGGAACTAGGATTCGAACCTAGACAATACGAGTCAGAGTCGTAGGTGCTGCCGTTACACCATTCCCCATCGGCTTTAGCCGCGAAATGCATTATAACAGAGCGGATAATGTGTGTCAAGTAAAAAATACCGGAAACCCGTCAGGAGTTTCCGGTATTGTTGTTTCAAAGGACCCTTTCCCTGTCCGGGATGCGTCAGCCCAGCTTTTCAAGGGAAGCCTTCATGCGGCGGAGGGTTTCATCCTTGCCGAGAAGATAGGCGATCTCGAAGGCTCCGCCGGGAGTGGATTCCTGGCCGGAGATGGCAATGCGCATGGGCCAGAGCACGGAGCCGGTCTTGCGCTCCCACTGCTGGATTTTTTCCATGACGACGTCGTGGATGTTCGCCTCAGTCCAGTCGGAGATGCCCTCGAGGACAGGGATCAGCAGGGGGAGGACTTCCTTAGCGACAGACTCGTCACTCTTCTGCTTCTTGTTGAAGAAGATGGCGGTGTCGTAGTCCGGCATTTCCGCCAGGAAGGCGATCTTCTCCGGAATGCGGGAGAAGATATCCGTGCGGCTCTGCATGAGCTCCGCCAGGCGGCGGTAGTCCACGTTCTTTCCGGCGAGGACCTTGTCAAACCACGGAGCGGCTTTCTCCAGATAAGCTTCCGGATCCATCTTCGCCACATACTGGCTGTTCATCCACTCCAGCTTGTTGACGTCAAAAATGCCGGGGGAATTGTTGATGCGGTGGATGTCGAAGACTTCCACCAGCTCCGGCAGGGTGAAGAATTCCTGGTCGTTGCCGGGATTCCAGCCGACCAGCGCCAGGTAGTTGATCAGCGCCTCGGTCAGGAAACCTTTTTCGATATAGTCGGAATAATAGGCGTCGCCGTCCCGCTTGGAAAGCTTGTGGGTGGCGTCCCGCATGACGGTGGGCAGATGAATGTAGGTCGGGATGTCCCAGCCCAGGGCGGTGTACAGGTAGTTGTAGCGGGGCGTGGAGGAAAGGTATTCCATGCCGCGCATCACATGGGTGATGCCCATGAGATGGTCGTCGATGACGTTGGCGAAGTTATAGGTGGGCATACCGTCCTGCTTGATGAGGACCATGTCGTCCATGGACTCCGCGTTCTGGAAGGTCATGTCTCCGAAAACCACGTCGCTGTAGCTGGTCTCGCCCTCGGTGGGGGCGTTCATGCGGATGGTGTACGGAATGCCGGCGGCCTTCTTCGCGGCGATCTCGTCGGGAGAAAGGTGCAGGCAGTGCTTATCATACTTCCAGGTGCCGCCGGCGGCTTCCACTTTGGCTTTGCGCTCTTCGATCTCTTCCTTGGAGCAGAAGCAGTAATAGGCGTGGCCTGACTGAACAAGCTGCTCGGCGTAGGGGAGATAGGTGGATTTACGCTCGGACTGGATATAGGGGCCGACAGGGCCGCCGACGTCGGGACCTTCGTCCCAGTTCAGGCCGCAGGCGCGGAGGGTATCGTAAATGACCTCGGTGGCGCCTTCGACGTAGCGCTCCTGGTCGGTATCCTCAATACGCAGGATAAACCGGCCGTTGTTCTGTTTTGCGAACAGATAGGCATAGAGGGCGGTGCGGACGCCGCCCAGGTGCATAAAGCCCGTTGGGGACGGGGCAAAACGTGTTCTTACTGTCATTTTGATTTCCTCAATTCATCATTCATCATTTTACGGTCAGGCCTGGGCGGTCTGCTTCGCGAAGGTGTCGCGGAGGCCGACGGTACGGTTGTAGACCGGCAGGGCGTCGGTGGAGTCCGGATCCTTGCAGAAATAACCGGTACGCAGGAACTGGAAGGAGGTGCCGGTCTCCGCTTCAGCGATGACCTTTTCGGCATAGCCGCGGCAGACCTTCAGGCTTTCCGGGTTCAGGCGGGAGATGAAGTCCTTCTTGTCCGCTTCGGCTTCCTCATCGTCCAGGTTGTCGTTGAGGAGGGGCTCATAGAGCCGGGCTTCGAAGGGGATGCAGTCATCGGCAGGGACCCAGTGGAGGGTCTTGCCCTTGATCTTCCGGTCGGCGCCGGCGCTGCCGGAGAAGGAATCCAGGTCCACGGTACAGTGCACCTCGGTGACGTTGCCTTCCGCGTCCTTGACGCAGTCGTCGCAGCGGACGATATAGGCGCCCTTGAGGCGGACTTCATTGCCGGGGAACATCCGCTGGTATTTCTTCACGGGGACTTCCATGAAGTCTTCCCGGTCGATCCAGAGTTCCCTGCCGAAGGCGAGGGTCCGTTCGCCCATCTCCGGATGGTCCGGATGGTTTTCCAGGGTTACGGTCTTCGTTTCGCCTTCCGGCCAGTTGGTGAGGACCACCTTCAGGGGATCCAGCACGGCCATGGCCCGGGGCGCGGTTTCGCCCAGGACGTCGCGGACGCAGTGCTCCAGCACAGCGTAGTCCACTACGGAATCAGCCTTGCTCATGCCGATGGTGTCCACAAAGTTCCGGATGGCCATGGCGGGATAGCCGCGGCGGCGCATGGCGGAAAGGGTGGGCATCCGGGGATCGTCCCAGCCGGCGACATAATGGCCTTCCACCAGCTGGCGGAGATAACGCTTGGACATGACCGTGCCGGTCATATTCAGGCGGGAGAACTCGATCTGGCGGGGACGGGCGGGCAGCATGTCCGCGCTCTTTTCCACGACCCAGTCATACAGGGGACGGTGGATTTCATATTCCAGGGAGCACATGGAATGGCTGATGCCTTCCAGGGCGTCGCCGATGGGGTGGGAGAAGTCGTACATGGGATAGATGCACCACTTGTTCCCGGTGCGCCAGTGCTCCTTGTACAGGATGCGGTACATGGCGGGATCCCGCATGACGATGTTCGGGGAGGCCATGTCGATCTTCATCCGGAGGGTCTTGCTGCCTTCCGGGAATTCGCCGGCCTTCATGCGGCGGAACAGATCCAGGCTTTCTTCCGCAGGACGGTCGCGCCAGGGGCTGTTCTTTCCGGGCTCGGTGAGGGTGCCGCGGTATTCGCGCATCTCATCCTTGCTCAGTTCGTCGACATAGGCGAGGCCGCGGCGGATCCACTCCTCGGCGATCTCGTAGCACTTGTCGTAATAATCGGAGGCGTAGAACTCGCCGCCGGTCCAGTGGAAGCCCAGCCAGTGGATATCCCGCTTGATGGCTTCCACGTATTCGGTGTCTTCCTTGGCGGGGTTGGTGTCGTCAAAGCGCAGGTTGCACTTGCCGCCGTATTTCTCCGCGGTAAGGAAGTCCATGATCAGGGCCTTGCAGTGGCCGATATGCATATATCCGTTGGGTTCCGGGGGAAAGCGGGTATGGACTTCGGTGTAGCGCTTGTCCTCCAGGTCCTTGTCGATCGCGTCCCAGATAAAATTGCCGCGTGCGTTGGTCTCTTCCATGGTTCATTCTCCTTCCCGTGAGAAACGCTTGCTTCATTATATAAAAAGAACAGGAGAGAAGCAAGAAAAAACTTGCGTACAACATGCAGGAAAGTATTGTTTTTTCTTCACTATATGTTGTATAATATATTGAAAGGCGCAATATAAGGGGGGCATCAGTATGGAAGAACTGTTCAACACCCATAAAATGGACCCGATCGTGGGCACCGGAAACGAGGCACACGACATCATCATGTACGTCTATAAAGCGCTGCAGACAAAGGGTTACGACCCGATCACACAGCTGGTCGGCTATCTCGTCACCGGGGAACCGACATACATCACCAGCTACAATTCTGCACGGAGCCTGATCTGCCGCCTGGAGCGGGACGAGATCCTTGAGGAGCTGGTCCGGTCCTATCTGGATACGCACTGAGCCGTCTTATACACGGTGCCGGAAAGACGGCACCGTTTTTTCAATTCGGGAAGGCGCAAACGCCATCATGCGTTGTTATATTGGCAGCAAGAGAAACCTGTATATGATTGAGAGGGATGGAAATGAAGAAGAGAGCGATCGCATGGCTGATCGTGCTGGCGGTATGCCTGAGCGCGGTGCCCGCGCTGGCGGCCAACGTGTTCCAGTTCACCGAAAAGGTGATCAGCATTTTTGAGGGCGATATCTATCCGACTGAACTGAAACGGGAAGGAAGCTATGACGGGGAAGGCGAGATCGTCTACGCCAGCAACCGGGAAGCTGTCGCTACTGTTTCCCAGGAGGGCGTACTGACGGCGGTCAGCAAGGGCAGGGCTGACGTGACTGCTTCCCTGATGCGGAACGGGAGACGGGTCGGCCAGGCCAAGACGACGGTGAACGTTCTGCGCGCGGTGAACAAGGTGACGCTGAACACCAGCAAGATGTCCGTGTATGAGCCGGGCGATCCGGCGGTGGCCGCCCTGCTGAAAGAGCCGACGGACCATCAGGTCATCGTGTTCCCGGCCGGAAGTTATGCGACGCTGGCCACGACCTGTACACCGGAAGACGCCAGCGACCGGAAGGTAACCTATACATCAACGGACGCCGGGATCGTAAAAATCCAGGGGACCAGCCTGAGGGCGCTGCAGCGGGGCGAATGCGACCTGACCGTTGCAAGCGTGCAGAATCCGGAAGTCACCCAGACTTTCCGCGTGCTGGTGATCCAGCCTGTCAAGAAGATCATGATCGACGCCGGAAGCAGGACGGTCGCGGCGGGATCGACGCTGCAGCTGACCGCGATCTGCCAGCCGGACAACGCTTCCATCAAGGACGTTACCTGGACCAGCCGGACCCCGCAGTACGCAACGGTGGATGAAAACGGCATCGTGACCGGCGTGGCCCGGGGAAATGCAAGCATCGTCGCGACAGCCGCGGACGGATCCCGTGTGGTTGCCAGCGTGACGGTAAACGTCACCCAGCCTGTCGGGTCCATCTCCATGTTAACGCCGGAGGTCCAGGTCATTGCCGGCAGGTCGGCAACAGCCAAGGCGACTGTGCTGCCCGCGGATGCGTCGGACAAGAAACTGACATGGGCCTCCTCGGACAATTCGATCGCGACGGTCCGCGGAAACGGCCTGACCTGCCAGGTGACCGGCGTCAAGGCCGGTACGTGCACGATCTATGCAACGAGCGTATCTGACCCGAATGTATCCGCTTCCGCGACAGTGGTCGTCAGCCAGCTGGTGACAAAGATCGACAACGCGAACGCGCCGGAAGAACTGGACATCCTGGTCGGACAGAGCGTGCAGACCCGCTGGAATATCCAGCCGGAAGACGCGACGGTGAAGGAACTGACCTTCACGAGCAATTATCCCAAGCTTGCATCGGTGGATGAAAACGGCCTGGTAACCGGCCTGGGACGCTGCGTCGTGACAATCAGGGCGACTTCCAAAGACGCAGGCAAGAGAACCGGAGCGGTGAGGGTCAACGTGATCCAGCCGGCGACCGGCGTAAGCATGCCGCGGACACGGTATTATATCCAGCGCGGCGGCAGCGGAAACGTGACGGCCAACGTCGAACCGAAGAACGCCAACAACCGGAAGATCGCCAGCTGGTACAGCTCGGACGAAGGGATCGCGACGGTCCGCCGCAACGGATCCGCCACCGGCCTGATCTACGGCGCGAGCAGCGGCACGACATACATCACGGCCGTGACGGAAGACGGCGGATTTACCGCTTCGACGCAGATCCGGGTCGGCAACTGGAACAGCGCGGTGCTGGTCGAGGAACTGTATGTGGACCAGGACAACAGGATCCGGATCACAATGCGGAACACGACGCATGACGTGACGTTCGGCAGAATCATCTTTACTGTCGAATGCTACGATACGGAAGGCAATCCGTTCATCTGCAACCAGGACGGGGAGAGCACGTTCTTTGAAGCGACCTATCCCCATATCCTCGGGCCCTATGAGAGGACAGTCCACGGTTCTTTCAACTTCGGCAATTACCTGATCGACAGGCCGCTGGGCGGCGTGATCCTGACGGTGACCGGCTGGAGAGACGTCGACGGAAACCCCTATACGATCCCTGAGAGCGAACGCGTCAGGACAACGTGGAACGGGCTGAATCCGATCAATCCGGGCGAGGGTGTGGGCTGACAGAAATGGCTGATCTGGTAGTGATCGGCGCGGGGCACGCGGGCTGTGAAGCCGCGCTTGCCGCCGCGCGGATGGGTATTGATACAATTCTTTTAACACTGAATATGGACGGGATCGCGCTGATGGCCTGCAACCCGGTGATCGGCGGCAGCGCCAAGGGGCACCTTGTGCGCGAGCTGGACGCACTGGGCGGCGAGATGGGCCTGGCGATTGACGATACCTTCCTGCAGAGCCGGATGCTGAACATGGGCAAGGGTCCGGCGGTGCATTCCCTGCGCGCCCAGGCGGACAAGCAGGCGTATCAGAACCGGATGCGCAAGGCCCTGATGACCGCGGACCGGCTGACGGTGCGGCAGGGCGAAGCAGCCTCCATCGAGACGGAGAACGGCCGGGTGACGGCGGTAACGACGGTCACCGGCGCAAGGATCCCGTGCCGGGCGGCGGTGGTCTGCACCGGCGTATACCTGAAGGGAAGCATCATTATCGGGGAACACCGCCACGACGGCGGGCCCCAGGGCTTGATGAACGCCTCGGAGCTGTCCGCGAGCCTGACGGAACTCGGCTTTGAGCTGCGCAGGTACAAGACCGGCACGCCGGCACGGGTGGACGTGCGGAGCGTAGACTTTGACGAAATGGAAGAACAGAAGGGCGACGAACCGGTCGTCCCGTTCTCCTTCCTGACGGACCGGAAGCTGGAAAACACCTACAGCTGCTATCTGACCTGGACGACCCCGGAGACCCACAGGATCATCCTGGACAACCTGCACCGGGCGCCGCTGTACAGCGGGAAGATCCACGGCATCGGGCCGCGGTACTGCCCGAGCATTGAGGACAAGGTGGTCCGCTTTGCCGACAAGGACCGGCACCAGATCTTCCTGGAGCCGGAAGGGAAGGAAAGCCGGGAATGGTATGTGCAGGGCATGAGCACCTCCATGCCGGAGGACGTGCAGTGGGCCATGTACCGGACGATCCCGGGCCTGCGCAGGTGCGAATTCACACGCCTGGGATACGCGATCGAATACGACTGCATCGACAGCCGGGAACTGCGGCCGACGCTGGAAAGCCTGCGCATCGGCGGGCTGTTCTTCGCCGGGCAGATCAACGGCACCAGCGGATATGAAGAGGCGGCCTGTCAGGGCCTTCTGGCGGGAATGAACGCCGCGCTGGAGATCCAGGGCAGGGAGCAGATCATCCTGACCCGGGATATGGCCTATATCGGCGTGCTGACGGACGACCTGACCACCAAGGGAACGGACGAGCCCTACCGCATGATGACCTCCCGGGCGGAACACCGGCTGTACCTGCGGCAGGACAACGCGGACCTGCGCCTGACGGAGATCGGCCACAAGGCGGGGCTGGCTTCGGACGAACGGCTGGAGCGGACGCGGAAAAAGCAGAAAGAGACGGAAGAACTGCTGCGGCAGCTTTCCACCACCCGCTTCGCGCCGGGAGAACAGCTGAACGCGCTGCTGACCGAAAAAGGACAGCCGGAAGTTACCGGATCCCAGAAGGCGGAAGACCTGCTGAAACGGCCGGAAATCACCCTGAAGGACCTGACGCGGCTGCAGCCGGAGTGGGCGGAGGCTTCGCCGGCCGCGGCGGAGCAGGCGGAAATCCAGGTAAAATACGCCGGCTATCTGGAAAAGGAAGCGCAGATGATCAGGCAGGCCAGGCAGATGGAGGAGATCCGGCTGCCGCAGGATATCTGCTACGCGGAGATCGAACACCTGCGGCTGGAAGCCCGCCAGAAGCTGGACCGACAGAAGCCTGTTTCCTTGGGCGCCGCCGGGCGGATTCCCGGTGTGAATCCCGCGGACGTGGCGGTGCTGTCCGTCTGGCTGCATAAACAAAAGATGAACCAGGAACAGTGAACAAACGAAAAAGGAGCTGCGGGGACGCAGCTCCTTTGCTTTATGGGTGTTTATTTGTTCAACAGGTAAAAATGCTTCAGAATCTTTTCACAGTCGTCCAGCATATAGGAGGTGACGCCGAGGCCCAGCAGCCCGGAGGTCAGCAGGGACAGGCAGACGGAGGTCACGATCATGACGGAGAACAGGCCGTGGATATTTTCCCTTTTCTGGGCCAGATACCTGCCGTAGAGGATCTGGGATCCGCTGACGAACGTGATACTGGCTGCATAGAGGAAATGGTTCAGCGGCCCGAACAGGCCGATGGCGCTCATGGCGTCTGTTCCCAGCACGTTGCTGGCGTACAGGCTGTCCACAATGCCGTTCACGGCGTTAATCACGATCAGGAGCACCTGGTAGGGCAGCAGCCGGAAGAACAGCCCGGTCAGCAGTTTGTGATCGGAGGAAACCTGCCTGGCCATAACATCGATTCTTTCATACGGAAATCAAAAGCCCGGAGGATTACCTCCGGGCTTTTGCCTGTTATTCTTCCACCTTGTCGTAGTTCCGGCGGGGCAGTTCAATGCCGAACTCACGGGCTGTGGCTTCGAGGATATCAAGAGCCTGCTCGATCTGTTCGGGCTTATGCTCGCTGATCACGCAGAAGCGGAGGCGGGCTTTGCCCTTCGGTACGGCGGGATACATGGCGGGCGGCACGCTGACGCCGCGCTTTTTCAGTTCATTGGAGAGCAGCCAGGCGTCCTCGTCCTTGCCGACCAGGACCGGCAGTACGGCAGTTTCGCCGGCCAGGCAGATGTCCAGGTGGCGCCGGCGGGCGCTGTCCGCGAAGGCCTTGATGGCGACGCGCAGGTGCTCCATGATCTCCGGATGGGTCCGGAGCGTGCGGATGGCAGCCAGGGAACCGGCAGCCAGCGCCGGGGAGATACCCACGGAGAAGACGAAACCGGGCATGTTGTAGCGCAGGTAGTCGATAAGGCACTTCTTGCCGGCCAGATAGCCGCCGCAGGTGCCCAGACCCTTGGACAGGGTGCCGTATTTGATGTCGATATCGTCGCCTGCCAGGCCGAAGTATTCGTCCACGCCGCCGCCGGTCTTGCCGATAACACAGGCGCTGTGGGCTTCGTCGACCATCAGGAAGCAGCCGTACTCCTTCTTGATGCGGACGAATTCCGGAACGGGGGCGATGTCGCCGTCCATACTGTAGGCGCCCTCAATCACGATGAGGACCTTTTCATAATAGGCGCGCTGGCTCTTCAGGATCGTTTCCAGCGCAGCGGTATCGCTGTGGGGGAAGGGACGGGATGTCGCGTCGGACAGCTTGCAGCCCTGCTCGATGGAGTTGTGGGCCAGGGCGTCGTAGAGGATCAGGTCGTTCTTGCCGCAGAAGTTGCCGACGAAGGTCACGTTGGTGGAATGGCCGCCAACGCAGACCACGGCATCCTCGGTGTGCTTCCAGTCCGCGATCTCTTTTTCCAGATCCTTGTGGACCTGCTTTTCACCGGCCAGCAGGCGGCTGCCGCTGGCGCTGGTGCCGTATTTGTCGATGGCGGCCTTGGCGGCATCCTTGACCTCTTTGCGGCCGGACATGCCGACGTAGTTGTAGGAACCGAACTCCAGAACTTCCTTGCCGTCGATGATGCCAGTATCCAGCAGGGGAGATTCATGGGTGACAAAGTAGGGATTGTCTCCCTTGCCGACCAGAGCTTCCTGGCGCTCCAGGAAGTGCTTGTATTCGGGCGTGTCCTCGAAACGGAAGATCGGGCGGACGGGAACGCGCTCCTTCGGCTTGGCGCCTTCGGCGGTGCCGCCGTCCAGCAGGTTTTCCACCACGCGGCTCATGCCCAGGACGGTGGCGCACTGGCCGTATTCCTCGGCCGGGATGGTGACGCCCCATTCCTCTTCCGCCTTCAGGGCGATGGAGAGCACCTGCAGGCTGTCGCCCTGCAGATCCTCGATGAAGTTGGCGTTATCGGTGATCTCGCTCTCGCTGATCTCCAGCGCCTCGGCGTACATGGCACGGACCTTCTTCAGGATCTCGTCATGACGGGCGCTCTTGGTCTCCAGCGCGGCTGCGGCGGCGACTTCGGCACCGGCGTTCTGGGCATGCAGGTCCAGTTCGCGGTAGGAGAGCTCGCCTTCTTCATACATGCGCTTGAGCTCGAGCCGCTTGACCTTGATGCCGCTGACCAGGGGCAGGCGCATGGGGGTGACCAGCGCACGGTTCAGCTGGGTATACAGGGGCAGCTTCGTGTTGGCGGCGGCGACAGCCGCGGCCAGCTTATCCAGATAGGCGTTGTCGGTGTAGTTTTCGCCCACGTTCATGACCAGGACGATATCTTCGTTCCGGTCGCGACGGTTGCGGCGGAAGCCGACCACGCAGCTCTGGTCCACGCCCTTCAGGGAGGCGAAGGTGTCTTCCATATCGTCCGGATAGACGTTCTCACCGGATTCGTTGATGATGACGTCCTTCAGCCGGCCGCGGATATACAGCCGTCCGGTGGCGTCGATCTGGGCGATGTCGCCGGTCTGCATCCAGCCGCCGGCCAGCGTGTCGGGCGGGAGAATCTCGCCGTGAACGACGCGGGCGGAATGGATCCCGGGTCCCCGGATCTGCAGCTCGCCGGTCTTTTCGCCCTCTTTTTCGGGGACGATGCGGTATTCGGCGGAGGAGAGGGGCTTACCGACGGAACCGTTCAGCCGGTGCTTCAGGTCCATGCCGGTTTCAAAACCGTTGATACCGGTTTCAGTCATGCCGTAGCCGGTGACGGTATAGTAACCCAGGGCGTTCAGGGTGCGGAGCGTCTCGTTCGGCGTATGGCTGCCGCCGAGGATGATTACGTCCACCTCGGTCCCCAGAAGCTTTTCATTCAGGGAGGCGAAAGCCTTTTCTTGCGCCCAGGCAAGGCCGGATTCCGGAGAGACGGTCTGGCGTGCGAGGGACAGCGCCTTGAGGGACTGGAACGCGCTGCGTTTGGCCTTGCTCTCTTTCTTCAGGCCCTTTTCCACGGAACGGACCAGGCTGTTGCCCACCAGGGGCACCATGATCAGCAGGTTCGGCGGGAAATGGTGGCAGGTATTGATGATGGAATTGGGCGTGCGGTCCTGCAGATAAACGCTGGCCGTACCCATGAAATGCGCCAGGATGACGTTGCCCATGAAGCCCAGCACATGGTGGAAGGGCAGGAAGGCCAGCGTCTTGCGGCCACGGTTGTCCGGATGGACGATGCGGCGGTTGACGTTGAAAAGGGTCAGGGCGTTGAGCGCCTGCTCGCACACGGCGGTGCCGTTGTAGGCGAAGATCCGGCTGGTGCCGGTGGTGCCGCTGGTGCACATGGCGGTATATTCGCCCCAGACAGGGGTGAATCCGATGGCACGCGGCGCTTCCCTGATCTCTTTGAAATCGATCTGGCGGACGTTACCGGCCAGGGCCCGGGGTTTCCGGGAAATGATCTGGCGGCAGTTTGCTTCGTTCAGCAGGCCCTGGATCACGTTATCCGGAGCGGACGCGTCCAGCAGCAGGGCGTTGTGACCGGAACGCATGACGCCCCAGTACAGGCTCGGCCAGTCGTGGCAGGTGTCCACGGCGATGCCGATCCAGCCCTCTTCCGGAGCGAGCTGCGCGATGCAGGCGGCGTAGTCGTCCGCCCGAAGCGCCATTTCCGCGTAAGTGCAGGACAGTTCCTGTTCTCCCTTCAGCCACATGGCAGCGGGGGCGTCTCCGTAATCCCGGAGGATATCGAACAGGGTGGCAAGCGATTTGTCAGCTTCCAGTCTTTCGCAGACTGAGAGCGCGTCAAGATTGCTCATGAATGCCTCCTTCCGTTTGGTTCAAGAGCGTTTATTGACGCGGCAGGGCGGGGAAGTATCAATAATGACGTATAAAATAAAGACCCTGATGCCCAAACCACATCAGCATATTATATCATGAAACAGAAATGAGATTGTTACAGAATTCTGAAACATTGGGCGAACGGACGGGAAGGCGAAAAACGCTTTTCCTTTTTTGCCATGTGTGGTAGGATGCTGATAGAGAAAAAAAGACTGCTGCGTTTTCCAGGAGATCGATATGGATTACAGAATACTGACGGACCAGGCGGAAGGGATGCTGGAGGCGGAGCCGTGGTATACGGCGGCATTCAGCAACATTTCTTCGCTGATTATGAATATGCTCCCGGACCTGAACTGGGCGGGATTCTATCTGATGAGGGACGGCAGGCTGGTGGTGGGCCCTTTCCAGGGGAAACCCGCGTGCATTCATATTAATCCGGGGAAAGGCGTCTGCGGGACGGCAGTCCTTCGGGATGAAACAGTGGTCGTGCCGGACGTGCATCAGTTTCCGGGGCATATCGCCTGTGACGGTGCGTCGGAATCGGAAATTGTGATCCCGATCCGGGAGGAAGGCCGGGTCCGGGCGGTGCTGGATATAGACAGCCCGGTAAAGGACCGGTTCGCGCCGGAGGATAAGGCAGGGCTGGAAGCGCTTGTCCGGAAGATCGAAGAACGGGTGAAATGGAATTGAACTACGTTTATCTGCTCCGGTGTGCGGACGGGAGCCTGTACTGCGGCTGGACGACGGATCCGGAAGCCAGGGTGGCGGCGCACAACAACGGGCGCGGGGCAAAGTATACCCGGTCGCGGCTGCCGGTGAAGCTGGTTTATATGGAAGCCTATGAGGAGCGGCACGAGGCGCTCAGCCGGGAATGGCATATCAAACGGATGAAGCATGAGGCAAAGGAAAAACTGGTCTGCGATCCAAAATGAACGGAGGATTGAAATCATGAAAAGAACCATGTGCGGTATCCTGTCCCTTTCACTGCTCCTGCTGGGCTGCGGATCCGCCCTGGCTGAGGGAGGGCAGGGAGAACACCGGCTGCTCTACCAGGGGCACGGAAGCCTGCGGATCGTCACCGCCGAAGGGAAGGTGATCTACGTCGATCCCTATGCCGGCGAAGGATACGATCTTCCCGCCGACCTGATCCTGATGACCCACGGTCACCAGGACCATACCGCGGTGAAACTGATCAAAAACCGGAACGACGGCTGCCAGGTGATCACCTGGAAAGAAGCGCTGGTCAAGGGGGAATACAAGACCTTCGACCTGGGTTTTGCCACCATCGAAGCGGTTCAGGCCGGCAATAACAAAAACCACAGCATCAAGGAATGCGTCGGGTGGGTGATCACCCTTTCCGGCGGCATGACCGTCTACGCAACCGGCGATACGTCCACCACGGAACAGATGGCGGAACTGGCGGACCGGAATATCGATTACGCATTCTTCGTCTGTGACGGAAAGTACAATATGGACATGGACGAGGCAATCGCCTGCGCGAAGCTTGTGAACGCGAAACACAGCATCCCGTATCATATGGCCCCTGGCAAACTGTTTGACCAGAAGCGGGCCGAGCAATTCGATGTGCCGAACAGGCTGATCATTCCGGCGGGGGAAGAGATTGTGCTGGAATGAGCAAAATGGTATGATGTAAGGAAGAAAAAGGTTTCAACGGGGTGAAATCATTGAAAAGCGATAAAAAACGGCCCTCCGGCAAGATCGAGAGCAAGATCGTCGTAATGATCCTTGCGGCGATGTTGCTCGTCGCCGGAGTGTTCCTTGCCGTTTCTCTGACGCGGAGCAATATGCTCGCGAAACTGACGGAGGAGACTACCGAACGCCAGCTTTCTTCCATGACCGGAACGACGAACGCGGTTATCAACACAGTCATCAAGGAAAACATGGACCGGATCACGGACATGGAAGCGCAGGCGGTCGACTGGATGTTCGAGGACGTGTCGATCCGGGTCCGGATGGTCGGCGACTATGCCCGGAAACTGCTGGAAGAACCGGACAGTGTCCCGCGCATGCCCTGGGCCAGGCCGGACGTCTCCAAAGACGGAGAGCTGTTTGTAAAGGCGCTGTTCGCGGAGGGCGTGAACGAAGAAGACGTGGCGGACAAACTGGGCGTGATCGCCAACATGTCCGGCATGATGGTTTCACTGTGCAATGCATACGGAGCGGACAACGTATGGTTCTCCCTGCCGGAAGGCGCCACGCTGATGGCCGACACCGTTCCGGGCAACTGGATCGGGGAGGACGGAACCTATATCGCCTATAACGCTCCGGACCGGTACTGGTACCGGCAGGCGGCGGAGAAGGGCGAACTGATTTTCACCGACGTGGAAACCGACAAACGCACCGGAGAGCTTTGCGTCACCTGCGCGCTCCCGGTATACGGCGCGGACGGGACGCTGCTGGGCGTGGCCGGCGCGGATCTTTATCTGACCGAGATGAAGGATACGGTTGCCAATAATTCCGGAAACGGCGGTTTTCTGGTGGTTGTCAACCAGGACGGCCATGTGATCATCTCGCCTGAGAGCCAGGATTATTTCAAGGTGCTGAATTCAGACCGGGCTGCCGACCTGCGCGGATCAGGCAACATAAAGCTGGCGGGTCTGGTCACGGACGCCCTGCAGGGCAAGACGGACGTGCGGATCATCCAGCTGACGGACGGGGAGTATTATATGCTCGGCGCGCCGATGAAGACCGTCGGCTGGGCGATGATCGCGGCCTTCAGCGCTTCAGCGGCGGAGGTTCCGGCACAGACGCTGCAGGAGGACTTTGAAAAGGTTCAGCAGGAAGCCACAGAACAATACCGGGACAAGAGCGCCCAGGGCCAGAAGATTGCCCTGGCGGTGCTGGCCGGGCTGCTGGTCATCCTGCTGACCGGCGCGTTCCTGGCCGGACGGCATATCGCCAAACCGCTGAACGGAATTACCCGCCAGATTTCCCAGCTCGGGGAGGACAATCTCGAGTTCAGGATGAAAGATGAATACCGGACCGGCGACGAGGTCGAGGTCCTGGCCAACAGCTTTGCAGACCTGTCCCACAAGACCGTTGAGTATATCGAACAGGTCCGGACCGTGACGGCGGAAAAGGAACGGATCGGCACGGAACTGCAGCTGGCCCAGCAGATCCAGGAGGGTATGCTTCCCAGCGTCTTCCCGCCGTATCCGGAACGCAGCGAGTTTGACCTGTACGCGACAATGAACCCGGCCCGGGAAGTGGGCGGCGACTTCTACGATTTCTTCCTGATCGACGAAGACCACCTGGCCCTCGTGATGGCGGACGTCAGCGGAAAGAGCGTACCCGGCGCCCTGTTTATGATGGTTTCGAAAGCGATCCTGAAGAACAACGCCATGCTGGGCAAATCCCCGGCGGAGATCCTGAACGCCGCGAACGAAGCGATCTGCTCCAACAACAAGATGGAGATGTTCGTGACGGTGTGGATCGGCATCATGGAGATCAGCACGGGCCGGATCGTTGCGGCCAATGCCGGCCATGAATACCCGGTTGTTTACCGGAAGGGCGGAGATTTCGAACTGTATAAAGACCGGCACGGCTTTGTGGTCGGCGGCATGCCGGGTATCCGCTACAAGGAATATGAACTGGACCTGAAACCGGGCGACAGGCTGTTCCTGTACACAGACGGCGTGCCTGAGGCCACCGACGCCAACGGAGAACTGTTCGGAACCGAGCGGATGATCGACGCATTGAACCGGGGCGGCAGCAAACCGGAAGAGATCCTGAAAGAGGTCCGCAGGAACGTGGACGCCTTTGTAGGCGACGCGGAACAGTTTGACGACCTGACGATGCTGTGCCTGGAATACAAAGGAAAAAAGAAGGCGTAACAGTCAAACGAAACAACAGAAAAAAACTGAAGTGGGAATGATGAAATGAGACCGGCAATCGCAGTGATCGATTCATACCTGGTTGGTAAAGGGAAAAGAGTCCTGGCCGACATGGAAAAATGCAGCAGGAATCCGGGAAAAGCCAATGAAGAACTGCTCCTGCGGATCCTGCGGGAAAACGCGGACACGGAATACGGGCGGAAATACGGCTTCGGTGAGATCCGGTCCGTGGAAGAGTACCGGCAGAAGGTGCCCTTCTCAGACTATGACGTGTATGAGCCCTATATCCGCCGGATGGTACAGAATAATGAAAAGAACCTGATTACAGCCTATGAGGTCATTCAGTATGCCGAGACGTCGGGCAGTGTAGGCGTACAGAAGAAGATCCCTGTAACGGACCGGTCGATGGCGGTCTATGAAAAGTATTCGTTTGCGCGGACCAAGGCGCTGGCGAGCCAATACTATCACCAGCATTACGGACGCCCGGTGCCCTTTGAAAAGGGCCTGAACATGCTGGAGACGGAAACAACGGTGATGGATGACGGAACGCCCCGCGGGTCTGTGACAGGATCCGTATCCAGGCGTTTCCGGAGGCTGTTTCCGCTGTTCCTGACCTCGCCGGATCCGATTCTTTTCCCCATCGGCGGGATGAATATGCAGTACATGAAGGCACGGTTCGCACTGGAGGAGCCGAACCTGGTATTTGAGCTGAGCGCCTTTATGACCAATATCGTGGACATGATGAACTACGTCCGCAAGAACTGGGAAATGATTGTGGACGATATTGAACACGGAACGCTGAACAAGGATGTCTGCGAGGAGCGTTCCCGGAGCGCGATCCTGCCCTATATCAAACCCCGGCCGAAGCGGGCTGCGGAACTGCGGAAGATTTTTGAACAGGGCTTTGACGAGCCGATTATTCCCAAACTCTGGCCGAAGGTTTCCTGGGTCTGTTCCATCGGTACGGGCGGTTTCGCCAGCTATACGGAAAAGTTCAAGAAATTCGCCGGCGAGGACGTGGCGATTGACTTCTTTGTTTATGCCGCGTCAGAGGGCATGTTTGCTGCCTGCATGAAAATGAACGATCCGCGGTTTATGCCGCTGACGGACAGCTGCTTCTTTGAGTTCCTCCCGGCGGACGCGCCGGAGGGCTGCAACGATACGCTGACGCTGGAGCAGCTGGAAGAAGGAAAGGAATACGAGGTCATCATCACAAACCAGTGCGGCTTCTACCGTTACCGGATCAAGGATGTGATCCGGGTGCTGGGGTTCCACAACAAGAGCCCGATGATCACCTTCGCCTACCGCAAGAACCAGCTGGTGAATATCGCTGCAGAGAAGACGACGGAAGAGCATCTGAACGAGGCGGTGAAGCGCTTCGGCAAAGCAGTGGGCTGCGATTTCAACGATTACGCCCTGTATCTCGATACTGACCACGACCCGTCCCGGTACGTTCTGCTGCTGGAGCCGGATACGCCGTTCCCGGTGGATACGGACGGAAGCTATGCGGCGCTGATGCAGAAGATTCTTTCGGAAGTGAACCCCGAGTACGGGGTTGTCGTCCAGGACAGGAGCATCGGAATGCCGCTGGTACTGATCCAGCAGCAGCAGACCCATATGCTCTGGCGTGAAATGAAACTGGCGAAGGGATCGTCCGCCAACCAGGTGAAGCCGGTCCGGGTGCTGGACGTTCCGATGAAGCAGAAATTCTTCTTCACGCTGCTGGAGGACGGGCAGGAAGTGCCCAGATGGGATTTCTGGCAAAAGAAATAAACTGCCTGACTGCATGAAAATTCGCCCCGCCGAAACCGGCGGGGCGCTTTTGTGCTAAAGGGCAGGTTTGATCACAGCGGCGTCTCATCGCTGAGCAGATCCGCCAGGACCTTGTCCTTAACGGCCGCGACGTTGATCTCCCGGATCTTCTGCCGCAGCGGGAGGACCGAGCGGGGAGAGACGGACAGTTCATCGATGCCGATGGACAGGAAGGTTTCGGTCAGCGCCAGGTCCGCGCCGAGTTCGCCGCAGATGCCGACCCATACGCCGTTCTTATGGGCATTGTCGCAGACCATCTTCAACGCGCGGAGCACCGCGGGATGATGGGGATCGTAGAAACGCCCCAGGTCCGCGTTCTGCCGGTCGCAGGCCAGGGTGTACTGGGTCAGATCGTTGGTGCCGCAGGAGAAGAAGTTGACTTCCTTTGCCAGGCGGTCGCTCATGAGTACCGCGGCGGGCGTCTCGATCATGATGCCGATTTCGACATCCTCGCTGAAGGGAATTCCTTCCTTCGTCAGTTCGGTCTTAACCCGGTCGCACATCTTCTTTGCCTCACGGACTTCCCAGACGCTGGTGACCATGGGGAACATGATGCCGAGCTTTCCGAAGGCGGAGGCGCGGAACAGCGCCCGCAGCTGGGTATGGAAGATTTCCGGCCGGTTCAGGCAGATGCGCAGTGCGCGGTTGCCCAGGGCGGGGTTCTCTTCCTTCGGCATGTTGAAATAGCCGATCTGCTTGTCCGCACCGATATCCAGCGTGCGGATGACCACTTCCTTGCCGCCCATATCGGAGAGGACCTTTTTATAGGCTTCAAACTGTACGTCTTCTGAGGGGAAGTCGTCGCAGTTCAGATACAGGAACTCGCTGCGGAACAGGCCGACGCCGCCGGCATCGTTGGCGAGCACGGCAGGCACGTCGTCGGGGCCGCCGATGTTGCAGAACACCTTGACGCTCTGGCCGTCTTTGGAGACGTTGGGCTGTCCTTTCAGCTGCTCCAGCATTTCCCGCATCTTTTTCTGGTCTTCCAGCTTCCTGAGCAGCATGGTCCGGGTATCCTCATCCGCGTCAATGGTGACGCTGCCGGTGCTGCCGTCGATGATGACTTCTTTGCCGGCGTATTCGGGCTTCAGCTGATCGCCGACGCCGATGATTGCCGGAATGCCCATGGTGCGGGCCAGGATAGCCGTGTGGCTTGAACCGGAACCGCCTTCGGTGATGAAACCGAGGATCTTGCTCTTGTCCAGCTGCACCGTTTCACTGGGTGCCAGGTCGTCCGCGGCCAAGATCACCGGCACCGCGGAATCGATCCCGCCCTGCACCGCGCCGGTCAGCGCGGCGATGATCCGGTTGGACACATCCTTGACGTCCGCGGCCCTGGCCTGGAAATAGGGATCGTCCATGGAGGCGAACATCTCTGCAAACTGGGCGGCGGTGTCGGTCACGGCGGCCTCCGCATTGATCTTTGTCTCCTGAATGGCGGTCTGGATCGCTTCTTCGTATTCCATATCCTCCGCCATCATCTGATGGGTTTCGAACAGCAGCGCGGCTTCGTCGCCGGCTTCGACCCGGGCTTTTTCCGCCAGCTCTCCCAGCTGTTCGATTGCCTTTGCCTGCGCGGCCTTGAAGCGTTCCCACTCCGCGTCCGCGTTTTCAATTTCATACCGGGTAATTGTGCTCTTTGCCCGCTGATAGAAATACAGGGGTCCGATCGCCACGCTGGTGGATACGCCTTTTCCCTGAACCAAGATCATGGTTTTTCCTCCTCAGATGAAACAAACGGCTGTCCTGCGGGCAGCCGTTTGCTTATGTCGGTTTTACAGATTGGCTTTGAAGAATTCCTCGATGGCAGCGGCAGCGGTGTCTTCATCTGCGCCTTCGACGGTCACCTTTACGGTGTCGCCCTGCTTGATGCCCATGCCCATGAGCGCCATGAGCTTCAGGGCGTTGACTTCCTTCTCACCCTTGATCACGGTGACGGTGGAGGCGAATTCCTTGATCTTTTTCACAAGAATGCCTGCGGGACGGGCATGGATGCCCACAGGATCGGTAATCGTGTACTCAAAAGACTTCATATGATGATTCTCCTTTGTTATGATACTCCGCACTGAACGTCTTTCAGATCGTCGGAGTTCGTCAGCAGGACGGCTACGATATCGCTGTAGCCGGCGGCTTTGATCCTGGCCCGGTCAAACCTGATCAGGGGCTGGCCGGTCCTGACTTTGTCGCCCTCCTTCACCAGGCAGGTGAAACCGCTGCCCTTCATGTTGACAGTATCCACACCTACATGGATGAGCAGTTCCATCCCGTTGGATTCGATGCCGACCGCATGACGGCTCTCCGCTACGGAGGAGACGTCGCCGTCGAAGGGCGCTACCACCAGTTCATCTTCCGGCACAATGCCGACGCCGTCGCCGAGCATTCCGGAAGCAAAAGTTTCGTCCGGGATCGCTTCCCGGGGAATGACCGCGCCTTTTACCGGCTGAAGCACCGTGCCAGCCGCACACCGGATGACGCTGACAGCCTGAAACACGTGTCCCGGCTCGTTCCCGGAGATTTCTTTGCTTCTGAATCTGTCAAAAAGGCCCATCGCTCATTCTCCTTCAATACAAATCCGGTCAGGATTAGCTGCTCATTCCTTCTGTCTCGCTGTGCAAATATCCACTATAAGGAAATTGTAGCATAAATCCCCGAATCCGGACAGAAAAAAATGTCAGGAATTTGTCCGGCCTATAGCCTGGCCGAAGCAGCACGACATGACTTCAGAGTTGCCGGTCGCGCGGGAATATGATAAAATAAATCCATCGTTCAGGTTTCATTATTATTCAGAATGAAAACAAGTAACATAAACGCCTTTATCAGCTGAAACAAAAACAATCAGAGGTGTTCAGGCCATGAATACGCAGAACTGGCAGGAAGAGTTTGCAGTCCGGTTCGCCCGCCACGCGGACGAACTGAAATGGCTGTATATGGAGCTGTATCACAATGATCAGAAAGCCTGGGACTATTTTACCGGAATGGTTTACCGCGCCTGGGAGAACCGGCCGGAGAACCTCCGGATGATCGACCGCGCCCGGGAAGCCTGCCCGGATTGGTACAGGGGCCACGACCTGGTCGGCATGCTGATGTATGTGAAACAGTTTGCCGGTACGCTCCAGGGCGTGAAAGGGAAGCTGGACTATGTCCAGGACTGCGGGGTCAACTACCTGCATCTGATGCCGCTGCTGGAAAGCCCGGCGGAAAAGAGCGACGGCGGCTACGCTGTGAGCGATTTTCGGAAGGTGCAGCCTGAACTCGGTACGATGGACGACCTGAAGGACCTGGCGGAGGAATGCCACCGGCGGGGGATTTCAGTATGCCTGGACTTCGTGATGAACCATACGAGCGAGGACCATGAATGGGCGCGCAGGGCGCGGGCAGGCGAGACCGAATTTCAGAACCGCTATTTCTTCTATGACAGCTGGGATATCCCGAACTGGTATGAGCAGACCGTTCCGCAGGTGTTCCCGACCACGGCGCCGGGCAATTTCACCTGGTGCGAGGAAGCCAAAAAGATCGTCATGACGATGTTCTATCCCTATCAGTGGGACCTGAACTATGCCAATCCGGCGGTGTTCAACGACATGACGGACAATATGCTGAATCTGTGCAACCACGGCGTGGACATCATCCGCCTGGATGCGGTGCCTTATATCTGGAAGGCGCTGGGGACGACCTGCCGCAACCTGCCGCAGGTGCACACCCTGGTGCGGATGATGCGTATGGTCTGCGAGATCGTGTGTCCCGGCACGCTGCTGCTGGGAGAGGTCGTGATGGAGCCCAGCCGGGTGGTGCCTTATTTCGGCACGGTGGAAAAGCCGGAATGCCACCTGCTGTACAACGTGACGACGATGGCCACCCTGTGGCATACGGTGGCCACACGGGACGTACGGCTGCTGGAACACCAGTTGGGCCAGGTATTCGCGCTGCCGAAGGAATATGTCTTCCTGAATTACCTGCGCTGCCACGACGATATCGGCTGGGGACTGGACTATGACTATCTGCGGTGGAACTTCGGCTGGGAGGAAGTGCCGCACAAGAAATACCTGAACGACTACCTGACCGGCGGATTCCCGGGCAGCAGGGCGCGGGGCGAACTGTATAACGACGATCCGAGGCTGGGAGACGCCCGGCTGTGCGGAACGACCGCGTCCCTGTGCGGGATTGAGGCGGCCCGGAAGGAAGGCGGAGAGCGGGACATGGAGGAGGCGGTCCGCCTGGACGCGATGCTGCACGCCCTCATGTTCACGCTCAGCGGCGTGCCGGTACTTTACAGCGGGGACGAGATTGCGCAGGAAAACGACTACAGCTATCACGACGATCCGGTGAAAGCGGAGGACAGCCGGTATCTGCACCGGGGAGATATGGACTGGAAAAAGGCGGAGAAGCGGAAGAACAAGGATACCACGGAAGGGAAGGTCTTTGCGGAAATCTGCCGGCAGGAAAAGATCCGGGCGAAGTACGGCGTGTTTGACGACGACGCGGATGCATGGATCCTGAACACGGGGAATCACCAGGTGCTCGGCATCGGGCGGTATTTCCGCGGGGAGAAGCTGCTGGCGCTGTTCAATTTCTCGAAGGATCCGCAGGTTGCCTGGGTGCACGACGTGAGCATGTTCAACGACCTGGCGACCGGGCACAAGTGCAAGGCCGGGGCGGTGAAGGTACCGTCCGGAGCCTACCGCTGGCTGTATAAAAAAATGAATGAATAACACACAATGAAAACGGAACCCTGCACCCCCTCAGCCGGTTTGACTGAGGGGGTGCATCGTGATATCATCTTTTGGAACATACTGGATATTATCGTTCCCGTATGCCCGGAGGAAGAGATGAAGAAACAATGGTACCGGCTGGATAACGCCGCGCTGATCTTTCCGGCGATCATCCGGAAAAACTGGAACAACGTGTTCCGGGTTTCCGCGACGCTGAAAGAGCCGGTGGATCCCGAGGTGCTGAACCGGGCGATCGCGGATCTGAAACCCCGGTTTCCGACCTGTTTTGTCCGGCTGAGGACCGGCTTTTTCTGGTACTATCTGGAGACAATCGCGGAGCCGCCGAAGGCGCAGGAAGACTTTGCCTATCCGCTGACGCATATGACGCGCAGGGAACTGAAGACCTGCTGCGTACGCTTTCTGTATTATGAAAACCGAATCGCCGTGGAGGTATTCCATTCCGTGACGGACGGAACGGGCGGATTGATCCTGCTGCAGAACCTGACGGCGCGGTACCTGACCCTGAAGTACGGGACGGAGATTCCGGCGGAAGGGAATATTGTGGATATCAGCGAAGCGCCGAAGAGGGAGGAAGCCCGGGACTGCTTCCTTTCCTGCGGCGCGAAACGGGCGATCAGCCGGGCGGAGGATACCGCCTACCGCCTGAGCGGCACGCCGGAAACGGACATGTTCCGCCATATCATCACGGGAATCCTGCCGGCGGACGTGCTGAAGGAGAAGGCCCATGAACAGGGCGTGACGGTGACCGCCTATCTGGCCGCGGTGATGGCCGAGGCCGTCGGGGAAAAGCAGAAGGCGGAAGGCCGGACCGGCCGGAAAGCCAGGCCGGTGAAGATCACGATCCCGGTCAACCTGCGGCGGACCTTCGGAATGAAGACGATGCGCAATTTCACCCTGGCGGTGAACATCGGGTTCGATCCGCGGCTGGGCGAATACAGCCATGAGGAGATCTGCCGCCTGATGGGCCACCTGCTGGCGGCAGAGACGATTCCCCAGCGGATGGCCGGCCGGGTGGCGAAGAATGTGGACCTGCAGAACATCCTGCTGCTGCGCCTGATCCCGCTGTTCATCAAGCGGATCTGCATGCGTACGGTCTACACGCTGAGCGGGGAGAACAAGGGCTGCCTGAACATCTCCAACATGGGCGCGGTGACGGTGCCGGAGAAGATGGCGCCACTGGTGGAACGGTTTGAGTTTATCATCGGCGTGCAGTACAGCTATCCGAACAACTGTTCTGTGGTCACCTACAACGGAAAGACCTATATCAGCATGATCCGCGGGATCCGGGAGACGGAGCTGGAACGGCTGTTCTTCGCCAGGATGGTGGAACTGGGGATCCCTGTTGAAATCGAGAGCAACTGAGGAGAAAACAGAATGTATTGTGTATATTGCGGAGTAAAGCTGCAGGACGGGGCAAAGGAATGCCCGCTGTGCCGGACGCCCGTGGCCATCGCGCCGACGCCCGGAACGGAAGAGAAAGCCCTGTATTCCGACCGGCTGCCTGAAAAGGAAAACCGCCACAGCGTGACGCTGGTGATCTGGCTGCTGACAGCGGTCATCATCGCGGTATGCCTGGGCTGCCTGGTTTTCTGCCTGCGGACCCTCGGAGAAGCCGCCTGGTCCGGCTATGTGCTGATGACCGCGGGACTGATCTGGATGACGCTGATGTTTCCGCTGCTGTTCAGGCGGTACCGGCCGATGATCTTCCTGCCGATCTCTTTCTGCTGCCTGGCAGCTTATCTGCTGTATATCTGCGTGAAGAACGGGGAGAACTGGTTCCTTCCCTTTGCGTTTCCGGTTACCGGGATCGCGGGGATCCTGACGCTGCTGGGGGTGGCAATCTTCCGGTATATCCGCCAGGGCCGGCTGCGGCTGCTGGGACTGTACCTGGTGCTGATCGGCGCGAGCTTTATGCTGATCGAGTTCTTCCAGCATATTACGTTCAGGACGCCGATGTGGGTGTGGTCGCTGTACTGCGTATGCGGATTCGGGGCGCTGGGGCTGTTCCTGTTTGTGGCGACGCTGATCCCGCCGCTGCATGCGCATCTGAGAAAAACATTCTTTTTCTGAGACCGGGTTCATATGAATGCCACCGGGCCCCTTCATTTCGTATCAATACGATGGAGGGGCTTTCGAATGGCCGGGACTGAAAACGATCCCGGCGGAACAAAAGCCGGGGAGGCTTCGTCTGATTAAGAGGACGGACAAAGAACCGCCCGGGGAGGGTAGTAAGTTGCGAAACGGAATGAAGAGGGTGCTGGCGGTGCTGCTGGCGGCCTGCATGCTGCTGGCATGCGCGGCAGCCGCGGCGGATACCATGCACCGCGAAGTGGAAAACGACGCGCTCGATATGGAGGTGAGCGTCGGCTTCGACGGACGGGTCATCTACGGGAAAACCATGCCTGTACGGGTAAGGATCCGGAACTTCGGGGATGACTTTGAAGGCGTGCTGGGCGTGAACGCCTATATCAGCACGAAGGAATACGACCGCTTTGAGAAGGAAGTCTTTGTGCCTGCCGGATCAGAGCGGGAGTTTGAAGTGGACGTCAGCGTGTACGCCCGCCAGAAGACCTTTACCGCGGAACTGGTGAAGGACGGCGAGGTGGTCTGCGCGGCGAACGGGAAGCCGACCGCGACGGTCAATCCTTCCGCGCTGCTGATCGGCGTGCTCAGCACCCGGGCCCAGAGCCTGAAAAACCTGAACATCACCCTGGACAACGACGTGCTGGGACGGTTTGAACTGTGGGAAACGATCCCGCTGACTCCGGACACGTTCCCGGAAGACACGGACCTGATGAACAGTTTCGGGCTCATGGTGTTTGACGACATCGATCCGGCGTCCCTTTCGCAGAAGCAGCAGGACCTGCTGGACAGCTGGCTCCGCCGCGGACACATCCTGATCTGCGGAGGCGGCGCCACGGCAGCGCGGAATACCGCATATTTCGGCAGATATACCGGCCTGCAGATGGAAGAGGTTACGTCTTCCTCCGCGGTGCTGGAAAACCTGGAGCGGCTGCTGGGCCGCTCCGTGAGCGGAAACAAGCCGGCATGCGCGCTGGCGAAATACAGCGGCAGCGGGGAGCCGCTGGCGAAAGATACGGAATCCGGCTGCGGCCTGATCTGGCGGACCGCCGTCAGCGGCGGACGGATCTATACCACTGCCTTCGAAATGGGCGACGCACGGCTGAACAGCGAGTTCCTGATGAGCTATTTCTGGCAGCAGCTGCTGGTGAACCAGGATCAGTCGGTCTACAGCGCCCTGATGTACAACAACTCGGACGCTTATAGCTCCGCCACGGTGAGCGCGGGTTATTCCACACAGGTCGATGCGAAGAGTTATCTGCTGGCCGGGCTGCTGATCGTGCTGGGCATACTGGTGGTCAGCTGCGTGCTGTGGACAGTGCTGAAAAAGAAGGACAAACGCCAGTGGATGTGGCTGGCACTGCCGGTGACCGCTGTGATTGCGGCGGTCAGCATCCTGCTGGTATCCTCGGGCGCGGAGACCAACCGGCCGCTGGCGGTGATCGCGGACAACCTGGTGCAGGACAGTACCGGCACGATCCGGAATTACAGCGGCATTTCCGTTGCCGCGCCTGAATTCGGCCGCCACAGCTACAGCGCGGCCGGCACGACCCTGCATATCCAGTACTATGATTATGTGGATTACGACGAGGAAGAAGACGAAAAGAAACGCGAGGAACCGGATACCCTGCGGACCTGCTTCAAGGCGGGCGGTGAGAACAGCATAACGGCGGAGAGCGTCACGCCCTGGCAGATGATCAACCTGGCCGCCAGCAGTCCCGCACAGATCCAGGGGCAGGTGACCGGATCGCTCTGGATGGAAGAGGACGGCCTGCACGGCGAGGTTGTGAATGAAACAGATACCCGCTTCGCGGCCGGCTGGGTCGTGACGACGTACGGCTTTGTTTCCGTACCGGCGCTGGCGCCCGGTGAAAAAGCGGATTTTCTGATGACCCGGAAATCGATGGATCCGCAGAACCAGATATATGTGGACGGCGGACTGTATCCTGACCATCCGAACCTGTATTCGGTGATCAACGACGCGGCGGGATACAGCAGTCCCAATTCCAACCTGTCGGCCCAGGAACGGCGGGACCGGGAACTGATCAGTTCCATGGTCAACGGCGCGGCGGACGTGCTGCGCCAGGGCAGCGGCAGCATGTCCTACAGCGGCAATGAGAGCGCGATGTTCCTGTTCGCCGCAAGGCCGGAGAACGTGCAGGGATCCGAGCTGAAGGTGGACGGGGTTCCGGTCATACAGAAAACGAGCCTGACGATGATGACGGCGGAACTGCCGTTCAACGCCGTAGGCCGTACCGGCGTGGTCTTCCGCAGCGCGGGGATGGATGTTCCGGAACGGGTGGAGATTGACGAGCAGAAGCTGCCCACGGACGAGCTGGTCCAGAACACGAGACAGCAGTATTACCATTCGCTGAACGAAACCCCGACGTTCCGATTCACCCTGAAGGATATTGACGGAGTGAAACTGGAAAATATGCAGGTGATGATCGACAGCTATTACGGGAACCTGACCAAGGTCTACGCCCTGAACGCCAAAGACCGGCAGTGGATCGAGATCAGCGTGAACACGGATATCTGGGATCCCGGACGTTTTATCGATGAAGAGGGGAGACTGTATATCCAGTTCCGCAGCGATACGCAGGATATATACGCGGATATCGCTACGCCCCTGATCAGCCTTGAAGGGAGGGTGGAGCATGCTGAAAATTGACAATCTGACGAAGAATTACGGCTCTTTTCCCGCGCTGAAAGGACTGAACCTGGAGATCCCGGACGGCGCGCTGCACGGCTTTGTGGGCCCCAACGGCGCCGGCAAGACCACGACCATGCGCATCCTGGCCACCCTGATGAAGCCCACCTCCGGTACTGCCTATGTGGACGGGACGGACGTGGTGAAGGACGGGCAGAAAGCCCGGAAACTGGTGGGCTACATGCCGGACTTCTTCGGTGTGTATGACAGCCTGAAATGCTGGGAATACCTGGACTTTTACGCCCGGTGTTACCGGATCGGCGCGGAGGAGCGGAAAACGATGACGCGCCGGCTGCTGGAACTGGTGCAGCTGGAAGAAAAGGAAGACGAATATGTGGACGCGCTGAGCCGCGGCATGAAGCAGCGGCTGTGCCTGGCGCGCAGCCTCATCCACGATCCGAAGCTGCTGATCCTGGACGAGCCCGCCTCCGGCATGGACCCCCGGGCCCGGGCGGAGATGAAGGGCATCCTGCGGACCCTGCGGGAGATGGGAAAGACCGTCCTGATATCTTCCCATATCCTGCCGGAACTGGCGGAAATGTGCGACAGCCTGACGATCCTGGACCACGGGGAACTGGTGTTCTCCGGCAGCGTGGAAGCGCTGAACGACAAGATGAACGGCAACGCGCCGCTGGATATCCGCCTGACGGAAGGCTGCGGCGAGGAGAACGTGGAGGCGGCGGTCCGCTGCCTGAAGGAAATGCCCGCGGTGACCGAGATCCTGCGGGAAGAACCGTACCTGCTTCGGATCCGGCTGGAAAACGGCGCTGACGTCTGTACGGACGTGCTGAGGCAGCTGGTGATGAAGGGCGTGCCGGTGAGCGATTTCCACCGTGCACCGATGAACCTCGAAAAGGTCTTTATGGAGGTGACGCAGGGTGCTTAATCCGATCATGGCCTTCTCGGCCACCAGACGCATGCGTTCTTTCAAGACCATGCTGATCGTGATCGCTTACGTGGCGGCGCTGCTGCTGCTTGCGCTCGCGTTCCTCGGTTCCTTTATCCCGGACGCGGTCTACCTGAACACCATGACCCGGGGCCCGATGTGTTACCTGGCGCTGCTGATCGCCCAGTTCACGCTGATCATCCTGATCGCGCCGGCAATGACGTCCGCTTCCATCGCCGGAGAGCGGGAACGCCAGACGCTGGACCTGCTGCTGGTGACGAATACCGGATCCTTCCGGATCGCGATCGGCAAGGTGATGGAGAGTTTTGCCGTGCTGGCCCTGCTGATCGTCTGCGGCCTGCCGGTGATGAGCCTGTGCCTGCTGACCGGCGGCGTTTCCCTGGTGCAGATCCTGATCGGGGAACTGTTCCTGCTGGCGGAAGCGTTCGCCTGCGTATCGATCGGCGTATTCTGTTCGTCGGTTGCCCGCAGTACGGTACTCAGCGGCGTGCTCAGCTACCTGGTGATTATCCTGGTGGGCGTGATCACGGCGCTGCCGTTCCTGTTCGGCTATCCCCAGAAAATCACAGACGTGGTTTATGACCGGTCGCTGTACGCGGCGCTGACGCCCGGAGAGGCGAGAATAATGATCAGCCCGCTGCTGTATATGAACCCGGGCTTCGGACTATTGTCCCTGGTGCAGGGCGAACTGCATGTGCTCACTTCTTATACCGAGTACATGGGCTGGGGCCGGATTCTGTGCACCTGGCGCATGGCGGACCGGGCCGGATGGGTCTTTATTGCCCTGGCCTCCGCGGTCGGTATGCTGGTGATCGCGGCGATCCTGATCGGCCTGGCGTCGCTGATGATCCGCAAAGGCCATAAAACAAAAAGCAACGGATAAATATTCCCTGGGAGTTTTATGAAGGAAGTACTGAAGGCGCTGAGACTGGTGAAGCACCGGATCCGCCGGAACAGGTTTTTACGGGGCGCCGCGGCCGGACTGGCCGCGGGGCTCGCGGCTGCTGTGATCCTGCAGGCAGCCGCATTCTTCGTGCCCGTACCCGACCGGGGCCTGTGGGCCGCAGCAGCTGCGGCAGCGGTTATGCTGCTGACCGCGCTGGGAAACGCGGCGCGTCCCGTGAAAGACATGACGGCGGCACAGGCGGCGGATGCCTGCGGCCTGAAAGAACGGACAGTGACCGCCCTGGAAGGCGGAGACGAACCGATCCGGCAGCTGCAGCGGCAGGATGCCCGCAGAGCGCTGGAAGCGCTGAACGTGAAACAGATCCGGCCGGGCAGCGTGAAAAAAGCACTGCTTGCGGCAATGGGCTGCGCGGTACTGCTGGGTACGCTGCTGCTGATCCCGAACGCGCAGGACACTGAAGCGGCGGCCCGAAAGGCGCTGAACAGGACCCTGCAGGAAGGACGGAAAACGATCGAACAGGCGGCGGAGGATGACGAGGAGAGGCTGCCGGACGAGAAAAAGAGCGAGCTGCGGAAGATCACCGCGGACCTGAACCGGGAGCTGGGCGAGAGCCGCGACGCGGCGGACGCGCTGGTAGCGCTGGACAAGGCGGAGCAGCGGCTGGAACAGATGCGGCAGGAGACGGCCGGGGACAAGACGGACGGCAGCGGCGCTTCAGGCGAAGCCGGCAGCGGTGAAAAGACCGGGAATGCCGAAGGGAAAGGCGAAGGAGAAAACGCCGGCCAGGCGGTAGACGGCCAGGCCGGAACAGCGTCCTCAGCATCCGCCGGGACAGCCGCGCAGTTGCAGACCCTGGAAGCGCTGACAGCCCTGAAAGGCGCGGTGAACCCCTCCCTGCAGGCAGGAAACGGCATCCAGGGAATTGAAGGGAAAAACGGAACGCCTGTCGGGCAGGCCGGGACGGGAACCGGAAACGGACAGACCGGGCAGAACGGCGCCGGCAGCGGAAAGAATCCCGGCGGCAAGACCGGCGGCGGAGCCGGTGAAGGCACCACCAACGAGGAACAGCAGGGCGACGGAAACAGCAGCAGCGGGATCGTCAAGGGGAACCGGGATCCGCGCTACAAAGAGGTCCAGTATGAGACCATCTATGATCCGGAACACATCGACAAAGACAAGCAGGATGTGATGACGGAACAGTTCCGGACGAGCGACGAAGGCTCCGCACAGATCGAGACCGGTCCGGGCAGGGGTAACCTGAACGGAGACGTACCCTGGGGAGAAGCCCTGCAGGAATACGCTGATACGGAGGCCCGCGCGGCGGACCGGGAAAACCTGACGACGCAGGAAAGACAATGGGTCAATGATTACTATAAACTGCTGACCGAACAGCAGTGACCGAAGGAAAGGATAAAAAACATGAGCGAGAACATGAACGCAGTGGAGCGGTTCGCGGAACAGTATGAGAAGATCCGGGCGGAGATCGCCAAGGAGATGATCGGCCAGGGCGAGGTGGTGGAACACCTGCTGCTGGCCGTGATTGCCGGCGGCAACGTGCTGCTGGAAGGCGTTCCCGGACTGGGCAAGACGCATCTGGTGCGGGTACTTGGCAAGGTGCTGGACCTGCCGTTTTCCCGGATCCAGTTCACGCCGGACCTGATGCCGGCGGACATCACGGGTACGAACATCCTGGTGCGTACGGAAGAAGGAAACGCCTTCCGGTTTCAGGAAGGCCCGCTGTTCTCCTCCATTGTGCTGGCGGACGAGATCAACCGCGCCACGCCCAAGACCCAGGCGGCGCTGCTGGAAGCCATGCAGGAGCACTCCGTGACCGTGGCCGGGGAAACCCGGAAACTGCCGGAACCCTATTTTGTGCTGGCAACCCAGAACCCGGTGGAACAGGAAGGCACCTATCCGCTGCCCGAGGCGCAGCTGGACCGTTTCCTGTTCAAAGTACTTGTGCCCTTCCCGACGCTGGAAGAACTGGGCGCGATCGTGGACCTGACGGTGAAAGACGGCGGCAGCGAGGCGCAGCAGGTGATCAACGCGGAGGAACTGCTGGCCATGCGTGCGGCAGCCCGGAGCGTACCGATCGCGGCAAGCGTGCAGGAATACGCCCTGCGGCTGGTGCTGGCGACCCATCCGGAAACAGCGGACGCGCCGGAAGCGGCGAAGAAATACCTGCGCTTCGGGGCAAGCCCCCGCGCGGCGCAGGCGCTGCTGTCCGCGGCGCGGGTCCGCGCACTGGCCAAAGGCCGGTACAACGTGGCATATGAGGACATCCGCTTTGCGGCGCCGGCGTGCCTGCGGCACAGGGCGGCGCTGAACTTTGAGGCAGTTACAGCCGGCAAGGATATGGAATCTGTGCTGGCGGACATCCTGGCAGCGGTACCGGAGAAATAAACATGCTGACAGACAGTTTTCTTTCACGGCTGGATACGCTGAGCCTGGCCATGCGCGGAAGGGCGCAGGGCGGGGCGGGCGGCAGCCGCAGGTCCCGGCAGACCGGTTCTTCCGCTGAGTTTTCGGACTACCGGGAATATGTTCCGGGCGACGATATCCGGCGCCTGGACTGGAACGCGTATGCCCGTTTTGACAAGCTGTTCCTGAAACTCTTTATGGAGGAGCAGGAATCGCTGGTTACGGTGCTGCTGGACGCCAGCGCTTCCATGGCGGCAAAGTGGGCCTCGGCCCGGTCCGCGGCGGAGGCGGTCGGCTATCTGGCGCTGACAGGCGGCGACCGGCTGAACATCCAGGTCCTGAAAAACGGACGTGCGTTGCGGTCCCCGCAGCTTTCCGGCCGGGCGGCGTTCCCACGGCTGACCGGATTTCTGGACACCTGCGCGCCGGACGGGAACGAAGGCACGCTGACCGAAGCCGTGAAGCACACGGAAGGGCTGAAGAAAGGCCTGTGCTTCCTGATCACCGACGGATATACCGAGGACGCATTGAAGGAAGCGCTGGACTATCTGCGCTACCTGAAGCAGGAAACCGCGGTGGTCCAGGTACTGTCGGGAGAAGAACTGCGGCCGGATTACGCCGGCGCCGTCCGCCTGACGGACAGCGAGAGCGGCGAGAAGCTGGACCTGCTGGCTGACCGGGCCGCGCTGGACGCCTATCGGGACGCACTGACGGATTTCCTGAAGAGCGTCCGTGAAAACTGCGCGTCCCGGGAGGCCCCCTATATGCTGCTGGACAGCGAAAAATCTTTTGAGGAGAGTTTTATTCCGCTTTTGTCACAAAGCAGAATGATCTGAGCAATGCTTCATTTTTTATCCCCGGGCTTTGCCTGGGCGCTGGCGGCGCCGGCGCTGATCCTGGTGCTCTACCTGCTGCGCAGGAGATTCCTGCCGCGGCAGGTTCCGTCTGTCTTTCTCTGGCGGAAGAGCGTAAAGGATTACGCGGCAAACCGGCCTTTCCAGCGGCTGATGAAGAACCTGCTGCTGCCGCTGCAGATCCTGGCGGCGCTGGCCCTGGCGCTGGCGCTGATGCGCCCGGCGATCCCCGGCGGAACGGCCGGAAAGACCGTGCTGATCTTTGACGTTTCCGGCAGCATGCAGGCGGAGAGCGCGGGGCGCAGCCGGCTGGACCTGGCGAAGGAAGAGGCGCTGGCACTGATGCGTACGCTGCCGGCGGAGGAAAAGATCACCGTACTGGCGGCCGGAGAAGAAACGGAGCGTCTGGCCCTGAACGCGGAACGGGAGGAAGCGGAAAAGGCGGTAGCCTCCGTAACCTGCGGAAGGTACGGCGCGGACCTGGACCGGGCTCTTGCCCTGGCAGACGCGGTTGCCCGGGACGGGGAGGCAGAAACCGGCGCGAATGTGATTGTGTATTCGGACAGCTTTCGGCGCAGCCAGGTTACAGTCCGGGGCGGCGCGTTTGCCTTGACCATCGTCAACTGCGGCGAAGGAGCGGAGAACCGTGCGGTCTATTCCCTTGAGGCGTCGGACGGACAGGCTTTTGCCCGGGTCGCGAACTTCGGGGAAGACTGCAGCGTGTCGCTGACCTGTGAGGCGGACGGCGTGCTGTGCGACGCTCGGGAAGCAGAGGTCCCTGCCGGAGAGACGGCCGGGATCAGTTTCGCAATCCCGGAGACGGCAGAGCATGTGCGCGTCAGCCTGCGCGAAAAGGACGCCCTGGCCGCGGACAACACGGCGGAGGCCGCGGTAAAGCACGCCGTGACAAGAACCGTGGCGGTGACCTCGGACAGCGTGTTCCTGGAGAGCGCCCTGCGGGTGCACCCGGACCTGACCGTGGTACGGACAGAGGTGAAAGCGCTTCCCTCCACACAGGCGGACCTGTATATTCTCGGTACTGATCCCCTGATCGTAACAACGGCGCTGCCAGAAGAGGGATACGATCCGGAGGCGGCCGGTTTCGGTCCGTTCACCTGGAAGGCGGAGGAGACCGAAGTAAGCGGGTATCCCGTACCGGCAATCTCAGACTGCCCGCTGACGAAGGGCCTGACGATGAAGGACGTGTTCTTCCGCAGCGTACGGCCGGTGAGCGGCGGCAAAGCCGCCGTGAGCCTGAACGGAGAAGCCGTGATCGCCTACGCTGACGGCGCGGCGGTGCTGGGCTTCGACCTGCACAATTCCAACCTTCCGCTGAAATATGATTTTCCCGTGCTGATCCAGAATACGCTGGACTGGCTGCTGCCCGCCGAAACGACCGGCGGCGACGATACTGAAAAACTGATGCCGATGGCCGAAAGCGACGTGCGCATGGTGGCGCCGGACGACGAGGCGGATACGGCGCAGACCCGGAGCGACCAGGGAAGGGAACTGACGGCGATCCTGCTGGCGGTCTTCCTGGTGCTGCTGCTGGCGGAGATGGGGGTGAGCCGGTATGTCGGTTGAGTTTATGCATCCGCTGCGGCTGATCGCCCTGCCGGTGTGCGCCGCGGTTGTGCTGGCAATCTGCCTGCTCCGCAGGAGCCGTTCCCGGAAGGAACGGATCAGCCATATCCTGCGGTATGTGATCATCACCCTGACCGTGCTGGCCCTGGCCGGCATGAGCCTGCTGACCGCGAGCCCGGACCGGACCGCGTTCGTGCTGGTAGACGTTTCCGCCTCGGTGAATGAGGAAGAGACCCTGCGCCTTGCACGGGCAGCGCTGGAAAACAGCGGGGACCGGAAAACCGGCGTGATCGCCTTCGGCGGAAACGCCGCCGTGGAACGTTCGCTGAACCAGACAGCGCCGCTGGGCGACCTGACAGGCCGGGTGGACCGCTCAGGCAGCGACCTGAACAGCGCGCTGCAGCTGGCGTCCGCCCTGCTCCCGACTGACAGCAACGGCGGGATCGCCGTGATCAGCGACGGCCGGGTGACCGGGGAGGAAGATTTTTTCCGCTCCGCGGGCGGCGTGCCGGTGAACGTGCTGAAAACGGAAACCCGCGGCGGGACGGACGCGCAGGTAACCAACGTATCCGTACCCTCTTCTCTCTATACAGGACAGAAATATACAACCGTCGTAACGGTGCACGCGAATACCGCCGGCGAAGCGACGCTGCTTCTGACGCGGGACCGCGGCGAGGCCCAGACAAAAACCGTGACCCTGCGCAAAGGAGAGAATACCTTTGCCTTTGAAGCGGTGGCGGGCGACGCGGGCGTCTGCACGATGGAAGCACAGGTACTGCTGAACGGGGACAGCGTCTCCGCCAATGACAGCGGCGCGGCCTGGACCACCATCGCCGGAAAGCCTTCCGTGCTGATTGTGGAAGGGCAGAGCGGCGCGGGGGCGGAACTGGAGAAGATGCTGAAAGCGGCGGGCATGCAGGTGCATACCCTGCCGGTGACGATGCTGCCGGAACAGCTCAGCGGCCTGATGGAATACCACGCGGTGGCACTGGTCAACGTGGACGCGGATAAACTGACGGAAACGCAGGTTGCCACGCTGGATACGGCCTCAAAGGAGATGGGCGTCGGCGTGGCCGTGTTCGGCGGCGACTCCAGCTATGCCCTGGGCGGATACCGGGGAAGCAAACTGGAGGAAATGCTGCCGGTGACGATCGACGTACGGAACCGGATGGAACTGCCGACAACGGCGCTGGTGCTGGCAATCGACAAGAGCGGCTCCATGACGGAAACCTCCTACGGTGTGAGCCGCCTGCAGCTGGCCCGGGAAGCGGCATGCGCCGCACTGGAAGTACTGAACGAGCGGGACCAGGCCGGCGTGATCTGTTTTGACGACGCCGGAAAGTGGGTCGTTCCCCTGAACTATGTGACAGATGTTGCCGCGATGCAGGAGCAGGTAGCGACTATCCGTCCCGGCGGAGGCACGGCATTCTATTCTCCCCTGATCATGGCATATGAAGCGCTGAAGACGGTCAGCGCGCAGTATAAGCATGTGATTTTCCTGACCGACGGCGAGGCCGGCGATACCGGATATATGGACGTCGTACGCAAGATGGCGGCCAGCGGCATCACCGTGACTACCGTGGCGGTGGGCGACGGCGCCGATTACGTCGGCATGGGGAAGATCGCGGAGATCGGCGGCGGACGGATGTACGCAGCCGGCCCCTTTGACAGCCTGCCCCGGATCTTTACCAAGGAAACGATGATGATCTCCGGAGCATATGTGCAGAACCGCGTATTCACGCCGGTGATCACGGACAGCCAAATGACGGATTTCCCGGGTTTTCCGGAACTGGGCGGCTATCTTGCCACGACGGAAAAACCGCTGGCGACCGTAGCCCTGTGCAGCGACCGGAAAGATCCGATCCTGGCCTGGTGGCAGTACGGCGCCGGGCGGGTGCTGTGCTGGACAAGCGACGTACAGGGCGGCTGGAGCGGCGCGTTCCTCAGCTGGGACCGGGCGGCGGAGTTCTTCTCCGGAATGATTTCGTTCATTCTTCCGGATCGGTCCGGTGAAGGGGAACTGACCCTGGCGGACGGACGGATCAGCTGGGAAGCCGAGACACCGGCGGAAACGGCCGGTGCGTCCGTGACGCTGATCCGGCCGGACGGAGAGAAGGAAACCGTACGGCTGGAAAAGATCACCGACACTCGCTTTGAAGGCGAGGCGGACACCTCCCTGGCCGGCGCCTATGCCGCGCGGATCGAGACGGAGGACGGCTCCGGCCGGGTGACCGGCAGCGCGTCCGGAGGCGCTGTCGTCAGCTGGACGGCGGAATACGACCAGCGGCGGGAGGATACCGGCGCACTGGAAACCCTGGCGAAGGAAACCGGCGGTAAAGTCTGTGAAAACATCGAAGAGATGCTGGACTTCCCGGATACAGCCGCGCGGAAACGGACGGACCTGACGGCCCTGCTGGCCGGGCTGGCCCTGCTGCTGTTCCTGTTCGACGTGGCGCAGCGGCGTCTGGACCTGTTCCGTGAACCGGTGAAGAAGGAAACCGAAGAAACGGCGAAACCGGTCAGGGAAAAGAAACAGAAACCGAAAAAGAAAGAACCCGAAAAAGAAACGCCCGCGGCCGCCGACGTGCTGTGGGAGCAGATGAAGAACAAAAAGAAACTGTAAGAACTGCCAGGGGCAACTGCCCCTGGCAATTCCTGACATTTGCATCAGACCTGAAACAACTGTATACTGAAAGCAGAAGAATTGAGCAGGAGTGTATACCGTTATGAACCGATCAGACAGAAGCGCGATGGAAGCCTATATTCAGGCGCTGCTGCCGGAACGGGAGCGGTATCTGCATCAGCATGCCCTGAACAAAGCCCGTGTGATCACCCGCAGCATGAAACCGTCGGAAAAGGAAGCCTATCTGCAGAGCGAGGCATTCCAGACGACGCTGCGGCAGCTGCAGCGGCGGGACAAGATCTGGCAGGGACTGCTGCGGGGCGAACTGGTACTGTCCGGCGACCGGACGGAGTTCGACCGCCTTTCCAAAATGATCTCCAAAGAGATGGAGGAGGGGCGGAAGGTCGACCTGGCGTTCCTGCGGACAGTGGAAAAAAGCAAGGTATCGCTGGAAAAAGCGTATGAAGCGATCCGGATCATCCGGGAGGGGGATCTGCGGCACTGGTTTGACGAACAGATCGGTTCCTTTACCACGCGGGCGGAAAACCGGGTGGTGCTGTGGCTGCGGACCGGCGATCACGGCGCCAGGCTGCGGGAGGAAGATCCCGAGCGCTCGGTGGTCCGCCGGATCATGGAAAAGGATTTTCCGGGCGGGCTGACGCCCAAGAGCCTGAACCGCGCGTTCCAGCCCGGTTCGCTGGACGGTTTCCTGCGGGCCGAGGCGTCGAAACAGTTCCCGGAACTGGGCGCGTGCCGGGCCGTGCGCCTGCCGGGCGGAGAGACCGTGGCGTCCGCCGTCCGCCGGGAAGCGGAGCGGGAAGGCCGGCTGGTCTTCAACGCGCTGGAGAAAAAGTTCTCCCGGGAACGGCTCCGGCGGCTGCTGGAAAAGAACCCGGCGCTGATCCGCCTGCAGAAAAAAGCGGACGCCGCCTACGAAAGGGAAAGACGCATCCGCGCCGCACTGCTGGACGCAATCCCGGAGCACTACCGGGACCTGTACCCGCTGGCACGGCAGATGCACAGGCATTTCTATCTTCACCTGGGGCCGACCAACTCCGGCAAGACCTACGAAGGAATCCAGCGCCTGCAGGGCGCCCGGCAGGGCCTGTATCTCGGGCCGCTGCGGCTGCTTGCCGCGGAACAGTTTGAAGCGCTGAACCTTGCGGACGTACCCTGCTCGCTGGTGACGGGCGAGGAGCAGATCCGCGTGCCCTTTGCCCGGGTGCAGTCCTCCACGGTGGAAATGGCGGACCTGCAGATGCATTACGACGTGGCGGTGATCGACGAATGCCAGATGATCGCCGACCGGGACCGGGGCGGCGCGTGGACAGCCGCAATCCTGGGCCTGTGCGCGGACGAGATCCACGCCTGCGCTTCCCCGGACGCGGAGAACCTGCTGACCCGGATCATTGAAGACTGCGGGGATGAGCTGACGATCATCCGCCACGAGCGGATGACGCCGCTGGAGGTCGAAAAGGAAGGATTCCAGTTTCCGTCCTCCGTGCGCACGGGAGACGCGCTGATCGTCTTTTCCAAGGCGCGGGTTCACGCAGTGGCCGCGGAGCTGAAAACGCGGGGATACAAGGTATCCCTGATCTACGGCGCACTGCCGCCGGACGTGCGGCGGAACCAGGCGGACCGCTTCCACCGGGGCGAGACCGAGGTTGTCGTCTCCACGGACGCGATCGCCATGGGTATGAACCTGCCGATCCAGCGGGTGGTGTTCCTGGAGTCAGAGAAGTACGACGGGGATATCACACGGCTGCTGACGGATTCCGAGATCAAGCAGATCGCGGGGCGCGCGGGCCGGTACGGCAAATATGAGATCGGCTACGTGAACGCTTTCGGTTTCCGCCAGGAGGTGGCCAGGGCCCTGGCCCGGCCGCTGCTGCCGCTGACGGAGGGCGTGATCGGATTCCCGGAATCCCTGCTGGGCATTCCGCTGCCGCTGACCGGCATCCTGGACCAGTGGATCCGGATGCAGGACAAAGGCTGCTTTTCCAAGGCGTCCACGGTCCGGATGGCGGAACTGGCCGCGATGATGGAGACGCCGAAAACGGACCGGCGGCTGCTCTACCGTTTCCTGTGCATTCCCTTTGACGAGAAGGACCAGGAACTGCTGTTCCGCTGGAAAGCGATGTATCACGCGGAATGCAAGGGCGAACATATCGACGTGCTGCCGGAGATGCCGGAGATCGTGGAACCGGAAAGCTGCACAATCCGCATGCTGGACGAGCTGGAGGCGGACTACCGCCGGTGCGACCTGTATTACAATTATACAAGACTGTTCCTGCCGGAACCGGATAAACTGCTGGCGGAGATCCAGCGGCGCAAGGACCTGATTTCCCAGGGGATCGTACATATCCTTTCCACCCAGAAACTGCAGCAAAGGACGTGCCCGAGCTGCAAACGGCATCTGCCGTGGAACTGGCCGTACAGGCTGTGCGACAGCTGTTACGGCCGGGGCCGGAAATGGTAAAACGCCGGACTCAAAAGAGCCGGCGTTTTTATGTTGGCGGAAATGAAGAACAGGAAGATTATTTCCGGAAAGACCTGACAGCCAGGGAAACCGCGTAGCACAGCGCGGAAACAAGCACAATGGAAGCGCCGGCGCTGGTGTCGAGGTAATAGGACAGGGTCAGGCCCACGATGCCGCTGAAGAGTGCGAGGACGACGGACCAGACCGCGTGCTGGCGGGAGGAGCGGGCGATATTGCGGCCGGCAGCAGCCGGAAGGATCAGCAGGGCGTTGATCAGCAGCACGCCGACCCAGCGGATGGACAGCATGACCGCGACGGCGACCATGACCACAAAGGCGCACTCCACCAGGCGGGTTTTGATTCCCCGGCTGCGGGCAAGGAAGCTGTCCACGCTGGTGAGCAGCAGGGAATTATACAGCAGCGCCCACAGTACCAGCGTGGCAACCAGGGCCAGCAGGAGCCAGAGCAGGTCGCCGGGCGTGACGGCGAGGATATCGCCGATCAGCAGGGCGGAATATTTGGCAAATTTGCCGCCCCGGGCGAGGATCAGCAGACCTGCCGCCACCGAGGTGGAGGAAAACACGGAAATAACCGTGTCCGCCGAGGCGGAGCCTGACTGTTTGATGACGCAGATCAGGATTGCCCAGATGATGCCGAAAATCAGCATCGCGACCAGGTCGTTCCGCAGGCCGAGGATGATGCCCAGGCCGATGCCGGTCAGGGCGGAGTGCCCCAGGGCGTCGGAGAAGAATGCCATCTGGTGGTTGACCGCCATGGTGCCGAGGAGCCCCAGCAGCGGGGTCAGCAGCAGGATCGCCAGGAAGGCGTTCTTCATGAAATTGTACTGATAGGCTTCCAGCGGGAGAATGCTTCCGAGGACGCTGTAGATCGTTTCCATCTTATTCCGCCTCCTCTTCCTCGCCGCTGTAGCCGAAGACCGCGGAGAATTCGGGCGAGGCGAAGACCTCGGCCGCGGAACCCTGGGCCAGGACGGATTTATCAAGCAGGACCACATGGTCCGCATATTCCCGGACAAAACGCAGATCATGGCTGACCAGCAGGATCGCCATGTGATGTGTTTTTTTCAGGTCCAGGAGCGTGTCCAGGAACATTTTCAGGCCGTTGCGGTCGATGCCGCTGACGGGCTCGTCCAGTACGAGCAGGTCCGGGGACGGGTTCATGGCCAGCGCCAGCAGCACACGCTGCAGCTCTCCGCCGGAGCAGCGGCCCAGAGGCAGGTCCGCCAGGCCTTCAGCGTTGACGGCGGCCAGGGCTTCATCCACCCGGGCGCGGGTCTTTTTGCCTACGCCGGTCCACACCGGGCGTCCGGTGAAGGAAGCTGCCATGAAATCCCGCACGGTGAGGGGCATTTCCCGGTCAAACTGCAGATGCTGCGGCACATAGCCGGTGCGCAGATGAGGGATATCCAGCCCGCGTCCGTCCACATGGCGGATGAGGCCGGAATGGGGAAGCTCTCCGAGCAGGGCGCGGATCAGGGTCGTCTTGCCGGCACCGTTCTGGCCGATCAGGACGGTAAGCTGTCCGCAGTGGATATGCATGGACACATCCTGGAGCAGAATCTGGCCGCCGCGGCGGACGCTGATCCGGTCCAGATCGATGTGGCAGAGCTCGCAGTGGTGCAGGGGCATGATTGTCCGGCCTCCTTGAAATTCAGTACGTGATGATGTATTATAACATAGATATGGGTCTTTAGGAAATGGGAGGTAATGAACCATGATCGCACTGGCCTGTGACCATACCGGGGTCGCCCTGAAACAGGAAATCATGAAGATGCTGGACGAGATGGGCCTGGAATGGAAAGACTTCGGAAATTATGACGCGAACAACCGGGATGACGACTACCCGGTATGGGGATATAAGGCCGCCCGGGCGGTGGCCAGCGGGGAATGCGACCGCGGCATCCTGATCTGCGGCACCGGCATCGGCATCGGTATCGCCGCCGGTAAGGTGAAAGGCATCCGCGTCTGCACCTGCAGCGACGTATACAGCGCCGAGCTGAGCAAACGGCACAACAACAGCAATATCCTGACCATGGGTGCCCGGGTGGTGGGTACGGAGCTGGCGAAGATGATCGCGAAGCACTGGCTGACCGCCGAATTTGAGGGCGGCCGCCACCAGCGGCGGGTCGATATGATCACAAGGATTGAAAACGGAGAAGCTCCGGAAGCGTAACGGCTGTCCGGAGCTGAAGTGTGAAAGGCAGAAATATGGCAAAGATCATCGCCATTGCGAACCAAAAAGGCGGGGTGGGCAAGACCACCACGGCCGTGAATCTTTCCGCCGCCATCGCGCAGGCGGGCAAAAAGGTCCTGATGGTGGACCTGGACCCCCAGGGCAACACGACCAGCGGTTTCGGCCGGGCCGTGAACGAGCGCAGTTCGGTATACGATGCCCTGATGGGACGGGCCCAGCTGAAAAACTGCATTCAGGACACGGAGATCAAAAAACTGAAGCTGATCGGATCGGACATCCGCCTGGCGGCGGCCGAAGTGGAACTGGTCAGCGTGGAGAACCGGGAATACTTCCTGAAGAAACTGCTGGCCGTCGTGCGGGACGATTATGACTTCATTTTTGTCGACTGCCCGCCAAGCCTGAGCCTGCTGACGATCAACGCGCTGACCGCCGCAGACACCGTACTGGTACCGATCCAGTGCGAGTATTACGCGCTGGAAGGCGTGACGGCCCTGATGAACACCGTGAACCGGGTAAAGCGGGCCTATAATCCGCGCCTGGACATCGAGGGCATTCTGCTGACAATGCTGGACGGCCGGACGAACCTGGGCCTGCAGGTGGTGGACCAGGTCAAGAAACACTTCCGGAAACAGGTGTTCGCCACCACGATCCCGCGCAATGTGCGGCTGGGAGAAGCGCCGAGCCACGGCGAGCCGATCTGTATTTATGATCCGAGATCGACCGGCGCGATGGCGTATGAAAGCCTGGCAAAGGAAGTTCTTGCCAGGAACAAGAAAAAGAAGTAACGACAGGAGACCGGATATATGCCGAAAAAGACACACGGCCTGGGAAGGGGACTGGATTCCCTGTTCGCGGGCACGGAGGACTGGGGAACCAGTATCCAGGAGATCCCGGTGGGTGAGCTGGATCCGAATCCGGATCAGCCCCGGCGCACCTTCAGTGCCGAGAGCATCAGCCAGCTTGCGGACAGCATCCGCGAACAGGGCGTACTGCAGCCCCTGCTGGTCGCACCCGCGGGCAGCGGCCGCTATATGATCATTGCCGGTGAACGGCGTTACCGGGCGGGCCGGGAGGCCGGGCTGGAAACGCTGCCCTGCATCGTGAAGGATATCGACGTCATCCGCCAGCGGGAGATCGCGCTGATCGAGAACCTGCAGCGGGAAGACCTGAACCCCATCGAAGCGGCGAAGGGCATCCGCGCGCTGATGGACCAGTGCGGATATACCCAGGAGAAAGTCAGCGCCCGGCTGGGCAAGAGCCGCCCTGCCGTGGCGAACATGCTGCGCCTGCTGCAGCTGCCGGATGAAGTGACCGAGATAGTGAAGGACGGTCTGCTGACCGCCGGCCATGCACGGGTGCTTGCGGGCGTGAACGGCAGGGAGGAACAGCTGCGCCTGGCCCGCAAGGCCGTTGAGGAAGGCCTGAACGTGCGCCAGATGGAACAGCTGGTGAAAGCCACCGCCGCGAAACCGAAGAAAAAGCCGGTGCCGAAGCGGCTGCCGGCAGAGCTGGACGAGCTGCAGGAGAAGATCCGCCGCCGGACCGGGCTGAAGAGCACCCTGACGGGCAGCATCTCCAAGGGCCGGATTGTACTGCAGTACAGCAGCCGGGATGAACTGGAACGGCTGAACGAGATTCTGGATACGCTGGGAGAAGTCTGATGAAGCGGAATGAACTGCCGAAGGAGCCGTACTGGGACGGACCGCTGTCGCACCCCTTTTACAGCAAGGTTGTGAAGCGGATCCTGGACCTGCTGCTGGCGCTGATCCTGCTGATCCCGGGACTGATCCTGATGATCCCGCTGGCCGTCTGGGTGAAGCTGGATTCACCGGGACCGGTATTCTACCGGGCCGTACGGGGCGGGTATCATAACCAGCCCTTCCGCATCTTCAAATTCCGCAGCATGGTGGTGGACGCCGACAAGACCGGCGGATGCACCGCGAAAAACGACGACCGGGTAACCCGGGCCGGACGGATCATGCGGCGGCTGAAGATGGACGAGCTGCCCCAGCTGTTCAACATCATCAAGGGCGACATGAGTTTTGTGGGGCCGCGGCCGGAACTGCTGCTGTATACGGAACAGTATACGGAAGAACAGCAGTGCATCATGTGGGTGCGGCCGGGCATTACAGACCGGAGCAGCATCGTATATATCGCGCAGGACGAGATCGTCGGCGAAGAGGATCCGGTCGCGAACTTTGAACGGCTGATCCTGCCGGAAAAGAACCGGCTGCGGGTGGAATACGCGAAAACACAGAGCTTCAAGCTGGACGCGCAGCTGTTTTGGGAAACGATCATAGGCGTTTTCAAAAAGGCCGACGACATGAGGAAAGAAAGCAAGTAAGGAGAAAGCATGGAGAGTTACGAGGCGCTGGTGCACAGCGGGTTTGAGGGGAAACCGGACGTCCGGGATCCGAAGACGCTGGCCTGGCTGATCCGCCGGAACGGTCTGGAAATGACCCATATCAGCCGGGGCAGCCATATCGGCAGCGTGCTCAGCGTGGCCGAGATCATTGCCGTGCTCTATTCCTCCGTGCTGAATGTGGATCCCAAAGAACCGAAGAAACCGGACCGGGACCGCCTGATCCTGAGCAAGGGCCACGCGGGCAGCGCCGTATACGCCGCCCTGGCGGAGACCGGCTTTTTCCCCGTGGAGCAGCTGAAAACCCACTACGCCAACGGGTCCATCCTGTCCGGCCATGTGAGCCATAAGGGCGTGCCCGGGGTTGAAGTGTCCACCGGTGCGCTGGGCCACGGCCTGGGGATCGGAGCGGGAATGGCGCTGGGCGCGAAGATGGACGGCGCGCGGTGGCGGACTTATGTGGTGCTGGGCGACGGCGAATGCGACGAAGGCTCCGTCTGGGAGGCGGCACTGCAGGCAGCCCAGTACAAACTGGACCGGCTGATCGCCGTGGTGGACTATAACCATATGCAGAGCCTGACCACGGTGGAGGACACCCTGCGGCTGGAGCCCTTTGAACAGAAATGGAAGGATTTCGGCTGGAACGCGGAGAGCGTGAACGGCCACGATACGGATGCGCTGATTGCGGCGTTCGGCCGGGCAAAAGAGAATGCGGGCAGCCGGAAACCATATGTGATCCTTGCCCATACGGTGAAGGGCAAGGGCGTATCCTTCATGGAAAACAATATCCTGTGGCACTACCGCACGCCCCAGGGTGAGGAATACGACGCGGCACTGAAGGAACTGGAGGCGCAAAGGCCGTGAGAGACGCGTTCGCGCGGGTCCTTGAGCAGGAGATGGAGCAGAATGAACGGATCGTACTGATCACAGGCGATCTGGGCTTCGGCGTGCTCCGGCGGATCCATGAACGCTTTCCGAACCGGCTGATCAACGCGGGCATCGCGGAGCAGAGCATGGTCAGCCTGGCGGCGGGCCTTGCTTCCACCGGCCGGACCGTGCTGGTCTATTCCATCGGCAATTTCCCGGTGCTGCGTCCCCTGGAACAGATCCGGAACGACTGCGTGTATCACAGCGCGGACGTGAAGATCGTGTGCGTGGGCGGCGGCTTTGTATACGGCAGTCTGGGCATGAGCCACCACGCGACCGAGGACATGGCGATCATGCGGGCGATTCCCGGGATTACCTGCTACACACCCGGCGATCCTGCGGAAACGGAGATCGTGACCCGGGATATGCTCTGGCGGAAGGGTACCTGCTATCTGCGCCTTGGCCGGGGCGGCGAACCGGAAGTGCACGACGGCCCGGTGAAAGGCTGGACCTTCCCCAGGGCGATCCGGCTGCGGGGCGGTAAGGATATCGCGATCCTGAGCGCCGGCGGGATCCTGACCCAGGCTGTGGACGCCGCGGAGCGGCTGGCAGCGAAGGGAATCAGCGCGCAGGTGGTCAGCTTCCCCTGCCTGAAACCCCTGGATACGGACACGGTGACGGAACTGCTGAATTCCTTTGACCGGATCATTACGGTGGAGGAGCATACGATCATCGGCGGTTTCGGCAGCGCGGTATGCGAGCTGGCCGCGGAAACGGGCAGCAGCTGCCGGGTGAAACGGATCGGCCTGCAGGACTGCTTCACCGCCGTGGTGGGCGACCGGCAGTATCTGAGGGAAGTATACGGAATGGACGGGAAGGCGATCGCCGAAAAGGCCGAAGCGTTCCTGAAGGAGTGAGCCGGGATGAAGATCGAAATGACGCTGGACGAGATCCACGAGGAGCTGCTGGAACAGCTGAGGGATATCACGAAGATCTGCGACGCCCACGGGATCGAATACAACCTGATGTGCGGCACGCTGCTGGGCGCCGTGCGGCACAAGGGATTCATTCCCTGGGACGACGACGTGGATCTGCTGATGACCCGGGAAGAGTTTACGAAATTCCGCAAGGTTTATCCCGAAGAATGCGACAGACGGTTTGAACTGACTTATCTGGACACCTGGACGCCCCGGGTAATGAACCGGGATCCGGAGAAGGCGGCGGCCTTCACCGATTTTTTTATCCTGGATCCGCTCCCGCCGGAGGGACTGCAGCGGA
>CAMKNZ010000007.1 GCA_946414315.1 uncultured Clostridia bacterium
TCTTCGCAAAGACCGCCTCACGCCATTCCGGTTTCCAGCCCGCCAGGTCGCTCATGCCCGTCAGCAGGAAGTTCTGCGGGCGGGGCTTGTCCATCAATCGCAGCTTGCCCGGAAAGAACTCCGGCTGTGAGAAATCATCGATCATGTGATAACGCTTCACATTGTTTCGCGCGTAGCAGTACGGACAGCCCACCGTACAACCGATCACCAGGTTCATGTTCTGGATCAGATCCTTGATGCATACGCTCATGACTTCAGCTTCTCCTCCAGATTCCGCTGTATCCGCTGCAGGTATTCCTCAAACTGCCGGACTTCATCATCCGTGAAATCCTGATAATATAGCGCCCCCATCTGGTCGGAAACGGCGTCATAGTCGGCCTTCAGCGCTCTGGCCTTATCGGTCAGGAACAACAGGGTCTTCCGCTTGTCCCGGCTGTCAGGCTCTCTGCGGAGCAGGCCCTGGCGTTCCATGCGCTCCAGCATTGTGGTCAGGGATGTGATGGCAAGACCGCATGTTTCAGAGATTGTTTTGATCGGCACGCCGTCCTGCTGCCAGAGGACATACAGGATCCGTCCCTGTGCGCCGTTGAAGGCGTCAACGCCTTTTTCGGCCAGCACCTTCTCAAAGATACGGTCACCCAGCTGCTTGATCTTTGTGACCAGAAAACCGCCGTTCGTTACCATGAAAACAACTCCTACATAGTAGTACTTTGAAATTGTACCATATAGGAGTTTTTCTGTCAATGAGAAATTGCAAGGAGTGATATGAACATGAGGAATCCCTTGTTGATGTTGATGACTGCGTAGCGCTTGACCTTGATCCGGCTCCGAATCAGCATGAAGCAGTACATCGGCGTGGTAGCCTGAGGTAGAAATAAAATAGCCCACGGGGAGCAGCAGAAAACTCCTCGCGGGATTTTTGTCGGTATCCGTCATTCCGTTTACATCATGAAAAAACGCTCTTGCGGGGAGGATTTGAACGCCCCGGGGGAGAAGACAAAAAAGAAGAAAGTCCCTGATTTCTCAAGGACTTTCTTGGGTTGGTGGTCGCAACAGGACTCGAACCTGTGACCCCATCGATGTGAACGATGTGCTCTACCGACTGAGCCATGCCACCTAATTCCGAACTTTCTGGCATTTCCCTTGTAAATCGTTCGGTGAATTCTCAAGGACTTTTGCGTACCCTTGTGTGAACGGTTTGCCAGTCAACTCGTTCACCATACGGCATGGTTTGATGTTTCGACCACAAGGGACTACCGACTGAGCCATGCCACCACGCTTCGGTTTGAAGTTCCTACCAAGGTGTCCTACCGACTGAGCCATGCCACAACGCATTTGATATTCCTACCCCAAGGGACTACCGACCGAGCCCATAAATCATGATTTTTCGACAATCCTGCCGGAAGATTCTGCCGTTATTGCTCCCCGGCAATTGTCAACTGAGCGTTGCTTCTATAGACTTTTCAGCACTTTAACACGACAGAATCCGAGATGTTAACCTCGGATTCTGTCTGCAGTCTGAGCTCCCCGAAGGCGGCAAATCTCATCCCGTGCCGGCAGCAATGCGGCGCTTATTCACTTATTCCCTGTTATCGTCCCACGGCTCAATATACCCCATCGCCCTGTCCGAATCCCCCACTCCCGCCGTGGTCGGATCCACCAGCACGCCCACCAAGCCGAGGAAAGTCAGCACCTGATTCAGAATATTCACGATCTGGTTTTCCGTCACAGCGGGGTAGATATCAAACAGTCTGAGCATATTGAACACAAACCCGATGATCAGGCTCAGGAACATAAACAGCCAGGTCTTATTGCGGAAGCGCACTTTCCAGTTCAGTTTCATACTCACTTTTCCTCCTCATTTTTCATATCCAGTTTGGTTTCAATGGCCACCAGCCTGCGGTCGAAATTGTTGTGCTTGTCCACCTTGTCGGACAGGGCCCTGACCTGCTTCTCCACCAGTTCCATCCGGTAGTCGATGAAATGCGACTGCTGCCGGATGGTCAGGATGGTGCCGATCAGCGGCCCCAGCGCCGCGATCAGCGCAACGACAATTGTTTCCCAGTTCATACTTTGTCGTACCTCCATTTCCGCAAATTCATAATTCACAATTCATAATTCAGTCTTCTTTCAGCACACTTCCCGGGTAATTTCTCATCAGCGCCTGCGCCTGTGTGAGATCCAGGCCCCCAATGGTGACACTGTACGTCACTTCTATCGGTTTCACTGAAATCACATTCATCGACTTTTCCAGCTCAGCCCAGGTATTCTTCCCGCAGATCCCGTCCACCGCCAGCCGGTGATCCGACTGGAAGCTCCGGACCGCAGCCTCCGTCGCCTTCCCGAAGTCTCCATCGATCCCGCATGGGCCCAGGTCATACCCCAGCTTCAGGAGCATGGTCTGTAGTTCCCTGACCGCATCCCCTTTGCTTCCTTTCCGCAGTGTCTGTTTCACGGTTTCGGACTCATATAATTCTGAATTCTGAATTATGAATTCTGAATTGTCGGTGTTGACGTAGTCAACGCCGACAAGCTCGCCCCAGTGCGTCCACTTCCCGGCGGTGACCTTGCTGGTTGTCACCCCGTTGATCGTCCCCATGGCCTCGATGACCGTATCCCCGCCGGAATACAGCCCCACATGACTGTATTTCTTCCCGTTCCACACGAAGACCGCCGTCCCGGGTTTCAGCGTTCCGCAGTCCGTCCGCTTTCCTTTCCTCAGTTCGCCTTTGTTCACACAGTACTTCCGGAACATGGTGTCGGATCCGTGGTACATATATCCGCCCAGCTGTTTGAACGCCCACGAAAAAAGGCCGCTGCAGTCAGCGACCTTATGCCCGATCCATTTGCTCCCGTAGGCCCGTCCCTGGGCCCGGTCGGCGTCCGTTGTCTTTTCCAGTTCCTTCTGTTTCGCGGCGGTCCACTGTTCCCCCGCCGTTCCCCAAATATAGCCCCATTTCTCCGTCAGGGCCTGTCTGAATCTGTCGGTCAGTTGTTGTGTCGAAATCATTTTTGTACCTCCTGTTAGTTATGTATTGCCCGGATTCCTGCCGGAAGCGGCAGGAGATCCGGAGTCACTCCCGCCGGGCTCACCGTGACCGTTCCGTTCAGGTTGTCCGTTTCCGTCACGCCTTCCGGCAGTACCGCCGGCACCCCAAGGTTCGTTCCGTCCCAGCTCCACAGCTTCAGCTTCTGCAGCAGGTATGCCCGGAACGCCTCATCCGTCATGCCCGGCTCCCGGCTGAGCCCCGCCGCCCCTGCGGCGGCGTCCAGCTGGACTCCCTCCGCCGTGGCAAAGGAAAACCCTGACCGGATTTCTCCGATCAGGGCCATCAGGTCCGCTGCCTGCCGCAGCACCGCCTCCGCCAGCGCCATGAACCGCGCTTTTCCCCGGCTTGCCCCCGGGAATAAAGCAAGATACTTGGTTATGTCCATCTTATTGACACCCCTCCCGTGTTCGGCGCCACGATGATCTCATCCCAGCCGGCCCGGATCATGCTCCGGACCACGGAGGACCCGCCGGGCTCCGCCACCTGGATGTCCGTCACCACAAAGGTGCCGGCAAGATCCGGATCGGCGCCGTAGATCACGCCGTAAAGCTGGGGGATATTCAGGGGCTCCCCGATTCCCAGCCTGCCGACAAAGCCCCGGACGGCCGGCACCACCGCCGCCTCGATGGCGGCCTGGCTGCCGCCGGGCAGGACAGAGATAAACGGATAAATGAACACCAGCCGGTCCGTGTACCGGGTGAAATTGATGGAATACGAATTTCCGGCGGCGTCCTTCGCCGTTCCCGTCGTACTGCCGTAGGTCCCGATACCCGGCGGCTTATGATCAAAGATCGCCTGGGCCACGGATTTGGTGGTGCCGTATTTCGTTACCACGGCAATATTGTGCGCCGGGATGCCGTTGGCATCCGTGGTATCCGTATCGTTCACATACAGCTTTGCGTCCTCGATGCTCTTCGCATTCAGCACTGCCGCCAGCAGGGCGTCATACGAATTGGTACTCCGGGCAGCCAGGCTGGTACGGATCCTCGCCCGGACGGAAGCGTCCGTCTCCCCCGGGTTCCTGACCAGCCCGTACTGCGGCAGCAGCAGGTCCAGGGCTGTGCCGGAGGCATAGAACGGATTCCGGGAATTGAAGTCCTGCACTACCAGGGCGGACGTGTCGTCCAGGGCCCTGGCAAAGACGGACAGCAGCTGGTAGTCCGGCATGGCGGCGGACAGTTCCGCCTCCACGCCAAAGATGTTCCGGTAGGCCGTCACCAGATCCTCCAGCCGGTCTTCATAGGTCGGCATATGAATGCCGGTAGCGTCAATGTAAGGTGTGAAATACGGCACGCAGCCAACCTCCTTTCTATTTTTCCATCAGAAAAGCAGTCCCTCAGCTGAGAGACTGCTGTTTTGTTTCACCTGTTTCGTCTGATCCGCCTTAGCCGATCAGTTTGGATAAATCATCGGGCGACAGGAAAAACGAATAGCTGATATCCGGGTGTGCCGGCCAAATGAAGGAGAACGCGCCTTCCGGGATGGCCCGAACGGTATATTCAGCATAGTACAGCACCAGCGAGTCGATATCGTATTTATAGGTACCTTTTACCTGGCTGCCGTCTTCCATGTACGCGATAAACGTGTTGTCTGAAAAGAAACTGATCCTGATTTGGTTTCCCTCATCCTCGGCTTCCACGAGCTTGATCTTCGATATCATATTGGACGGTGCCGGTGCGGGAGCAGGGTCGGGCTGCGGCAGCGGTGTGATGTTTATGACGGTCCGGTTGAGCTCCGTGCCGCACACGGTGCAGTAAACCACCTTTTCATAGCCGCCCGTCTGGCCGGGCTGGGCAGCTTTTTCATTCTCCCTCACCGCATCGCCGGGGGTATGACCCTTGGCCGGAATGGTCTTCCGCTCTGCAAGAATTGTGCAGCACACGGAGCAGTGCTTCCCTGCCGTCAGGCCGGTGTGAGTGCAGTCCGGATCAACCGCCGGGTCTACAACTTCGGTATGGCCCTTGGCCTTTACCACTTCCTGCGCCACCAGCACTTCGTTGCAGACAGAGCAGTGTTTCCCTTCCGTCAGGCCGGTATGCGTGCAGTCCGGTTCCACCGCCTTGTCGATGACTTCGGTGTGGCCCAGGGCTTTCACAACAGTCTGCTCCACCAGCACTTCACCGCATACGGAGCAGTGCTTGCCTTCCGTCAGACCGGTGTGGGTGCAGTCCGGTTCCACCGCCTTATCGATGACCTCGGTATGGCCCAGGGCATCGACAGTAACCTGCTTTGTCGCGTCGCACTTGCTGCACTTATAGATATCCGTTCCGGTCGTCGTGCAGGTTGGTTTCGTGAGGGTACTCTGATATACCGTGAATTCATGCGTATGGGTCGTCAGGCCGCCCAGCTTCATTCCGCCGGCGCTCCTCATCTTGACGACAAAGGAGTTGATCGTATTAGCGACAGCAGCAATACCGTTTCCGATCGTCAGCAGATCCTCTTCCATTCCTGCTTCTTCATTATCATCACAGTAATAGTAAATGGAATCCAGGCCTTCATTCTCGCCAAGAGTGATGGTAACATCTTCGTCCTGCTTTGCCGTCTGCCAGAACCGTTCCCATGCCTGTTCTCCCTCGCCGATCGTCACTTTCTTTGTATTGTCAGTAGCAATCGTCGCCATTTCCTTTAAAGCATCTGTCGCCTTGACGATGTAGTTGATGGTCTTTTCAAATGCTCTGACCTCATCATCGGAAATTCCTGTTCCAGAGACAACAACTCCGTTCGTAGAGGTTTCCAGCTTCCAGACAGTCACTTCGGCATTCTCCCCAGAAGTGCCACCCAGATATATCGCCGCCGAATCGCCGTATAGGGTGCCTTCGACCACTACATCAGATTTTTCTTCCTCCAGCAGTAAGCCCATGGATTCCAGACCGCCGGGTGTTGTTGTTTTATTGCTGGTCGCCGTTACATTGCCGCTTGCCTCCGGATTCTCCGCATCCTCCGCAACAATAACCGTCCCGCCTCTAATCCAGAGTCCGATTGCCTGATTTCCGGATTCGCCGCCCGTCATGGAAGCCAATACTTCACCTGCTCTGACAGTAGCGCCATTTCCTATTGTTGAAACCCCTCTAGCACTCGTATCACTCTCTGCAGACACCTTACTGTTCACGGTTATGATGGTGCTGTCAGAATCTGATAAATCGTAGGCAGAAACACCGGTAAACGTACTGACGACACTTTCGGCATTCACTACCGTGGAGGATTCAGCCGTGGAGGATTCATTATAAATACTTATCCCTACCTGACCGTCATTAATCTCTCCCGCTGTAAGGTTGATGCTTCCTTGATTATTATCAACATATATACCCCATCCATCACCGTTGATATCCCCGGGTGTGGCATCTTCTCCCTGGTTCAAATTGACTGTTCCGGTATTGTTATGAATAAATATACCAGCGTTACTACCACTGATACTTGTTTCAGTCGTTTCATTCGTGTCCGGATCAGTTTTGGTTTTCTGCTCAATATTCACTTCTCCGGCATTGTTCATTATCGTAATACCGTTTTCATGTTTTTTGCTACTGGTATCAGCATCCTGTCCTTCAACATCCCCCACATTGAGGTTGATGGTTCCGCTGTTAATATTAGTTCCATCTGAGGAGCCAATGAAAATCCCGGACCCATCTTTTCCCGTAACGGTATTTGCATCAATATCAACTGTGTCCGTATTGCTTTGAATCTCGATGCCGTTCTCTGCGCCGGTCACGGTGCCCGCGTCGATATCAATTTCGCCCTCATTGGTTTGAATCGTGATACCGTCCTCTTCTTTGCCGGTCACGGTATCCGCATCAATATCAATTTCGCCCGCATTGGTTTGAATCGTGATACCGTCGGAGACCACATCACCAAAGTCAAGGTCAAGTTTATCCCCTGCAGGATTAGCATCGATAAAGACGCCGTCAACGTTAGGCTTTGTACTGTTTTCATCTCCCGCCAGCGCACTGCCAAAGATCATCACAAAAGCCAGCAGCAGCGCCGCGATTGTCCGGATCCCCTTCGCCAGTTTCATATCTTCAAACCTCCGCCTGTTCAGTTTTGTTAAGCATTTATACTGAATTGATTATATACTTTTTTTGCTTTTACTTCCAGATGCCCACGAAGGTCTTATTCTCCGTCACTTTATACTCTGTTCCCCCTGTCAGGATACCTGCGTTGCCTTCAACAGGCGCCACCCAGGACGGATCCGTCGGCGGAACATCCGATAATGCCCAGCCCATAAAGGTCTTTCCTTCCCTCACGGGCGTCGGCAGGGTGTAGGTGGCGCCGGCCTTCACCTTGACGTTATTGACCATTGCCCCCGCGTCCTCATAGAAGGACAGCGTATAATAGGTATCTGTAACGGCAATTTCAGGTTTCGGTTCGGGATCAGGCAAAGCCGGCACAGTTACCGTTCTCCGGGCGAGTTCCGCTCCGCAGTCCTTGCAGTAGATCACATCGTCATAGCTGCCCGCCACACCAACCTGGGCGGCTTTCTCGTTTTCCTTCACAGGCGCAGCCTCTTTATGACCCTTGGCGTTCACGGCAGTCTGTGCCACCAGCACTTCGTTGCAGACAGAGCAGTGTTTGCCTTCCGTCAGGCCGGTATGGGTGCAGTCCGCAGCCACCGCCTTGTCAGTGACCTCAGTATGGCCCTTGGCGTCCACGACGGTCTGCGCTGTCAGCACTTCATCGCAGACGGAGCAGTGTTTGCCTTCCGTCAGGCCGGTATGGGTGCAGTCCGGTTCAACCGCCTTGTCGATGACTTCGGTATGGCCCTTAGCGTTCACGACAGTCTGCGCCACCAGCACTTCGTTGCAGACGGAGCAGTGCTTCCCTTCCGTCAGGCCGGTGTGGGTGCAGTCCGGTTCAACCGCCTTGTCGGTGACCTCGGTATGGCCCTTGGCTTTTACAACAGTCTGCTCCACCAGTACCTCATTGCATACGGAGCAGTGCTTGCCTTCCGTCAGGCCGGTGTGGGTGCAGTCCGGTTCCACCGCCTTGTCGATGACCTCGGTATGGCCCAGGGCTTTGGTCGGGGTATCCTTGTAGCTGTATCCGCAGACGCTGCAGGTATGTGTCGTGTAGCCGTCATCCGTACAGGTGGGTTTTATCACCACAGCCGTGTACTGATGTTTATGCGTCTTCAGACCAAGCAGCATGGAACCGCGGACGTGGTCAAACACTGCGCCCATCACCAGCTTGAATACGCCGTTTTCGCTTTTGTCGACTAAGCCGGCGGTATTCTCCGTTCCTTCGCTGTCCTTGTCATAGTAGTAATATACGCCGTCCACGCAGTCATCGTCTTCCAGGTTCAGATCACTGACGCTGACCGATACCTCTTCCCCTTCTTTGGCGGTCAGGTAAGTCTGTTCATCCTTTTTCCCTTCATTGAAGACCGCGACACCGCTGCCGGTTATTGCTTCTGCCGTCAGCACGGACTTCCAGGACTCCGCCACGCGGATAATATAATTAATCTGACTCTCAACCGACTTGACGAAATCCGTGTCATGGTTGTCGCTGGAATCAACCGCGACCGCGCCGTCGCTGTTTTCAGCCGCCTCCCAGACAGTCACGTTCAGGTTTTCAACCGAAGTGTTTTCACTGTCTGCCGCAATCGCTGCTGTCGTGCCGGAAAGCCTTCCGTCCACCTGCACATCCACGATGCTCAGCTCGTCTACCTCCGTCGCTTTCAGTCCGTAAGCCTGCCCGTTGTCTCCTGTGCTGACCGCAGCCACATCACCGTTTACCTCAGTCCGGATGATACTCTCTTTCATAGCATTGACGGCTATTCCGTTTGATTCTCCGTCGGACGCCGTAGCGGAGATCCCGCCCTGGACAGCGATGTCATTCTGGCCATCTCTGTACGCAGACGCTTTCACGCCGGATGCGTTCAGGCCGTTGACGACAATTTCCCCTATGTCCGCCTCGTTCCGGCCGCTGGCTTGTGCATCTGCATCCAAACCGACAGCCTCTCCGTAAGTGGAATTGTCGACAGTCACGGTCATCCCGCCGATATTTGTTACGGTTTCGCCGGAATCGGACGCAGAAACAAGCGCTCCTGTCGCTTTTCCTGCGTCTTCGTTTGTATTATTACTCGCTGTAACCGTCAGTGTGCAGACCTCAGTTTCCGTTTTTCCTGAATTGCTGCCGCTGACGGTAACTCCCGTTGCATTTCCGTTTCCCTTGCTTTCAACCTCCAGGACTTCTATGGATATATCCGTCACAGGTTTGTATACTTCTTCATTAAGCTCCGGCTCCCCATTGTATCTTGAGAACCCCCTGACACCGATGGCTTCAGCATTTTGTCCGTATGCGCTCAGGCCGCTCGATGCACTGACCGTAACTTTACCGTTATCGACCTGTGTATACGCAATCGGCTTCGTTTCATCTTCCGGTACGCCATGTTTATCCCGTTCACCGTATGCCATTGATACAGCCTCGACACCGACTGCCAGCACAGTACAACCACTGTTTGCAGTACCGGCTTCCACTTCCACATCACCGGAAGCATATACTGCCGCCGTTCCTCCGTCATTACTGGTAGCAAACAGATCCATACCGGTGGCCTTCACATTCCCGTATTCACCGCTTGCCGACGCCTTGACATCACCACTGAAGATAATTTCAGCTTCACCGCCGTCATTCCCTGTGGCAGACGCATTCACACCGGTTACCACCTGATCGCTGCCCTCCGTTCCGGCTGTTATACCGATCACAACCGTCTCCGCATGTCCGCCGTTTGTTCCCTCTGCAGAAAGCTGAATAGCCGTTTTACCCGTTTCGTCCTCTGATTCAGTTTTATAAATATTTAACTCATCGGGCCCCCAGCGTTCAAATTCCAGCGTAGCATCATTGTTTTCACCGTTTGCATATGTCTCCGCATGAATACCGGGACCGGTATAATCGCCGCCCCACACATGAACGACAATGTAGTCTGCCTCGGTCTCATCAAATACTTGTGTCTGGGGCTTGTTATCCGCGCCGTTATTCACAACCGCAGAAACCGGCAGATTTGTAAAAGGGTTACCAAGGGATCCATCCTCCAAATATTCAGTCGAACTGCTGTTCACATAGATATCTCCCAGCGTAGATACACACGGCAAAACCATCACCGCAACAAGCAGCATCACGATGAACGCCCGGATCCCCTTCATCTTCTTCATATCGGCAAACCTCCGTTTATTCGGTTTTGTTACACATTTATTACCAAATCCATTATATGCCTGTTTTTGTGTAACAATCAAGGGCTTATTTGCCTTTTCTGCAATTTATAACATGTAATCAATCTGTGCGGTTCCGTCCTCCGTATCCACCCGGCAGGAACAGGAAAAAGTATTCCCCTCCAAAGCAATCGCCACGTCTTCCACCTCCAGCACGCCGGGTGTCTGGCGAATATACGACGTGATGTAATTCGCCAGCGCCTGGATATCCGCTTCCGTCAGCCGGGATTCCTTCAGCATCTCCAGGATCCCGTTCCCCCGGGCCGGGTTCTCCCACCAGTCCCCGGAAAGCAGTTCCAGCCGGTCCTTCACCAGCCGGGCCACGGCTTCCGGCCCCCTCAGCAGGGAGGCGGAAGAAAGCACCGGCAGGATATCGCCGTTACTGTCAACAGGACGTAATATCATGCGGCCGAACCTCCTTAACCATTTGGACGTCTCCTCGTTTGCGATCGTCGCAACCGCTCTGTCTTCGCCTTCGGCTTACCAATCGCGGGCTCCTGTAGCAGGGGAGCCGTTACCCAAATCAAAGATTTGGACGTCTCCGCCACCCGACAAACGCAAACGCGTCCGACAGGCTGTGCATCCTTCCGGATGCCGGTGCCGCATTGTCCTCCCCGTCGAACCAGGCATCCGTATCCCGGTCCGCAAAGATCACCAGGCAGGCGTCCCCGGGGCTGGCCTCGCAGCCGGCGAATACCGGCACGTCCCGCAGGATCGGCATACCGCGGAGCGCCGGGCGGATGCAGGCGGTGCCGGTTTCCGCGTCACAGCTTTCCACGGTGCCCGGCAGGGCGCAGTGCAGGGAGGTAAAGATCTCTTTTTTCAGCGCCCGGACTTCCGCCGGGCCCAGGAAACCATTCATCTTTCGATCATCCTTTTTGTTCATTGACATCCTTCCCTGCTCATGTCATACTGTGGGCAGAGAGAAACTGAATACAGGAGGTGTTTTTGTGGGTCTGTTTTCCAGGAACAGCGACCAGAAAAAGGCGTACAGCGTCATCGCCGCCAGCGGCATGCAGCAGAATACCGGCCTTGCGTTTATCATGCAGATGAGCCAGAAGGGAGCGGCATGCATCGAGGACTTCAAGAAGAAATTCCCCGAGGCCGGGCAGAAATACCAGGCGCTCTATGACCAGATCGGAAAAAAGGGAACCTATAAACTGGTATCCGAAATGGTCAGCAATCCGCTGACCGTCATCTCCCTTCCCAAGCCCTATGACCCGGTGGACGGCGCAGAGCAGATGATCGTCAAAAAGACCGGCCGTTCGCTGTCCTCGCTCAAGGCGGAAGAAGGAGAGCGCTTCTTCATGCACACCTATGAGTACGCCCCGCAGCGGAAAGACATCGAATACAAAGTGTGCGTCATCTACTATTTCGAGCCCTGAGATCTTTCGTATCCGTTCCTTCCCGGCGGTCCGTTATGGACCGCCGGTTTTCATACGCAGGTCCCGCTGACAGGAATCCCCTGCCGGATGCCGAAATATATATCCATACCTTTCGCAAACCGGAATCAAGCGGAGAGGGAGGAGATGCGGGATGGCTTCCTGGATGGTTCACCTGAGAATCGCGGACCGGCTGCTTGACCGGATCCCCGGCCTGGACGAAACCGCCTTTGCGGTGGGCAATATCGCGCCGGACAGCGGCGTTCCCAACGCGGACTGGTCCGCCTATTCTCCCCCGAAAGACGTTTCCCATTACAAGGTCAGAAGGGGAAACGAATCCTTTTTTGACCTGGACCATTTCATTGCGGAGCATTTCTCACCGGAACTGATCCGCTCTTATTCCCTCCGGGCCTTTTCCTTCTTCCTGGGCTACTATGCCCATCTGCTGACCGACATGGAATGGATCTCAGAAGTCCTGCGGCCTTCCCTGGAAGCGCACCCGGATAAGGCGGAAAAAGACCGGACGGCCTTTGTCTGGGAACTGAAGCGGGACTGGTATGACCTGGATTTCAGGTACCTGGAAGAGCATCCGGATTTCAGGGCTTTCCGGATCTATGAGCAGTCCGGCGGATTCCGCAACGACCTGATTGACATCTTCAGCGAAGACGCTTTCAGCGTCCGGCGCGAATACATCTGCGGCTATTACCGCGGAGAACACGGGGACCTGTACCGGGACTATCCCTATATGACACCGGCGCAGGCGGACAAATTCGTCTCCGGCGCGGCGCAGAAGGTCCTTTCCGTCCTGCAGGCGTCCCTGGCCGTCCGGAAAGGACAGCCGGAATGAACATCTTTTGAACGGAGCAAGGAAACAGCATGAAAAACAACCTGATCATCGCCGGGGTTCCCCGGGCCGGGAAGAGCACCGTTTCCCATCTGCTTTCCAGACGGTACGGATACCAGCACGTCAGCATGGATTCCATCATCGCGGGCTTTGAGAAGTGTTTCCCCGAAACCGGGGTGAACACGTACCAGGGCCTGTCCTCCCTGGACACGCTGCGCGTGATCAGCGGCAGGATGGCTCCCTTTGTCCGCGCCATGCTGGAAAGCGGCGAATACGACGAGTTTGAGCCCGGCATGGTGCTGGATATGTATCAGCTCCTGCCGGAAGACTATGACAAATACATCCGCGGGGCGAACTGCAAAATCGCTTACTTCATTACGTCGGATGTCACGCCGGAAGAGCGTTACCTGATCCAGAAAAAGTATGATACGGAAAAAGACTACACATTCTACAAACCGGACGACGAACTCCGGGAAGGCGCGAAGTACATCGTGGAACAGAGCCTCCTGATGAAGGAGCAGTGCGAAAAATACGGCCTGCCGTATTATGAGACGGCCCGGGAGCGGGAGTCGGCCATCCGGCAGTTCCTGCGGGACTTCCGTTTTGAATGACGGAATAAAAGGCGCAATTTTTCTGTTAACCCTTTCGCGAAAGGGCCGGTGTATAGTATAATCATATAAAAGATAACCTGTGAAGAAAGAAGGCGGCTGCGGTGCGCACAAAGCTGAGCGCTGTTCTCACTGACGACAACAAGCGCAAAGAACTGCAATACAACAGTATCTTTCTTCTTTTCTTCTGTGTTTCCTTATTCATGACGGTGCTGAACGTGATCACCCGCAAAGGCGCACTGACGATTGCGACAGCGGTTTTCGCCGTCCTGTGCCTGGTGGATTTCCTCCTGATCAAAAAAGGCGGCAAATCCGGGACCATGATTGCCTCCGTCCTTTTCTCCGCTGAAATGGTGGCGCTTTTCACCTTCTTCCTGATCTCCGGAAACCCGGACGGTTTCTCCGCCCTGTGGATTGCCATGCTGCCCGCCTGCGGCATGCTGCTGTTCGGGCGGAAGCGCGCGGCCATCCTCAGCGGCGTCATGTTTGCCATTCTCATCTTTTTCTTCTGGATTCCCGCGGGCCGGTCCCTGCTGCAGTACGAATACAGTCAAACCTTCATGATGAGGTTCCCGATTTTCTACCTGGCGTTTTTCCTGCTCTCCGCGCTGCTGGAGACGATCCGGTCCGTTACGCAGAAAGAGCTGGACAAGCTGAGGGAAAAATACAAGTATTACGCCGCCCATGATTACCTGACCAACCTGCTGAACCGCCAGGGGCTGGAGGAGTGGTATTCCACCTTCGGCGCGCTGGGAGAACAGGCCGTCCTGATGATCGATATCGACCATTTCAAGAACGTCAACGACTCCTGCGGCCACGACGTCGGCGACCTGGTCCTGGCAAGCGTTGCCCGGGAGATCCAGTGCCTGGCGGATACCAGGGTGTGCCGCTGGGGCGGCGAGGAATTCGTGGTCTGGTTCTCGGACAGCGGCAAAATGTGCGACCCGGAAGCAATACGAAGCAGCATTGAAAAAACAGATATTGAGATTCCGAACAGTGGAAAAGTGCTTCATGTCACCATCAGCATCGGTGTTGCCAAAGGAACGGAACCGTTAGGCACACTGGTCAAAAATGCCGACGAAGCCATGCTGCAGGCGAAGAACAAGGGCCGGAACCGGATCGAATACTATGCCCGGCCCGATTGACGGCTTTCCTGTTTATGACTATACTGAGCGCAGGTAATAAAACTGAAATACTGAAAGGAGATCCCTGTAAATGAACATGAAAAAACTCTTTGCCCTGCTGGCCGCCATGGCGCTGCTGTTCAGCTGTGCTGCCTTTGCGGAAGAAGAACTCCCCCAGTTACAGACAGGCGTCTACACCATCTTCAACAAAACCGGTGAACTGGTGACCGAAGTGAAGCTCACCGACAACGTGACCGGCGAGGTCAACGACTGGTCCGCTGATGAAAATTTCACCTTCAACGGCGACGGAATTATCGTCCTGTATTTCGACGTTCCTGCCACCGAAGCCGCCGACCACACGCTGACGCTGTCCTACAAGACGGAAAGCGGCCGGGAGGAAGCCTTCACCACCCTGAAGATTGAGGAAGCGACCATTGAACTGCTGGCCGCCGACGCGATGACCGGCGCCACCCCGATCGCCTTCACCATGCCGGAAGCGAAACAGGAAGGCAAATACACCCTCTACAACCGGACCGGTGAAACTGTCAAAGTCCTGAACCTGATCGACAATGATGACGGAACGGTCATCCGCCAGGTCTTCCAGAACGGACTTGAGCCCAATGAAACCTACGAGATGGGTTATATCGCTCCGGCTGACCGGGAAAATGTGACCCTGACCCTGCAGTTCGTGACCGAGAGCGGCAAGATCGGCATCTTCAGCACCCTGAAGATCGAGGAAGTTCCGATCACCCTGCTGGACGTTGATTCTGTCAGCGGCGCCACACCCATTTCCTTCTCAGTCCCCGAACCCGTCGCTACCGGGGAATGATCCGTATCCCCCGGCCGGGCAAGCGCCCGGCCGTTTTTTTGCCCGGATTTCCGCAGGGTCCGGAGATTCATGCATGACAGACCTCCTTTCCGGAATTGACTTCCCTGGCTGAATTCATCTTTTTTCTTCATCGGATGGCAGGTTGACAATCATCGGCGTGAATGTTGAAAAAGTACAGTTTTTCAGTACAATTAAAATGGATGCGGAACTGCCGCTGAAAACAGAAGATGCAGGCGCAATGCGCTGTCCGGGTCTGAAAACGGGGAAAGTCCCAAAGCCGGAACACAGGAAAAAGAAGCCCGGGAATACCGGAGCACAAATGAGATACGGGAGGGGTAGCTGTATGGAGAAAAAACTGCGGAAAATGAAAAAAGCGGTTGCGGTGACGCTTGCCGTGGCGATGTCGCTCATCTCCGCGGGCATGGCCGCCCGGGCTGAAGACGCGCCGGTAAATGCCGCAGATGACAGGGTAATGTCGGAAGAGGTCAAAAGCCAGCTGAAAGCGGATGCGGATGAGCTTCCCGAAAAGCTCGACCTGCGCGACTACGATAAGGACGGCGACGGAAAGGGAGAGAACTATGTGACCCCGGTCAAGGCGCAGCATCCTTTCGGAACCTGCTGGGCCTACGGGACCATCGCGGCCGCGGAGATATCCTATCTCTTCGGGAACGATCTCGGCACCCCCGCCGGAACGCCGAATAACAATATTGACCTCTCCGAGAAGGATTTCGCCTGGTATTATTACCATGGCATCACCGCTGACGATATCAGGACTGACCTGATCCCCGCGTCGCAGGCCGGCGAGGGATTTGACTATTCGGAAGCGGACGCGAAGGACAGGAACAGCTGCTATAACGCTGGGGGCACGATCAATCACGGTTCAGCCTTCTTTATGTCCGGCCAGGGACCTGTGCATGAACTGGATACGGTTGAAGGATGGGCCGCGGACCAGCCCGGCGCGGCGGATGATCATCCTTATGAGTACAAGGGGCTGCATGGCTGGAAGATCATGGATCAGAACGAGTCTGACGAGGCGAAGGAAGCCCGGAAAGAATATTACTATCGCCAGTTTTCAGCATATCCCGGAACGGAACTGGAAGCAACGGTCCGGGGGCTGGGATACACGGATGACATGGATTTCAGGACCTGGTTTGACAGCGTTTATGAGGAGAGTATCCGGCCGGGAACCTATATTGATGATCTGGATTATTATGCCGCTTTTGACGACTGGACGCTTCCTTTAAACGCCAGGTACCGCTTTGGCGGCGACCGTCTTTACCTGAAGGAGAGCCGCATCATTCAGACGCCGCCCGGCGCCGCGACAGGGATCTTTACGCTGAATGAAGACACCTTGTGGAGCATCAAGAACGAACTGAAAAACGGTCACGGCGTGGCGCTCGCCTACTTTGCGGATCAGTCGAGGCCCGGAGATGAGATCAGCGGGCAGAGCTATATGAACACCGAAACCTGGGCGCAGTACACCAGCAGCCGGGAGATGGCAAACCATGCGGTGTGCGTTGTGGGTTACGATGACACGTATCCCAAGGAAAACTTTACGAGAAGGGTCGACGGAAAAGAAATTGAAGGCAGCACCCCGCCGGGAGACGGCGCGTTTATCGCCAAAAACAGCTGGGGCTCCCTGGACGGGCCGTCCGGAAGGGACTGGGGCATAAACGGCTCAGGCTATTTCTTCCTCTCGTACTATGACCAGTCCGTCATCAGCGCTGAGTCTTACTGCTTCTACACAGAAGAGGAAAAGAAAGCGATCGGCAGCACGACGATCGCCCAGTATGACCTGCTTCCCGCAGGTTCATATATCAGCCTGGCAGAGGCGGACATTGGCAGCGGCGCGAAAGCATCCAGGATGGCCAATGTGTTTACCGCGGCCCAGGGCAATTCCCTGTATTCGATCTCGGTCATCACAAGCACCCCGGGAACCTTTGTGGACTATGCGGTGTATAAAGACCTGAAGGATCCGGGGGACCCTCTTTCCGGAACCCCGGCAGCCGAGGGAACCGAAGTCTTTCTCTACGGCGGATACCAGAGGATCGACCTGAAAGAAGAGGTGCCTGTCCGGGAAGGAGAGGTATACGCTGTTGTGGTCTCCGAGTACTGCATAGATAATGACGGCCGGAAAACCTATAAAGAAGCGATCCCGTTTTTCATGGCAACCGGCAGCCAGAAACTGAAAGGCGTGATCAATGCCAACGAGAGTTTCCTGTTTGACGGAGAATCATGGAAGGATCTCACGGAGTACAGGGACATCATGATCAGCACCATCTGGGAGCAGAACAATAAAGAGGTGGCGGAACTGCTGGGGTTTGATATCCCAAAGGAGTCCTTCCAGATTGACAACTTCCCGATCAAGGCCTACGGACACGGAAGCTATTCCGAAAGCGCCGCCCGGTCCGGCGAATCCGACTGATCGGGGTGCCGGACCCGGGTGAAAGCATACCTGATGAAGCGGTAATCATTGACGGATGAGACAGAACCAATATCAATGGATGGAGGGTATCATGGATCAATGGCTGGAAACCAAACAGCTTCCGGTACATTTTGTCTCAGCGGCAGGCGTGGTGTATAAAGACGGCAAGGTTTTGCTGATCCGGTCGGAAAGAAGGGGATGGGAGTTCCCCGGCGGGATCGTGGAACAGGGCGAAGCACTCCTGGACGGCCTGAGACGCGAGATCTTCGAAGAAAGCGGAACCTCCGCTGAACCGGAAGCTGTCACAGGAATCTATCAGAACCTGGCCTGCAAAAAGGGATACGGTCCGTTGGAGGGCATGACGCTGCCCACTACCGTCAATCTCGTTTTCAGGTGCAGGTATGTCAGCGGAAAGGAATTCGTATCGGATGAATTCCAGGATGCCGGATGGTTTACACCGGACGAAGCCCTGCAGCTTATCCGGTATCCCTATATGAAAAAAGCTTTTGAGGATGCCGATGGGTACAGCGGAAAACCGCATTTTGCCACTTTCAGGAAAGCGGATCGTGACATTGAGTTCGTAAGCGACTGCATCCTCTGACAGAAAAATGTCTGCCGGGTATCTTTGGGTTTTGTTTATGATCGACAAATCTGCGTCTGCAGAAAAACGAAGGAACTTTTGGAGAACGCATCATGGCCGATTATCCCGGAAGTCAAACTGCATTCTCAATCAGCATCTCACTCTCCCACTTCCCTTCCAGGTTATCCGCGTCCACAGATCTTTCCAGGACGAGTCCCTCTTGGGACCCGTCCTTTCTTTTTGACCCGGAGTGTGATAGGATTTGGCTGGTATGAAACCACCAACAACCGAACGGAGCGCAGACATCTTGAAGATTGAAATTTATCATCTGATCGACGGCGCGAAGCAGGCGGACGGCCTGACCGTGATCATCGACGTTTTCCGGGCTTTTTCCATGGAGTGCTGGCTTTATGCCCTCGGGGCGGAAGAAGTCCGCCCGGTCGGCAGTATTGAGGATACCTTTGCCTGGCGGAAAAAAGACCCCGGCTGCATCCTGGTCGGTGAACGGCAGGGGAAAAAGATCGACGGCTGCGACCTGGGAAACTCCCCTTCCTCCATCGACCCGGAAATGGTCCGGGGCAAGCGGATCATTCATACCACCAGCGCCGGCACCCAGGGCATCGTCAGCGCCGTCCATGCGGAAGAGATCCTCACCGGCAGCTTTGTGAACGGAAAAGCCGTCGCAGACTATATCCGGAAGAAGAATCCGGAAAAGGTATCCCTGGTCTGCATGGGAAAAGCCGGCCTGGAACCCGCGGAAGAGGACGAGCTCTGCGCGGTCTGGCTCCGGTCTTTGCTGACAGGCCGGGAGATGCCGGATATTGATCAGAAGCTGCAGGCCCTCGCCCACGGGGGCGGCCGGCACTTTTTCGACCCCGCCCGGCAGGAGGTCTATCCCGAAAAAGACTTCTGGATGTGCATCGACCGGAACCGGTTTGACTTCGTGCTGAGGATCGAAAAGGATCAGGACGGACTGGTTTCAGGAATGATCAGGCCGGACAGCAATCAATAGCTCGCTCTCCCATTTTCCTTCCAGGTTATCCGCATCCACGGCTCTTTCCAGGACGAGTCCCGACCGGGACCCGTCCTTCCATTTGACCCGGATCCCTTTTCCCAGCGGCCAGCCGGTGATCCGGGTCCGGAGGAGCAGCTGCCCGTCCCCCACAAAGACCGGGTCCGACAGCAGGTCGGCGGAAGACAGCTCCATGCTCACCGGCAGCCCCTCCGCCGGCACGACGCACAGGCCGGATCCGGTGAGATATCCCCGGGCGCCGGCGGCGGACAGCGCCTCTTCGATACATTCCGCTGCACGGCCGTAAAATGCCTGGCCCCGGGAGCGCACCGGGTCCGTTCCCGGAAAGGAAAGCAGCGGGATCCCCGTCCCGCTGGCTTCCAAAATCCGACGTACAGTCTCAGATACCGAAACGCCGGCCTCCACACTCAGGGAGACCGGCGCTTCCCACAGCCCCAGCCCGGCGGCAAAGACCACTTCCGTGATCTTCCCCTCCGGCACGAGGCGCAGGTATACGTCCGAAACCCTGCCGGCAGCAAGCACGGACTGCCCGTGCATGACGGAAATACCCACTGCTGCCCGGAGCAGATGGTAATCCGAATCCGCCAGGTTCCAGAGCCGCAGGATGAAGGGCATGGGGTACAGGCCCAAAGCGTCCCTGCCGGTCAGGCAGGCATGGCGAAAGCCGGTGAGCGCTTTACCGTCCGCATAGACGGATAAAGCGCGGGATAATTCATCATTCATCATTGATAAGTATCGGTCCAGATAAGCTGGAACTCATTCAGATTGGTGCCTGTCGGATCCTGCGTGGACGGTTCATCCGTTCCCCGCAGGCAGATCAGGCTGCCCAGGCCTTTTCCGCCCCGCAGGAAACGGAAGGGCGCCAGCAGGTCATTGACCTCCTCATAGGAACAGACCAGCGGGATCATATTCACCAGCAGTTCGCCGGAAGAGTGATCCCAGATGCTCACCACCCACTGATCCGGCGCCGGCAGGTACCGGACTTCCACCTGGGCATGGAACTCCTCCCCGTCAATGACCACGTCCAGGGTCATCACCTGCCAGGGATCAGTGGTGAGGGGCAGGATATATCCCGACAAAGTCTTTACCTCCTTGTAATTCTGATTTTTTAATTCTGAATTCTGAATTAATTGATTCCTGCCCTTGACAGCAGCTGCTGCTGCGGCGTGCCGGAGATCTTCCCGGCGCCGCTGCTGCCGGTGTTCGTGCGGACAGAAGAATTGGTATTTGTCTTCAGGGCCTCCGCGTTTTCCTCCGTCACCGGAATGTATTCCATAAAGGCCAGGGACCCGCTCCATCCGAACTGGTTTTCCTCGTCCTGGGTGGCGTTGATCTCCGTCAGGAGCATATCCTCATAGGTGGCCAAGGAGGTGACGACCTTGCACAGCACCCGCTTTTTCTTCAGGGCGGTCATGCATTCCAGCATCCTTGCAGCCCAGCCGGCGGCCTGCTCCGTATCCGTTTCCACTACGGACAGGGTCACCTGGTTCGCCAGGTTCCGGGCGCCGTTGATGATGTCCGATCCTTCCGAGGCCTCATTGTTCAGGTTCAGGGCCAGGTTGTGCTCAATTGCCGTCACACCGGTGAAGTGATAGGTATATGTTTTCCCGCCGACAACGCAGGTCACATATGCAGTGGATGATTTTGCCACAGAACAGCGTCCTTTCCGCCGCCGGCGCTGTTGACCGGCAGGCTCTTTATGCATATGATAAGGTCAGTTACAAGGATTAACTTTGAATTTTCCGATCCAAGGGGATGAGCATGATGATCACAGTGAATCTGTATTATAAAGGTTCCAACGGCAATGCAAGGGCATTCGCTGAAGAAATGGAATCATCCGGTATTGCAGCAGACATCCGGGCTGAAAAAGGAAATCTGCGTTATCAGTATTTCCAGCCGTTGGATGATCCGGAAACAATCCTGCTGATTGACAGTTGGACCGACCAGACTGCGATTGACGCGCATCACTCTTCGCCCATGATGATCCGGCTTGCAGCGCTCCGGGAAAAGTATGATCTGCACATGACTGTGGAACGTTTTGTGAGCGAAGATATCGGAGCAGATGAGAAGTTCATCAGAAAATGATCCAAGTGTTTAATTTCCAAATTTGAGTTTTCTGTTCCATGAGGTGATTGTCGATATGGAAACTGTTTCCTTCAGCATCGCAAACTACTGCGTACCATGTCAGGCACATTGCAGCTATTGTTTGCTGTCCTCATGCGGCCAGACTTCCGGTGTGAACTACCGGCAGAGTACACAGTTTGCCCACCGTGTGTTGGCAGAATTGTCCGAAAAGAAGCCTGATATCCGGGGTAGCTTTTATATCGGGTACTGTATGGACACTCCGGATCTTTGGGATTACATCCGGTTTTCCAGAGAGCATCTTTCTCCCGGCGCCGGTTTTCTTCAGATGAACGGTTTTGCATTCCGGGAAGAAAAAGAGCTTCATTCAATCATGCAAAGAATCCACGATGAAGGCGTGAAACTGATCGATCTGACAATATACGGGGCCGAGGAATACCACGACCGTTTTGCCGGGAGAAAAGGCGATTTTAAGCTTGTTATGCAGATGATGTCCGCAGCGGCTAAGTCGGATCTTCCGGTTAACATCAGTATTCCTCTGCTGCAAAGCAATCTGAATCAGTTGGAAGAACTTACAAAGATTCTTTCGGATTACCCTGTTCATAAATTCAGCTGTTTTCTGCCCCACAGCAAGGGTCGGGGGAAAACGTTACAGGATCAACGAATCACGCTGGAACAGTTTGAAAGCCTGCCAGACCGGATCCGAAACGCTTTCTCGAAGATTCCACATAGAACTGAAGCAGAATGGCTGAAATCCGGAGAATGGGAGCAGCCTGAAAAACGGAATCTGACACTTGTACTGAAAAGGGATAATATCCGGTCATTCGAATTGATGAATGCTGTGGAGATTATTGCTTATCTTGAAGAACTTGATGATCGCTTTCTTATACAGATGCCCACCATATCGGAATTGGCAGAGCGTTACGGAGATCCTGAGAATGATCAGCTTTTCAGATTTCGGGACCTTCTGCTGAAGTGGCAGCAATGTTATATAGCTAATGCCGGAAACACAATTTACGACATGCATGATGAAACTCATCATTTCAGTGTGCATATATAGGGATTCTTCCCCAAGTTGGGGCAGTTTTACGAATTGATAGCAAGCAAACCCGGAAGTTACAAAGCATAAGGCATTCAGTCAGATCCGATGCGGTCTGACTGTTTTTATTTGCGTTACCTTTTGCATATTGACATATTCAACAAGTGGAATTATTATTCCATATGTGGAATATATGGGAGGTGCTTTCATGCTGAAGCATGGCATTCTCGGACTGATCAACAACGGAGACAAGACCGGGTACGAGATTATGACGGTGTTCAGGGATTCGCTGAATCATTTCTGGACAGCCCAAACCAGCCAGATTTACAGGGAACTGCAAACAATGGAAAAAGCCGGCTGGATCAGCCAGACTCATGTGGTTCAGGCAGGCAAACCGGATAAAAATGTATTTTCGATTACGCCTGCTGGACACGAAGAACTGCTGCGATGGCTCAGGCAGGATCATATTCCTGCAGGGTACCGCAATCCGTTTCTGCTGAAGACCTTTTTCATGGGTGAGCTGCCGGTGCAGGAAAATATTGAATTCTTCAAGGCGTTTCAGCATGCCGCTGTTTTCGCGGATGAAGGAAAACAGGTGTCAGCCAATGCTGACATGTATCAACAGGCGCTCAGCCATCCGGAAAAAGCGTTGTACTGGAAGCTGACCATCGAATTCGGACGCATGTATGAAAAAATGCAGCGGGAATGGTGCAAATACTGCATCGGGGAACTTGAGAAGCTTCAACATATGACAGAAACCGGGAACTATCACGACTCGCCTGCCATTGCCAAACAGGAGGAAATACAATGAAAGTCATTCTGTACGACCTGGATCACTCTTATGCCGCGGTCGTTGAATCCAAATGCGATCACGCGATCGTGGCTGACGGAAAATATGCCCCCTGTCAGGGCTGCTTTGGCTGCTGGACCAAGCATCCCGCTGAATGCTTCATGAAGGATAAACTGCAGCAGGTTTGCAGGATCATCGGACAGGCAGATGAGCTGGTCATTATCACGAAAAACCTGTACGGCGGATACAGCGCCGCTGTCAAAAATATACTGGACCGCTCCATCGGAACATCCACGCCTTTCAGCACCTACCGGGGAAGACAGATGCATCATACACTCCGATACGGGAAGCATGATCTGTGGAAGGTGATTGTTTACGGCGAAATAACCGAAGCAGAAAAAGCCAGCTTCCGTTATCTGGCGGAGCGCAACGCAATCAATGACGGCTTTGAGCGTTCTGATACGGTGTTTGTTCAGAACTTCGAAGAATTGGAGGGATTACTGTGAAAACGGTATACATTAACTGCAGCCCCAAGAAGAAGTTCTGTGCCTCTTCCTATTTTCTGTTCCTGCAGCGTCTGTTCGCCGGAGGAGAAAAGGTTACTGAAAAGCTGCACACCCCGGCCGATTATCCCCGTATCCTGGATCAGCTTCATGACGCGCAGACAGTCGTGTTCGGCGTTCCGCTTTATGTGGACGGCATTCCTTCCAGTGTGCTCCGGTTTATGGAAGCAATGGAGTCTTTCTGTAAAGAAAACGAAATCCATCTCAATGTATACTGCATCGCCAACAACGGTTTTATTGAAGGAAAGCAGAATGAACCGCTGATGCAAAGCTTTGAACATTTCTGCAGCCGCGCAGGGCTGACCTGGGGAGGCGGTGTCGGAATAGGCGGCGGCGTCATGCTGAACGTGACCCGGATTCTGTTTATTGTAAATATCGGGCTGCTGTTACTGAATACTGTGCTCAGTATTGCCAGAACCGGCGATTTCTTCCCGCAGGACGCATGGATCAGTTTTGGGGAAAGCGCGGCGTTTCTGGTGTTCTTTAATCTGGGGGTGCTGTTTTATCTGGGCCGTATGGGTCATTTCATTCGTAAAGGCACTTTCTCCGGAAAAAAGTATACCCGGATCATGGTACCTTCATTCCTGTTCATCATTTTCGCGGACATTTTCTTTATTATCATCTCCCTGTTCCAGGGAGGGCTTTTCCGTGGCTGGCTCGCAAGGAAACAATCGGCGGAGTAATGCCCAGGAAAGCCGGAAGTTATCATTCAGAATGTCCCCTTCCCGCACCGCTCCGGCGGTGCTTTTTCTATCCCATCGCCCCCTGCAAGGTCCTCAGCAGATACCGCTCCGCCGTGTCATACAGCTTCTGCCCGATCTGCTCGGCGTTTGCCCCGGTGGAATGTACCTGGATCGTCACCGGCGCGGAGACATTGGAATTGTTCTGGGTGATCTGCGCCCCGGCGGGCTGCCCGGCAGCAAGGTCACCGGAGATCAGCGAAGAGGCACCGTCCCCCAGGGACAGGCTGGCCCGGGCCGAAGGCGATAGTTCCGACAGAAGCTGCTTCACCAGCGGCACCGCCCGGTTTTCCTTTTTCACGGGAATGATGTATTCCGCGTCCCCATCCTCCGCCACCTGGACGTCGGTGGGTTTCGTAAATCTTCCGCCGGCGGACATCTTCAGGGTCGATCCGCCGGCGTCCCCGCCGCCCTCCGTTTCCACCCTCCCGGTGATCGGGATCGGCTGGGAAAAGATGCTCTTCACGCTGCCATAGGCCGACCGGGCGGCGGAGACGATGCCGGAGGCGTTGGCGGAAAGCGGCAGGGGCGTCTTCGCCAGGGCGATGAAGGAAGCCAGGTCCGTTTCCGCGGCGGACGTATCCAGCCCCAGGGCCAGGCCGCCCGGACCGGACATGCCCTCCGTGACCAGGCCCCCGGCGGAAAAGCCGGGCAGGATGCCCAGTTCGTCCGCAAAGGACTGAATGGCGGAAGCCGCCGCATTGAACGCGGCGGCCAGGCCGTCCGCCAGCTCCCGGTTTTCCTCCAGGACAGCCTGCAGGCGGGATACGCCGGCCTCGTCAATCTCGACCGCGAAGGACGCAAGGAATTCCTGGGAAGCCATTCTTTATCTCTCCATATCGCAATTTTTGAGAAATGCACGCCAGTTATTGCTGACTTTTCCCGCCTGCCTGCCACCCGCTTCCGGGCAGCGTATATACAGGTGTCAGGAGCAAAACAGCTCAACTGAAACGGAAAGCAAGAAGCGCACAGCGCGGAAAGGACAAGCATATGAATACCAACATGAAGGAACTGAACCTGAACGAAATGGAACAGGCTAACGGCGGCAGCATCATCGGGCTGATCTGTGTGCTCAGTCTGGTCGGCGGCGCCATCGGCCTGGCCTGCGGCATCGGATACGCCCAAAAAGGTTCCGGCAAGAGCAGCGGCACGAACTACAACGCCTTCCATTGATTCCTTAACCCTCTTTATTCCTGCCGCGCAGCAGCTGCTGCGCGGTTTTTTGTTTTCCCTCCGTTTGCAAGGGATGCTGTTTTCTGATAAAATCCACTTAACAGGCGTAAGGAGAAACAATATGAAGAGCAGGACAATTGTAACCATCCTCTGCGGGATCGGCGGCTTTGCCGCTTCCATCCTCATCCTGGCCGGCGGGCGTTCCCTGATCCACGGCGGGACATTCGCGGACGGATTCAGGGAATTCTGGAACTGGGCCATTGCCGCCATGGCCGGCGTATCCTGCGGATATTCCTACTGGTATAACGGGACGAAAAAGAAAGACAAAGACGATCAGGAAAAGCAGTGATCCGGCCGTCCGGAGAAAAACAGGCTGTTTTCCTGCCATCTGGTCCGGTTGCTGCGTATAAACAGGTGTCAGGCGGATCACGATCCGCAATAATATTACAAGCACACTGCACAACAAAGGAGGAAAACAACAATGGAAAACAATATGGAACTGAACATGAATGAAATGGAAGAAGTCACCGGCGGAAAGAACGAAGGCGGCTACCTGAAGAAGCCCGCTGCCCGTGCCGGCCGGAAGATCTACCGCATCGAGCATGGCGACACCCTGATCAAGATCGCCCATCGCTACAACACGACCGTGGACAAGATCATGGCCATGAACCCGGAACTGAAGAACAGGAACTTCATCGTTTCCGGCTGCTACATCTACGTCCCCGCCTGATCCATTCCCTATCCATGATCCCAGGCCGCCCGGCAGACGCCGGGCGGCTTTATTGTATGCTTCCAGCAAAGGATGCGGGGAATTCCCAGCCGGCCAGGATCGCAATTTCTGAGAAACAGACACCAGTTGTTGCTGAGTTTTCTCACCTGCCTGCCACCCGGCTCCCGGGCTGCGTATTTACAGGTGTCACGAGCAAACAAGCTCAGAAGAAAACAAAAATAAGAAGCCCACAGGGCAGGAGGAAAATAATATGAATACCAACATGAAAGAACTCACAAAGGATCAGATGGATATGGTGAACGGAGGTTTTGACCTCATCGGTTGTATCAAGGGTGCTGTGATCGGCGGCATCGGCGGCGCGGTTGCAGGCGGATGCCTCGGCGGACCTGCCGGAGCCGTTCTCGGCGGTGTTATGGGCGGCGCTGTCGGCGCCATCACCGGCGGAGACTTCTGATAGATCACCAGACAGAAATGAAGCCTACAGGGCAGAAAGAGAGGAACAGACAATGAATAGCAATATGATGGAACTGAACATTAACGAAATGGAACTGGTAAACGGCGGCTTTGACTGGGTGAAAGCCGTGGTCTGGGGAACTGTTGGTGCGACAGTCGGCGCAGGAGTCGGCGCTTCGGTCGGTGGAATCCCCGGCATGGTGTTCGGTGGCGTCGTCGGCGGTGCGATCGGCGTAGCCGGGAGCAATTAATAAACAAGCGTTCATCCCTGGATAAGAAACCCGGAAGATAGGGCCTCATGCCCGGACTGCATCAGCAGCCCGGGCCTGATTTTCATTTTTCACCCGGATCAGTTCCACAATATCCAGCAGGTCGTCCAGGGTATAGGTCCCGTCCCAGAGCTCATGCTGTTTCCAGTGGCCGGCGGCCACGGGCAGGAACAGGAACTCATCGATGTTCGGGCAGGTTACGGGGCAGTATCCGCAGGCGCGGTCTCCCCCTTCGACTGCCCGCCGCCGAAAAAACCGGACAGGCTCCAGGCGATGCCCTCCAGCAGGAGTTTCATGCAGGTGGGCGTATCGTGTTCCAGCTCCGGATATCCCCACTCGCTGCCGGTCATGACCGGATGGGGACCGGCGGGCAGCAGGACGGAAATGTGGTTGAACACCGCCGTCATGACGGAACGAAGTTCGTCCTCCGACAGGGAGGCAATCAGATCCAGCATGGTAAAAGAGTTGCGGGCATCCGCAACCTCTGTCGGCGCGACTCCGCACTGCGGAGCTCGCTTGCTTCGGTTGACCTCACCGCCGACGGAATTTCCGCCACCGGCGGCCCTCGGCGGTTCGCCCAGCCTCATCAGCAGCCGGAGCAGCATGACGCCGGAAAAAGCGTCCAGTTTGGATAGGCGGAAGCCGGTCCGGATTCCGCCAACGGTGATTTCAATATCTCTTGTAATGGTACGCATAAAACCCTCCCCTGATTAACTGGAAAATATAAACAGTTGCAATGGGTTCGCTTGTCAGGTAACATGGTTGACAGCAGACAAGTGTGAAAAATGAAAGGAGCTGACCTCCAATGAAGAAAACCATCGCACTGGCGCTTTCCATTGTCCTCGTACTCGTTTCACTTTCATGCGTCGCGCTGGCGGAAGAAGCGCCTAAATTCGTTACCATTCAGGAATGGCTGGATGCCAAGGGAGAGTGCGGCAACTGCATGCTCGTCCTGAAAGTCATCGAGGAACTCAATCCCACAGTTGCCCTCGTGGCGGACGAAACAGGATCAGTTAATCTTTTCTCCGGCATCAATGAAGAAAGCTCATTTGTTGAATTCATGAGCCAGGAAACCGGATCCAAAGTGGGATATATCCTGGTCGTTGCCAATCCGAAATACAACCCGTATGAAGGAAACATCGAGATGGCAGCATGGACGCTGCTTCGAATCATTCCGAACATCTGATAACACGGATCATCAACAATACCGCGCAGCGCTGCGCGGTATTTTTCTGTTCGTGAACGGCAATCGCCCCGGCCAATATCGCAATTTTTGATTGACGCATACCAACTATTGCGGAGTTTGAACCTCCGCCTGCCATCCCATCCTGCTGCTGCGTATGAACAGGTGAAAGGCAACAACCGCTGAATCAGACATCGAAAGGAGCTGGGATCAATGGCAACCACCGCAAAGAATAACACTCTTACAAATCAGGAACAGTATGAGCTGACGCTGCTCCAGATGGAGCGCGCAGCAGGCGGAAAGAGACCTAAGCCGACCGACGGAATTGTTGACTTCTTCATCTGGGCTGCCTGCGGTTTCCATCACCGCTATGTCCCCACCGGCAAGACCAAAACGGACATTGACCTGGTCTTCCCGGTTAAGTTCTACCAGGTGAAATGCATCGACTGCGGCCATATCTCCTGGGAACGCGGAGAAGCGCCCAATATCCAGGGGCCGAAAATCAACCCGGATGCGATCAATCCCCCGCAATAACAAACCCACTGAAACCTGCCGGGCTCTGAAGCCTGACCTTTACTGCCAGTCAGTCATGTACGATCGTATAAACTGATGAAGGCAGGAACCCCGGCACAAACGAACAAACACAAAAATCAGGATTGAAGAAGGAGGATACCACGATGAAAGAGAGAAAACTGACGCTCGCCGACCTGGAAAAAGCTGTCGGCGGAAAACTTGATTCAGATATCACAGATCATCTGAACGAGGTAATCCATCTGGCAAAAAAAGCCGATAAAACGATGGAGCAATGCATCCAGGATTTCTACCGCTATAACAAGGATTTCACTCCGGAACATGAAGCGTATATCAGGGAAAACTGGAATCAGGTCAAGTAAACCCGTCACTGCTCTGTGATCGTCGTCGCCAATAAGGTATACGTCACATTGGTTGCGGTCCGGTCATAAGTCCGGTCCGGTGCCTTCTGCAGGCTCACGCCGGTACACACCGTCTTAAACCCGGAGACATTGTCCGTAATGGTCAGCGTTCCCAGGGCGATGCGGTTCGGACTGTTCGTACTCCTCGCCCACTTCGCCCAGCGGCGGAGAAAATCATCCCCGATAGAATTCTGCGGCACCTCAATCTGGACGGTGCCGTTTGTCGTTTTCAGGCGGTTTACCACCACATACCCGTCCGCGGTGGTCGTATGGGACGTCAGGTCCCCCGCCGCGGAAACCGTGATCTTCCCGATCCCGCACAGGTGCAGGTTCGCCGTGCCCACGTCAGGATGATAAAGCACCGATTTAACATCAGGCAGACTGTATACGTTATACGCCATGAATCAATCCCTCCTTGTGATCGCCGTTACCAAAGCCGCTTCGCGCCTTTGACGGCTGTAACATGGGAGCCATTCGCCGCGCTGAAGCGCGGATGGCTCCGCATCAAACCTGCACGTTAACGGTAATGACAATCGACTCAATAGAACCTGCCAGCGTCAGGGCGCACTGCACCGGCACCGCCTTATGCGCCGCCCGGTCGGCGTCGGACTGGTCGTCGTAGCTGTCCGCCCAGAGCAGGAAACCGTTCTCCACCACGTCCCCGTTCTTCACCGGGCCTGCGTCGGATCCGCGCCAGAGACCGGAAGCCAGCACACCCCGGTCGGTATAGCCCATGAGGATGGACGAGAACCGGTTGATAAACTGGGCCGTGCTGTCGTCCGTCTGGGGCAGCTTGTCCGGATTCTCCGCCAGCAGGGTCACCGCCGCATTCTGCAGGTCCTCAGCGATCTTGTCCACATAAAGGACTTCGTCATAACGTCTGCCGGAGGCAACGGATCCATTCTCCAGCAGGAGATGGGTATAGCCCCTCGCAACATATACGTTGCAGCCCAGGGCTTTCAGGCTGTCCACCTCCGTCTGCGTCAGCGCGGACGGCTGAATCCCCTGCACGGTCTTGTAGCACAGGGCAAAGGCGGAATCTTTGTGCGAAAGTTCCAGGCCCATGGCCGTGCCCATGACCGCCGCGCAGTCCGAAGCGGCAGCGCAGTAGAACGGCACGGCTCTTTTGATACTTGCGCCGTGCAGTTTGTCCAGTACACTGTCGGAGGCTGTCGCCGAGGCCGCCGTACCGGTCACCGGCACAAAGAGCATGAGGGGCTGGGAAAGGGACTCCACATGCCGGGCGAAGGTCAGGTAATCCGCGGCGGAAACGGCATCGCAGGTCATGACCCCGTAGAACTCCGCCGTCCGGTCCAGGACCGCGTCCAGGGCCTGGCCGGGAGTTTCCGACGCCGGGTAGCAGGAGACCAGGAGCCGGGAAGGCGCCGAGGAGGCGGCGAAGTATTTGACGGCCGCCCGGTACACGTCCGACGTGGGCAGGAAGCCCATCTCCGTCAGTCCCGCCACGGCTTCCGCCGCCGAGCCGTAGGCTTGCAGCCGGTCGGACGCGGAGAAGGGATTCTCCTGGGCCAGCAGCAGGCCGGTATCGAAAGACGCCGGGGACGCGGAAGCATGGACCGTGTTGACAACGACCCGGGCGATGGTATTGACAGAAAGCATTGGTTTTCCCTCCAAAATTTGTTCTGTTGCTACTGGACATTTATCGAATAATATGGTATATACCAATTAATGGTAAGTTTTCTTCATAATCTCCTTCTTTTTCTCCCTCTGCGTCGGGCAGAGGGAGTTTTCTCCGGCTGTCAGTGAATCACAATTGCCGGAGGCGAGTTGATTGAATTCCTTGCCTGAGACCTCAGTTCATCCCGGACGCGAAGTTGAATCGTCAGGTCCGCCCGTTTCCGCCACAGGCTTCCCTCCTCCTCATACAGAAGCGAGGGCTGCGGCGGATCGGGCACCGGAAAGATCCCGGCATTCCGCAGGATCCGGCGGGGAAAGCCTGCTCCGTCCAGAAAGAGCATATGCCGGATGCGCCGGACATATGTTTCGGAAGCGGGGCCGTAGCAGACGATGATCAGCTGATATTTCAGCGTCGTGTACACCACGGGCGTGTTTCTGCCGGCCCCGCCTTCCGGGTGATATACCGTCGATACCGGATCCGCGGACAGATCCTGCAGCACGGTCCAGTAAATGACGTTCCTGTTCCTCGCCGGCCGGGGAACATTCTCCGGCTCGGCATAGGCTTCATGGATCAGTTTGATGCCCTCCGCCGCGGAAAGATCCAGGCAGGCGCAGAGGGCGTCGAAGATCACGGTATGAAAAGCAGAAGATTCAGAGATCATGAAGCCTCCCGGAAGCAATAAAGAGATGTGAACAAAAATGCTTTATGATATAATCCTGATACAGATCAGATCGATTGTGAGGAATGCATAATGGACAGAGAACAGATAACCGCCCTGTTTGAAAAATACTGCAGAAAACTCCGGATCACCCCGGCATGGGATGTGAAACTGGAGCTGATCGACGATCCTTCCTGGCCCAAGACCGGAGACTTCAAGATCGACTGCGATGACAGAAAAGCCATCCTCATGCTGAACGTCATCAATCCGAAGCAGGAAAACATGGAAGAAGTCATCATCCATGAGCTGATGCATCTCAAAATGTATCCGCTGGACCAGGTCACAGAGTCCCTGATCCGGAGCACCTTCCCGGAAGAATCTCCGGCTCAGGATTTCGCTTACCGTCAGTTCTTCAACACGCTGGAACAGACTGTGGAGGAACTGGCCAAGTGTTTCCTGCTCGAATTCGGGGATGACAAAACATTCTCATACGGCAGATGCGACAGGATGAAATCCTTCAATGAGCTGTATGACGGCCTGAACAATATTGAATGATCAGCTTTCATGCATCAGTTGTGATCGCCGTTACCCGAATCAGGATTCAGACGGCTCCGCAATAGCATAGGCCTGATAATACCCGAACATCTGCCAGTCCCTCACCCTGACGACCCGCCAGGTCTGCCCGCCCCAGTGGATACGGTCAGGCGCAATAAACGAAGCACCGGAACTTTCAGGCGTTCCGGTGCTTAAAGCATAGTCCGTATAGATCGCGATGAACTGTTCTCCCCGTTCTTCCTCCGGCAGCAGCCGGAGCATTTCCGGCGTTCCCGGGTGGATGCAGCCCATCGCCCGGGCCGTCGTACTTCGGGAAGTTGTTCCCGCCCGGCTCCGGGTATAGGTGATCCGTTCCACGGTGAAGGCTGTACAGCCCAGCTCGGGATCAAAGATAGCGTCGGTTATGTTCACAAGCCCTCCGGTATGATATACTCATGCAGGCAACAGCCTGCGGGAGGATATCCGAATGATAAGAAAAACAGCAGGATTTTTCCGGCGATTATTCAGAAGCCGCGGATTTCGTCGCGGAACGCGGTTCCTGTTTGGGGTTTCGATCGCTATCGTCATCTACAATCTGGTCATGATCCTGATTGCGTTTTTGCGTACCGACATACCGTTCCGGGATGCGCTCCGGTTCTTTTTCAGCCTCTCGCCGTTTGAGGCTGATTTTGCCTGGCCCTTTTTTATCCTTATCTTCGTTACTATTGCCCTTGGCCTGATCTGTTATTTTCAGGGTAAAGAGGAGAACGGGAATACAGAAGAAGAGAAACCCGTCGAAGCGCCAAACCCTGTTCAGGAAGAGGAACTGTCCGAACCGAAACATTATCAGCAGCACTGAAACGCTTTCGGCTCTTCACTGTCTGTCTCCCCGTAATCTCCTGTGATCGCCGTTACCCGGATAGTTCCTATCTGGATGTAATCTCATAATCGAAATCGTTATACAGCGCGCCGGTGTCAAACATAGGTTTGGCACCGGCTTTTCCGCTTACCAGGACGCTTTTTTTTGCCACCCGGTTATAAATCCAGCCGCCGGACAGCGTCACCGGGCTGTTGGGCGGGCCGATTCCCCCGTCGATGTATTCCCGGATGCCGTCGGCGCCCCGCTGCCCGCAATTCTCCATGCCGCCGGCCGTACCGGCCATATCCCCGTCAAAAGCTGCCTGGCAGGATTCCAGGAGGAAATCCCCCATCTCGGTTTTCAGGCTTTCCTTCGCAAGGGCCGGGGCCACCACCGGCCGGGGCGGGATATGCATGACGGGGCTCCCCCTTGTATGGATCCCCAGGAGGAAACAGGACCGGCCGGAAGCTTTGGACGTCAGGCCCACGTCCACCTTGTTCTTCCGGAGAAATTCCAGGCACTTTTCGCGTTTTTCAAGCCGTTCGGTATCTTCGGTCATTTTCAGGGACAGCGCCACAATACTTCACTTCCTGTCTGTCTCCGAAACGGAGACAAATTTTTTTCATTCGTCACTGCCACCTCATATTTGTGATGCGTATATACAGGTGAAAAGGCAATGAAGCCTTTGAGAAAAAAAAGAACAAGCGCAAAGCGCAGAAAGAGAGAATAAGAAAATGAATACCAACACAATGGAACTGAATCTGGACGAGATGGAAATGGTCAATGGCGGCTGGAACTGGAAGGAATCCATCTTCTGGGGAGTTGTCGGCGGTACTGCCGGAGCAGGAGTCGGTGGCCAATTCAGGGGCGTCCCCGGCGCCATAATCGGCGGAGCCGTCGGTGCCGGTATCGGCATCATGGCGGGCTGGGAATAATTCGGACAGGTCTACGGCACATATACGCTCCGCGCATACATTCTAATGTAAGGCGGGAAAACAGGCCGGCGGAAATAAAAGAAAGAGTTAATAAAAGGAGATAAAGAATATGAATACCAACACAATGGAACTGAACCTGAACGAAATGGCAATGGTGGCCGGCGGCGAAACAGGCGACGTCATGGACCATGTAGGAGGAGCTATCACGGGCGTGACGGTCGGAGCCATGGTCGGAGCCGGAGTCGGCTGCGTCGCCGGCGCGCCGGGCTGCGTAATCGGAATGTGCGTCGGAGCAGTCGGCTGCGGCGTGGCAGGCGGAGTTGTCGGTCTTAATAAGGTCGGGAACTGGGTCAGAAGCATCTTCAACTGAAATCGTTCATCTGACGGATACAAAAGCAGGGGAGGTCCCGGACGGATACGTCACGGCGGCCTCCCCGCTTTTTTTGATTCCTGCCTCACGATCCGCCGCTGTCCAGGATACGCTTCCTGTGGTATACTCTGCAGTATCAACCGATTGTGAGGAAGAGAAATGATCAGGAAAGCCGGACCCGGGGATCTGTCGCGAATCGCCGAAATACTCGTGTTTGTGAAGAGAATCAAATTCCGCCCGATCTTCCAGGATGACGATTACTCTTTCGGAGAGCTGCAGGTCCTGCCTGTAGCAAAGCAGTATTCCGAACTGCTGGACCGCATATGGGTATACGATGACAACGGCATCGTAAAAGGCCTGATCCGTATTGAGGGAGAAGAGGTCAAAGAGCTGTATGTGGACTATTTCTTCCAGAACATGGGGATCGGCGGCAGACTGATTGAGTTCGCCAAGGAAGAATACGATGTGCGTTTCCTGTGGGCCATCGAAAAGAACACGGACGCCATCCGGTTTTATGAAGCCCACGGTTTCCGCCTGACTGAAAAGAAACAGTTTGAAGAAGGAACCACTGAATACCTTGTCATGATGGAAAGGGATCCGGTCTCCCCGTAACCGGCAGCGCTCCGATTGCATAAAGAGTGGTTTTCTGGTACAATTTTGAAAAAGCTGTGAAAACAACTGAAAGAAGGAGACCGCCATGAATAAACTGACCAAAAACATTCTCTACGGCGTCGGCACCTTTGTGTTCGTCATCGTGATCCTGGCTGTCATCCGTTCCGTGATGAAAGGCCTCCCGATCGAAAACGGGTTCAAAGACACATCGAACTGGCTGCTTGCCGCCCTCAGCGGCGCCTGCGCCGGCTGGTCCTCCTACAACAAGGACCTCAAAAAAGAAGAGAAGGAAAAGAAAGACAACAAGGAATAATACAGCCAGCGAACCACTGCTCCCGCGCCTTCCCGGCGCGGGTTTCTTTTATGCCTGTTTCGCAACTTCTGATGATTTATCGCAGCAATTGCCCATTTGTGTTTCCGCACTGCCCGCTTCTTTCGCCGCGCGTATCTACAGGTGGCCGGGGTAAATTGCCCCGGAACAAACGCCGAAATGAACGCGTACTGCGAAAGGAGCGATGAATATGAACGCCAGCATGCATCCGGTTCCCCGCAGCCTGGCAGGACTTCATTTTGATCCGGTCCGGGACGTGACCGGATTTATCCGGGACTGCCGGAACAGCGGGATGAACAAATCAAGGACCGTCGGGGCGATGGTGGATCAGCTGCATTACATGCCGACGGAAGCGGACATCATCGTCGATGAATTCTGGGATAAGACCGCGTAAGCTTACGGCACATAGACCGGCCGCGCGTACATCCTGATCAGCGAAAGCAGCTGGAGCCCGAAATCCGTTTCGGTCAGATCCGCCAGGCCTGTCCTGACGGACAGGGAAGAAGAGGAGGTTCCGGACGAATACGTCACGGAGACCTCCCCTATTTTTTTGCCGGTGATCTTCTGCCGGGCCTCCCCGGCGGCGGCAATGGCGCTTTTCGACGAAACCGCGTCTTCAGGCAGGGCCGTGCGGGCGTACATCGTCAGCTTATGGGCCGTATAAAGCCGGCGGGCCTCCTCCGCGTCCTCCGGAACAAAGCCCGCAAAACGGGCGTTGGCCTGCCGGATATATTCCGCCAGCACAACAGCCGGCGTAAAGCCGGCGAACTGGGGGTAGAACGCCGTGAAATCCGCTGCGGTCACGCTGCCGGGCCTCCTTTTCCGCACGCCGGAGACGCCCTGTATACGCCCCGGAAAAATAATTCAAAAAAATTCTGCCGTTTTACTGCCACCCCGTCCACTTGCTGCGTATATACAGGTGTCAGGGATGAAGCACCCGACAGTAAATAAAAAAAGCTGAGGAGAGAAAGAAAATGAAGAAACTGATTGCTGGCCTCGTCGCCATTATGATCCTGGTGTGCGGATGCACCGCCGCCTTTGCCGACCAGAATTCCGTGACCCGTGAAGAAGCCATTCAGATCGCGCTTGAACGGGTTGGACTGAAAGAAGAAGCCGTTACCTTTACCAAGATCGAGCTGGACCGGGACGACGGCCGCCAGATCTGGGAGATCGAGTTCGTCAGCGCCGGCGTTGAATATGAGTTCGACATCGACGCCCGGACCGGAATCGTCCGCGAGATGGACATCTCCCGCCGCCACGGCCACGACACCGACTGGGACGACTGGGACGACCTCTTCGATGACTAAGACATCCAGGGCACAAGTCCTTTCTCCTTCCTTCCGGAGTGCGTAAGCACTCCGGTTTTTTTGTCCCCGGCGTTCCTTGTCCGGCGGCCGGCTGTATAGTATAATCCTGTGCGGAACAAACGGAACCGCTGCCGCGTCTGAATTGGCGGAACTGTCAATATAAAGGAGTCCTGCCATATGAAGAAACTGATCCTGATCCTGACCGCCGTCGTTTTCCTGTTTTCGGCCGCCCTGGCAGAAGACCTGTCCGCCCTGACAGACGAAGAACTGCAGGCGCTGTATCAGAACGTGGAAGCGGAGATGGCGCGCAGGGAGCTTACAGCCGGACAGGGAACGGAGTTCGAGGCCGGCGAAGTACGGGACCGCGTCACGGTCTTTTTCACTTACTGGAGCGTCAACAACCTGGACAAAATGCTGGAGCTGTGCTCTTCCGGCTGGAAAGCGTCCGCGGCGGATCCCCGGACGGAACTGTTCAAAATCCTGCTGAACCGGACGCCTGTGGACCTGGAGATCGAGTCGGCCGCTCCGATCGCCGGGGAAAGCCCGGACGGTTTCTCCTATTACTATGTAACGGCGACCTCCCACATAGACCGAAACAACGGTACCGCTTACAGGAAATACCGTTTCCGTTTCCTGGTCCGGAAAGAGGAAGACGGCCTCTGGTATATCGATCCCACCGGCCTGAACGACTGCGAAGACGCGGAAGCGGAATCCCCGGCGGAAGCCACGGCGGCGCCCGAAGGCGATACCGGCGCGTACACGGCAGATACGGTGCTGTATTACCAGCCATCCGGCGGGGAATACTATCACGCGGACCAGAACTGCCCGCGGGTCAATCCGACGTTCCTGCCGCTGCAGGGCTGTTTCCTGTATTCACAACTGAACGACGAACCCTACCGGAACCTGAAGCGCTGCGAAATCTGCGGCGCGCCTTTCCGGCAGGAAGATCCGCCCGTATCCGGGCTTTTCCGTGATGCGGTTTACGCCGCGGGAGAATACGCCGCGGTCGGCGGAGATGCGGATTACCTCTCCCTTGTGACGGAGAAAGGCGGCCGGTATTACCGCACCGTGACGCTGCTGGACGACCGCGCGAAGGAACTGTACGCAGCCCTCATGGAAGCCGAGGATATGGACGCCGCGTATGAAGCATTCGATACCTATGCCTGGTCCCTGCCGGTCTGCTATACCGAAGAGATTGCCGGGCAGCCGAAAGACCAAGCTGAACTGGACGCCCTGACCGGAAAGACCGTGGGCGAGCTCCTGGAGGAAGAATATTCCTTCTACGGCCTCGGCGGAGGCGACGGTTACCAGACGGCTGTTTACCTCTCCTCCGGATTGTTTGTCTACGAATTTGCGGTCGACGCCCCTGTTGACTATTACCGGGATCATGAGGGCTGGGACGGCCTGAATGTCCTGAAGGTGCAGAGCGGCAAACTGACTCCCTGGTCCAACCTTGCCACAGACCTGAACTGGCGTGCCGACGGGACATTCCGGCTGCAGACGGAGCTTCCTGTTTCCGCGGAAGAATCCGCCTCTGCTGTGCCGCCGATTGAGGAATACAGCCGGAAAGCCTGGCCGGTCACCGCGGAAGGATATGCCGACCTGCAGGAAAACATAAAAGCCAGATACGGCCAGGTATACATGGTCGAGGGCGCCGTCCTCCAGGTGCTTTCCCGGAGCCCGCTGCGGGCGGTCATCTGTACCGGCGAAGACGGGAAATCGCAGCCGGTCGTGGTGGAATGTCCGGAAGACCGCAGCTTCCGATGGGAGGAAGGACAGACCTGCAAAATCTACGCGGATGTTTCTTCCGCCTTATACACCCTGCCCGTCCTGACTGCCCGCTATACGTTTTATACTTCATCCGAAGATACGGCGGACGAAGAAGACCCTGTCCGTTTTGAAACGTTCAGGGACGCTGTGGTCTCCATGGAGGAAGGCGACTCATACACCGTGTCCGACGGATATGCTGTTGCCGTGGTCCGGCGGGACGGGCGCTGTTTCCGGGTTGTCGCGCAGTTTGACAGCCATGCGGAGGAACTGTATGCCGCTTATCTTGAAAACGGGGATTTTTCGGACGAAGAATTCCGGGCCCTGTCTGAATATGCCAAAACGCTGCCGGTTCAGTATACGGAGGAGCTGAACGTCACTCCCTTCTCCCAGGCGGAACTGGACGCCATGACCGGCGTTACCCTTGAGCAGGCCATGGCCGGACCGTGGGAACTGAAAATGTGCAATTATCCGGAAGACGCCGAAGCGGGAAAAGAGATCGCTTTCCCGATGGTAAAGGGTTTCTGCAATTACGAACTGGTCATCAACGAGCCCTATGAAGTGTACGCGGAACGCCGGGCGGCCGATCACTATGATCCCGTGACGGTCATGAGCCTGCAGAACTACCTGGACCTGACCGTCAAATGCGTCCGGTATACCGGCATTTCCTCCCTGAACGCGCTGGATCTGCGTTACCAGGCGGACGGAACCCTGAAGCTCGATGTTGAACCCTTCCCTGAAGACTACGACTATGACCTGATGGTGGAGATCGCGGATCACCTGGCCGAAACCTGGGGATACAGCGACCCGGACCGGGAAACGAGAGAGGCCATGATCGCGGAGCTGACGGAGAAACATCCCGAAGCCGCGGAAATGATCCGGCAGATCGTGGAGAGCTTCCGCTGACGCGGAGCAGCGCAAAACCCGGCAGTTTTACTCAAAGGAGGATCAGCACGTTATGTTCCGGCAGATTGGGGCTTTCTTCCGGCGCCTGTTCGCCAACCGCGGATTCCGCCGCGGGCTCCGGATCTTTTTCTGGCTTTTACTGGCCTGGTACCTGTACAATATCTACAAGTATCTCGTGGCGCTGATGCACACCGGCCTCCCCCTCGGGAAAGCCCTGCGCATCCTTTTCCGTACGCCGCTGTCCGGAAGCGTGATCCCCCTGCCTTTTGCCAGTGTCGCCCTGGGCGTCGTCATCGGTGTGGTCTGGTTTTACCACCGGAAAAAACAGAAGCAGCAGGCGCAGGAGAAAAAGGCCGGCGAAACGCCTGCCCCCAAACAGGAAGAGGAGATCATCGAAACCACCCATTACAAATTTTTCTGATTTATTTTTCCCTGCCGGCTGCCATCCCCGGTTCTGCCGCGTATAAAAAGATGTAAGGTGACGATCTTCCGGCAGGCCGAAGGAATGCGAAACGCTGCAGGCTGAAAGGAATTTACGATAGAGGCAAGGTCAGTCCCCCGAAAAAGCCGAAGGAATGCGTAATGCTGCAGGCTGCGGAGGCGAACGAAAAGCCCGGGCAAAGATCCCGGGCTTTTGCTTTGTCTTTTTTTGTTTTACCGGATGACAGCGAAGGCGATCACGGCCGCGTAGACCAGGACCATGAGGGCGCCCTCCGCGCGGTTGATCCGCTTGCCCACCAGGGCGAAGATCCAGGTGATCAGCGTGATGGCGATCAGGATCAGCAGGTCCCAGACGGAGGCGACGTTCACTGTCACCGGATGAATGGAAGCGGAGACGCCGAGGATCATCATCATGTTGAAGATGTTCGAGCCGATCACGTTGCCGACGGCCAGCTCCGTTTCCTCCTTCTTCGCGGCCACCAGGGAGGTGACCAGTTCCGGAAGGGAGGTGCCTACGGAGCACACCGTCAGGCCGATCAGGGTCTCGGTCATGCCCAGGGTCCGGGCGATCTCCTTGGCGCTGTAAACGACCGCCTGGCCGCCGGCGACGATCAGGACCGTGCCGGCGAGGATCAGCAGGGCGCATTTGCCCTTGGTATACTTGAAGCCGAAGCTGTCCTCCTCTTCCCGGCGGCTTTTCTTCGCCTCCCGGGTCAGAAGGTAAATATACCCGATGAAAACCACCAGCAGCGCCAGCGCGATAGGCCGGGTCACGGTTCCCGCGACGGACTGCATCGGCGCACGGAGCAGTTCCCCGCCGAAGAGCCCCAGGCCGCCCATCAGCAGGAACATCGCAATGGTGGGCACGGTGACGACGGCAAAATCCTTCTTCAGCACCTTGCCGTCCACCGGGATCGGCCGCACCACCGCGCAGACGCCCAGCACCATCAGGATATTAAAGATATTGGAACCGACGACGTTGCTGAAAGCGATCTCGTTGGAGCCTTCCACCGCCGCGACCGTACTGACCGCCAGCTCAGGCGCGCTGGTGCCCATGGCCACGATCGTCAGGCCGACGATCATGGCGGGTACGCGGAAGATCCGCGCCAGCGAGGCGCTTCCGTCGACAAAAAGATCCGCGCCTTTGATCAGCGCGGCAAAACCGATAATAAGGATCAGGATGTTCAGGAAAATCATGGGGTTATTCCTCGATCAGGTCGCTCAGGTCCGGCAGGATGCTCAGCTGCGCCTCGTCAAATGTGTTCGGTCCGATCACTTCCAGGTCTTCCGGAAGCTCGATCGAATCCAGTTTCACGCACAGGGAGAAGGCGTAGTCGCCGATATACTCCACCGGGTCGGGGATCACGATCTCCGTGAGGGCGGTGCAGCAGAAGAAGGCCCGTTCGCCGATTTCTTCCAGTTCTTCCGGCAGGGTGATCTCCGTCAGGCCGCTGCAGCCCGAGAAGGTGGAGGGATTGATCGTATACAGTTCGGAGGGAAGGGTCAGGCTCGTCAGGGACATGCACTTGTTGAAAGCGGAGGGCCCGATATATCCGCAGCCGTCCGGGATCAGGATCTCTTCCAGGCCGGTGCATTCGCTGAAGGCTTCGCTGCCGATATAGTCCACGGATTCGGGCAGGACGACCTTTTTAAGGCTCCTGTCGCCCATGAACGCGCCGCCGCCGATGTAGGTCAGGCCGTCCGGCAGGATGATCTCTTCCAGGTCGCTGCAGCCGGCGAAGGTGTTCTTGCCGATGGTGGTCACACCCTGGGGCAGTTTCACGGAAACCAGGCTGGAACAGTCGCGGAACGCCTGTTCCCCGATGGAGGTGATCGTTTCCGGCATGTTCAGTTCCTTCAGGCTTTCGCAGCGGGAGAAGGCGCGCTCGGCAATGGAGGTCACTTCGTCCGGGAAGGTCACGTTGTCCAGCTTGACGCAGCCGAAGAACGCGTCTGAACCGATGGTGGAGATCTCCGTATCCTCAAGGTTGATCTGCGCCAGGTTCTCACAGCCGTAGAAGGCCCGGCGGCCGATGGCGGTCAGCGCGACAGCGCCTTCCTCATCCGACTTTTTCCGGATCTTCAGCCTGGTGATGTTCGTGCACTCATAGAACGCTTCCGCACCGATGATGCGGGTGCCGTTCTTGACCTCATATTTTCCTTTTTCATTCATCCTGGAGTAATAGACCAGGCGGTAGTCATTCTGGCTGTAGAGGACGCCGTCCACCATCTTCAGGTTTTTGTTGTCCGGATCAATGATGAGATCGTAGAGCACTTCGCAGCCGGCGAAGGGATTCACGCCGACCTCGGTCAGGCTTGCCGGGATCTCCACGCTTTCCAGGCTGGAGCAGCGCTTGAAAACGGAATCACCCAGGGAAACGATCCCTTCCGGGATGATCACGTCCGTAACATTGGTGTTCGACTGGAAAGCCGAAGGGCCGATCGCCGTCACGGCGACGCCCTCCAGCTCGGAAGGGATCGTTACGGAGACGGCCTGGCCGGTATACTTTTTGATCATGGCCGTTCCGTCGTCCTGGATTGTATAAAGATAATCGCCGGAAGTAAGTTCCTGGCCGGTTACAGACTCGCCGCAGGCAGCAAAAAGGGTACAGCAAAGAAAGAGAAGGCTGATCAGCAGACAAGAAATACGCTTTCTCAACTCGGATATCCCCCTTGCGTTTGGCTATGTTTCACCTGTCTTTCATTTATCATACCGGTTTTTGGCCGGTTCGTCAAATGTTTTGTTGCCTGCGGTCAAGCGTTATTCCGCGGTTTTCCTGGCGGGAGCGCGTTTGCGTCCCGCCGCGTCCGCCCCCTCCCCGGGATCGGCCTCCAGCTGCTTCTTCTGCGCCGGGGTGACGGAGGCTTCCAGGGAGCCTTCGTCCACCAGCATCCGGAACAACGGATCCTCCCGGATCGCTTCGGGGGCCTCGTGGAAGGTCAGTCGGTTGGCGGCGCTGATCCGGTGGATCAGCTCGCCTTTGGCGTTGTGGAAGTCCGCGCAGACGCGGGACAGGATGAGCATGGGTCATTCCTCCTTTCAGATTCCGTCTAAATATCTGACCGTGGAAGGATACAGGAACCGGACCTCGCTGAACTGCGCGATGTAGGGGATCTTGATGCGCATGTCAGAGTATTCCGTGTCCATCCGGCGCAGGGGCTGGGTCAGGTTGAAGCAGATGCGGTCCACCCGGTTCATATAGACCACCATGCGGTCGGAGCCGTTGGAGCCGATGCCGCTGCACCATTTGCAGGGAGAGATCGTCAGCTCGCCGCCCTGCTGGGCGGACAGGTTGTTCTCCAGCACATAGGTGAGGATGGACCGTTCCGAATCGTCGGACACCTTGCGGGTGACCAGGGCGCCGAACTGCTGCACCGGGATCAGGATATGGTTGGGCAGGGCGTCGGAGGAGCAGTCGTTGTCCCGCCAGAGGGCGGAGATGGCGGTGTTGATATCGTTCAGGATCTCGTCCGCGGTCTTGTACTGCCACTGGGTGTCGGAGCCGCCGGAGGTGTGGGGATCCGCGGAGGCGCGGAGCACCGAGGGGTTGTTGCACAGGCCGGTGGAGGTCACCTTCGTGAAGCCGGTGTAGACGTTCCGGTCGATCAGCTTATCGCAGTGGAGCCGGATGCCCTTGTTCAGGAAGGTTTCCGGATCCCGGCCCACCTGCATCATCTTTTCCCGCTCCAGGGTGGAAAAGGACATGTATTCGGCAAAATTGAAGGTCCGGGCCACCTGCTTGGACATGTCCGCCTGGATGACGGGAATGTCGTTGGCCGCCTCAAAGAAAAGGTTGTCGTCGTCCCCGCCGGAAGAGGCGTAGGTGACGTCCACGGAGGCGATGGACTCCAGCAGCCCGCCGCCGGTGATGACCGGCATATCCCGGGGCCAGTCCGTGCCGGAAAGGGGTTCCAGGATCACGTCGTCCACCTTCTCCAGCTCCTTCATGAGGAAGGTGTAGGAATCGTTCACCGCCAGGCGGCGGGTCCGGATGGGAGGGGTTTTATACATAATGATCTCCTTTCATATATGGGTATGATCAAATGATGTTCCGCCTGTTGACGACGGCTTCGCAGCAGCCGGACCAGCCGGTCCGGGGATTGCGGATGCGGACGTTCTCCAGCAGGACCGTGGATCCCGAGGACCCGGCCGTGGCCGTCAGCTTGCCGTCGGACTTGCGGATATACAGCTTGCCGCCCCGGCCGCCGGAAACGGTGGTCGCCAGCGCCACGCTGCCCCGGACCAGGACTTCCATCAGATCGTTGGCGTGCCAGGCGCCGGTCTCACCGGCGGAGTCCGGGTCGTTGAACTGCCCCCGGGGATAGGCGTCCGGGGTCTTGTCCGCCACCCGGACGGCGAAGCCCAGGAAACTTGCAAACTCCTGGGGCGATTCCAGGTCGAACGGCACGGCGCCGTTCTCGGTCATGAAGACCGGAGTGCCGAAGGGGATATCGACCCCCGAAGCGTTCCGGACAGAGATCACGATATCGTCCACGGAGCGGGTGACCGTCCCCGGGTATCCGTATCCGAAAGCGTCCAGTACTTTGCCCATATTCGTTTCTCTCCTTTCCGGTCACTTATGGTAATTAGCGTTGCGCTTTTCCATAATCTTCCGGCCCAGGTCCGCGGAGGCGGGCGCCGTCCGCCTGCGGGCGGAAGCCAGAGCCGCGTAGGCGTCCGTTCCGGTGGTTCCCCGCCCGGAGCCGCGGGTGCGGCGGAGGCGGGCGGCGATATCGCCGGCCATCTTCCGGCGCGCCTTCTTCGGCATCCGGACCAGCACCGGCCGCACGGCCGCCAGGGCTGCCCGCAGCGCGTCATCCGTCCGGAGGGTCTCCGGCAGCGGTTCTTCCTCCCCGTCTCCTTCCTCCTCCAGGATCACTGAGGCCACGGGTTCCAGGATCTCCTCCATGGCGGCGGAAACCTCTTCCGCCATCGGATCCGCGGCTTCCGAAGCTTCAAGGGCTTCTTCGACCGCTTCCGCGATCTCTTCGGGGATGTCGTCCGCGGCGGCAGGCGTCAGCAGGGCGATGATCTGATCCAGGCGGGAAAGGATGTCGGCAAGGGACGCTTCGTCGATGGCGATCACGGTCTCCGCGTTTTCGACGGCAGGCGTTTCTTCGGGTCCGGCTGCCCCGGCAACGGCTTCGGCGACAGCTTCGGCAGCGGCTTCAGCCGGTTCCGTTTCCGGTTCGATCATCTCTTCGATGAATTCGGCGACGGTCTCGATATCGCCGTCTTTGGCCATCCGGGCCAGGACTTTGGACAGGGATTTCTTCATGTGTGTGTCTCCTTTCATTTCGGTTGCTTTATGATCATGTATCGAAACGCGGGCGCCCGCGCGGCCGGCATCGACTACCGCCACGTGGTTCCCGCGGATCTTCCGCTGGAGATACTGTCCGTTCTCCTCGCACAGCTCATAGGTGTAGCCGCAGGAGATCTCCCGCTTGCCCTCCTCCAGGATGGCGGTGATCAGCGCCGGATCGGTGATGATCAGGTCCGCCAGGAGCAGGTCGGACTCTTCCCCGCTGCCCCGCCGCACATTGTGGGCGTGGCCTTTCTGCAGGGCGCGGATATTGAAAACATCCACCCCGTCGGGCGGATGATCGTTGGTGACCGGCATCCCTTCAAAGGACGCGATCGTCGCTTCGGAAAAAACTTCTTCTTCCGTCCGGATGACCGGAACCGGGCTGTTCCCGGGCATTCCTAACTCCTCCGGCAGGTACTCCTGCACGCCCGTGCGTGCCACCGGCACATTCAGGCATAAGAGGTAGCCTTCAGGTTCCCTGCGGGATATATTCTCCGACAGGCGCGTTCCGTAATACTGCAATCTTTTTTCCTCCTTTTTTTCTGGTTTTCCCGGTGCCAGCCCCTTCCGCCGGCCCGTATAAACAGACGGACCCCCATTTCAGGCGCAAGCCGCAGAAGAAGGAGCAGGAAAGCTATGACGATCGACGAACTGGAACTGACCCCCGACGAGATTCTCCGGATTACCCGGGGCGGACAACGGCCCCTCCTGGCCAATGTATGCTTCCATCATTTTGTTTCCACCGGGAAACAGCGGGAAGGCCGGTTTTTCTTCCCCCGGATCCGGAAGGAATATGAGTATCAGTGCGAATACTGCGGCAAGGTGAGATGGTCTGCCTGACCATCCCTTCTTTCTTTGACAAAAGCGCCTCTTTTTCAGTATGATAAAAGCAGCAACAACGCCGCCTGGAATCAGCGGGAAAAGAGGCCGGATATGGATCAGACCGGTACGGTGAAAGTCGCTGTGATCTCGGATACCCACGGGCTCCTGCGCAGGGAGGTCGTGGCGGAGCTCCGGGACTGCACCCACATCATCCACGCGGGCGATATCGTCCGGGAATCAGACCTGGACGAGCTCAGGCTTTACGGCTCGATCTATGCCGTCCGGGGCAACAACGACCTGTGGCAGAGCGGGCTCAGCGACCTGGCAGGCGTCCTGTGGTTTCAGATCGCAGGCGTTTCCTTTGTCATGACCCACGACCGGTATGACGTTCCCCGGAACCTGGACGGCGTCCAGGCTGTGATTTTCGGCCATTCCCACCGCTACAGTGAAGTCTGGTCCGACGGCAGGCTCTGGCTGAATCCCGGAAGCTGCGGCCGCGCCCGTTTCGGCGGGGACGTGACCATGGCGAAGATGACCCTGCGGAACGGAAAGATCCTGGGCGTACAGCGGATTGACTTTGAGAAAGAAGGCTGACCATGAAGATCCTTGATCAGATCAGAAACCTGTTTTTCGGCAAAAAAGCTGAAGAGGCTCCCCCGCCCAAATCCCCGGATCAGTACGCCTGGCCGGAGGACCGGGAACTGATCCTGCAGCTGCTGGACAGCGGGGACGATTTCAGGGCCCGGGCACAGGCGGTCACCCTGCTGCCGTACCCGGAGGAACGGGAGCGGATCATCCGGATCGCGAAGGAAGACCGGGACGACTTCGTCCGGGACTTCGCGATCGAAAAGCTGCGGTATCCCGATGACCGGGACGTGCTGGCCGCCCTGGCGGAAAGCGAGACCAACTACCAGCTGGTCAGGCGCGCCGTGGAAATGCTGCCCTGGCCGGAAGAAAAGGAAGAGCTGCTGAAACTTGCCCGGGCGGACAATTATCCGGTGTTCGCCGTGAAGAAGCTGGACAGCACCGTCGATCCGGCCGTCCCGGAAGGCATCGCGCTGAACGCCTTCGACCGGGAGGCGCGGCAGGCCGCCGCGGCCCTGCTGGAATATCCCCGGAGCAAAGACGCGCTGGAACAGTATGTCCTGTCGGACGATCCCCTGCTGGACCGCCGGGCCGCCATCGAAAAGCTGCCTTATCCGGAATGCCGGGAAACGCTGGTGAAAGCCGCAACGTCCTGCCCCCATGAAATATCCCGGGCCTTCGCCGTCAGCCGGCTGCCCTGGCCGGAGGAAAAGGAACTCCTCGAAACCCTCGCCCATTCAGGGGAAGAGAGCTTCGCCAAAGCCGCCGCGATGCTGGCCATGGCCAGGGGCGGCATATGCCCGGCCTGCGGCAAGCCTGTCAAAAACTATACGAAGACCGTCTATATGAACGACGATCCCAACGACGTTTCAAAGGAATGCGAGGCCTGCCTGTGCGAAGCCTGCGGCTGGGAATGGGTGAACGACTGAGGAGACGGGATTCCGATCTTCGTATACACGCCCAGTTCCCCGCCCCTGGATTTCAGCTCGGCAAGCGCTTCCTCCCGGGTCAGAAGGCCCGCCCGGAACGCCTCGATGACATCTGAAGAAAGTTTCTGTACCAGCTCCGCCCGTTCGGCGGGGCTGGTTGTCATTACCGGCTCAAAAACAAACTCCAGGTCCTCCGGCACATATCCCCAGCAGGAGACCGCCATCACCGGCAGGAGCTTTTCCAGTGCCGGGCGGAGCTGGCGTTCCTGGAGGGAGGCGATCATGTCGTAGTAATTCCGCAGGTCCGATTCGCCGGTGGCGTTCATGCCCTGGGGTGAGCGGCCGAAGAGCTTCGTCGCGGGGATCTCCGCCGCGCCGGCCATGTCCATCATGAACTGCTCGTAGATCTCGCTCAGCCCCGCGAAGGAATAGGCATGGTTCTCATAAGCGTCGTCCTTCGACAGCAGCTGGACGCCGAAGGAGGTCCGGAAGCGGTTCTCCATCTGCATGGCGTTGATCACGCTCCGTTTCTGCTCCTCGGTGCCGGAAGCCAGCAGGTCCCCGAAATCCGCCATCTTCAGGGTGGTCACGTTGGCCTGGAAGAGCAGCTGGGCGATATTGGCCGAGGCGGCGCTGCGCTTCAGCAGCTCTTCATAAATATGCTCCATCTCGCTGGCGCCCCAGAAGTTTTCGCGGACGGTCTCCGTGCGCGGCAGTTCCCGGCCCACAAAGCGCAGCACCCGGGAATGGTGCAGGGTCACGGAGCGGCAGTCCTCCGTATCCAGGTTCACGGTATAGCTGGCCGGCAGGCCGAAGTCCGGATCGTCCAGGTCGGAAACCAGCTCCGGGGAAGGTTCGATCCCCTGGGCCCGGTCCAGCACCAGCAGGCCCTGGAAGCAGTCCGGCAGGAGCGTCTCCGGGACCAGCGGCTGATCCAGCCGGTCTTCCTCGCCCCGGACCACCATCAGGGCCAGGGATCCGCCGTAAAGCCGGGCCCAGCGCAGGGCGTTGGTGATCTCCTGCTTTACGCTGTGGCGGGCCTCCAGGCTGCGCAGGGCGTGAAGCGCGGCATCCGGCAGGGCGGCGGAGAGCCTGTACCAGGCCCGGGTCATGTCCTCGGAAGGCATATCAATGATCCGCATGGTCAGCCAGGATTCCCGGTACATGGCCGTGAGCAGGTCCGGGTCGGAGGTCAGGCCCGAGCGGACAAAGGCGCCCGCGGTGAACAGCAGGGCGTCGTCCCCCGGAAACACGGCGGCGTTGGAATAGCCGTCGTTCGCGAACGGCGGGCTTTCCGGCCGGCGGGCGGAGGGCGGCTTTTTTGCCGTATGATTCTTTTTCATCATCTGTTTGTCTGAATTATCTCCTGAACCTCGTGGCGCGGGTATGGCAGAGATAGCGGAGGGCGTCCATGGCGTGGTCGTGGTCCTTCACCGGGCGTTCCTCCCCTTTCCGGCGGGCCTTGTCGTCCCAGACATAGCTGTGGATTTCCCGCAGGAGCGCGGGGCAGCGGTTCCGCTCCGCCCGGACCAGCCGGTTTCCGATGAGCACCGCCGTGGTGGCGACGCCCTCCCGGACGTCGTTCTTCGCGTCCAGCACCCGGAAACCGCGGTTCCGCAGTTCCGCCTTGAAGCTGGCGGCGCTGGGGTCCACGATCACCTGGATATTCCGGTCCCCTTCAAGGAAGCGCTCCAGGTCGGCGGCGTACTCCGCGTCGGTCTTTTGGCGGCGCCGGACGGCGGAGTCCCAGTAATACTCCTTCATGATCCAGAAGGTCTTTCCGTCGTCCCGCACATCCAGGAAGACGCAGGGATTCACCGTGCCGTAGTCCACGGCGCAGAACCGGCGCATATCCCGGAAGGGGATCTCTTCCTCCCCCCGTTCCTCCGCCAGGAAGGTGTTCGCCCGGTCGTCCCACATGGGATAGACGGCGCCCTCGGCGCTGACCCATTCCCCCAGGATATACTGGCGGTAAAAAACGCCCGAAAAGCTTCGGGCGTAACTCTCCCGGATCTGCGGGGAGAGGGTCAGGTTGTCGTCCATGGTGAAGTGAAGCCGGTACAGGCCGATCTCCTCCGCCCGGTCGATAAAATCCGTCTTGAGGTAATGGTAGGCCCCGTTCGGGTTGCAGTTGAGGAAGATCCGGCTGCCCTCCACGGAGCAGCGACCGATCATCTGGTCGATAAAGGAGCGGGGAAACAGGGCCGCCTCGTCGGCGTAGGCGCCGGCGGCGGTCATGCCCTGGAGCTTGTCCTGGGCGTTGTCCTTGTCCGCGCCGAACAGGTAATAGCTGTTTCCGCCCACCAGCAGGCGGGCCTCGCCCCGTTTCCATTCCGCCGGGATGCCCAGGGTTTCGAGCATGGCCAGCATGGGGCCGAGCACGTTGCGCGCCAGCGCGCCGGAGGTGACCCCGGCCAGGATGAAATCCTGTCCCCGGAAACTGTCCAGGCTCCAGAGAAGGAAGGAAAGGATCATCGCCACGGTCTTGCCGCTGCGGATGGCGCCGTCCGCCAGGACGATGCGCCTGTCCTCAACCCCCGAGCCGGGCCGCCACCAGTTCAGCAGCTGACGCTGTTTGCGCGAGAAAGGCTGAAACCGGAAACTCATTCCCCGCCGCCTTCCTGCCCTGCCTCCGGATACAGCTCCCGCAGTTCCTCCCGCGTAGGGGCCATGGCGGCGTTCAGCGCCTGGATGGCGGCCTCGGCGCTCTCCCCGGGATCCTTTCCCGCGTCCGGCAGGAAGCGGTTATACTGCTGGGAGATGATCGTGGCGCTCTTCTTCAGCTGGTCGAAGCTGGCCCGGCGGATGGCGATGAGCCCGTCCTGCCGGATCATGGAAAGCATCTCTTTCAGGGAATGGCGGCTGTAGTTTTTCCGGCACCAGGCTTCCAGTTTCCGTTCCGTGGTGCCCACATAGCCGAGGATCTCCTCCGTGGCGCACTGCAGCGCCCCCAGTTCCTCAAACAGTTCCTTCGTCAGGTCCCGGCGCAGGCCGGTCAGTACGGTGGGTTCGGCAGGCATGCATATCCCCCCTTTCCGGGAAAAATAAAGAAGCTTCGGCTGCAGCCGAAGCTTTTTCATTTTGAAGATATCGCGGGACCATACTCCGTGTCAAGTGCCGCGGGACTCCGGGGGAACTCCGGCGGTCATTCGTCGTCTTCGCCGCTGTCCGCTTCCCCGACTTTCTCCCAGATGGAACCGTCCCAGTTGCGCAGGTTCTCCTCGTCGACCATTCTCTCATTCTCCGCGCAGTGCCTGGCGGCGACGGTTCCCTCGTTCGCGTAAATGATCATATCATCCGGGCAGTCGTTGAAAATAAACGAGCCGATGGAAGTAATCTCGTCCGGGAAGATCACGGTCATCAGGCTGGTACAGCCTTCAAACGCGTTTTTCTTGATCTGTCTGGTGCTGTGGGGGAAGGTGATGCTTTCCAGGCCGGAACAGTGGGCGAACGCTTTCTCGCCGACGGTCCGGATCCTGTTCGGCAGCTGGATCTCCTTCAGCGCGTAGCAGGACTCGAATGCCCTGTCGCCGATGGTCTTCGTCCGGGGAGGAAGGACCACGTCGGTCAGGTTTGTGCAGCTGTTAAAGGTGTCCGCGGGAAGGATCGTCATGTCCTGCGGCAGCGTGACGCCGGTCAGGCCGGTGCAGCCCCTGAACACGTTGACGCCGAGGGTGGTCACCGTGTCGGGAATCGCGACCTCCTTCAGGGAGACGCAGGTGGCGAAGGCGCCGGCACCGATCGTCTCGAGCCCTTCGGGCAGGTTGATTTCCTTCAGGCTCTTGGCCAGCGCGAAGGCACTGTCCCCGATGACCTTCAGGCCTTCCGGCAGGATCACTTCCTCCATCTGCTCGTTATGGGCGAGACAGAGCGTGGGCAGCGTATCGACGCCTGCCGGGATCCGGATGCTGCGCAGAGACGTGCAGTATTCAAACGCCCAGTTGCCGATGGACGTCACCGTATCGGGCAGGCTGATTTCCTCCAGGTTTTCACAGTAGGAGAAAGCCAGTTCCCTGATGACCGTGACGGAATCCGGCACGTTGATCCTTTTCAGCCGGCTGCTCTCAAAGGCGCTGATCCCGATGATCTCGGTCCCTTCCGGAACGTCGTATACCCCGTCGTATTCGCCCATCGTCTTGACCTGGGGGCAGCAGAGGAGTTCGTTCCGCTCTTTGTTGAACAGCACGCCGCCCCGCATCTCCAGCGTGGGATGGGTGGCGGAGATCACCAGCCGGGTCAGCATCGAGCAGCCGGTGAAGGGATTGCCGGCCAGGTCCGTCAGCTGGTCCGGAATAATCACTTCCTCCAGCTTGTTGCAGTCCTGGAAGGCTTTGTTCCCCAGGAGCTTCAGGCTCTGGGGCAGGATGAGTTCCGTCAGCTCGGTGCAGCCGTTGAACGCGCTCTCTTCGATGACCTCCAGGCCTTCCTGCAGGATCACTTCCTTCAGGTCCTGGCAGGTGCAGAAAGCGTTCTCCCCGATGATCTTGATATCTTTCGGGACCGTATAGCTGTCCTCCGTCCCCAGCGCGTGGAACCAGCTGATCAGGCAGTGGTCCGCTTTGCGGATCAGCGCGCCGTTCCGGATCTCATAGAGCTTGTTCTCTCCGGAGAAGGAGACGTCCGTCAGGTTGTCGCACAGGTTGAAAGGATTGTAGCCGATGTCCTCCAGGCTTTCCGGCAGCTCGATGGAGCGGAGGCCCTTGCAGTTGCTGAACGCCTTGAAGCCGAGGCTCTTCAGGTTCTTTGACAGCCTGATCTCCTCAATGCCGTCGCAGGAGGAAAACGCCTGCGATCCGATGGCGGTCACCGTGTCCGGAATATAGACGGAATAGATCGTCCTTTTGAGCTTGAACGCTTCATTCCCGATCTCGGTGACCGGGTAGCCGTCCAGTTCTTCCGGAATGATCACACTCTCCAGGGAGCCGTGGAACCTGACGATCCGGGCCGTATTTTCCTCCGTGACCTCGTATTCATAGTTCCACTTGGTGGTTGTGTCAGCGCAGGAAACGCTGACCTGCAGGCACAGCAGCGCCGCTGTCAGCAGCAGGCAGAACAGCCTTTTCACATTGTTGTTTCGATCCATCTTGCTGAATCCATCCTTCTGTATCAATAAATCAGGTCCAGGTCGTCGGCGTTGAAGAACAGGAAGGTCCTGAAATGGGACTCGCTCTCTTTTTTGCTCCGGAAAACGATGCCCAGGATCGGGTTGTGCTCCTTGTCGGGGCTGTGGAACTTCGGCGGATTGCTGAAACACAGGAGTACGCGGGTACCGTCCGGCACCGTGCCCCGGTGGGATTTCCGGTCAATAGGCTCCCAGCGGCTCTTGTCCCGGTAGACGGCGATGGCGTATCCGTACCGGACGGCCTCGGTCAGGCTCCGGGTCCAGTAAGGAACGGTCACGAACTGGGTCACGTCGATCCAGGTCTCCTTCATCGTGTCCAGCCGGATCACATTGAGGTAACCGGTGTATTTATGCCCTATCCCTTCCCGGATGGACTGGTCCACCACCAGCACCGGGGTCTTGTGGCGGATCATGTCGTCGGACTGCTCTGTCCAGTCGGGCCCGTAGACCGGCAGGATCCAGGGCGTCGAGGTAAAGGTGTTGAAACGGCTGACCTCCCAGCCGGTCTGCAGCGCGGCGTAACCGACGACGCCGCGGTAATCCGGTTCTTCCCCGGGGGTGTCCGGATTGCCCCGGCCCTTCATCTCCGGCGCGCTCCGCGGCCTGAGGGGCTGCCCCTCCGCGTTTTTCAGCCCGAGCTCGTCCGCCGCGTTCTGCGCCAGCAGGATCGTGACGTCCGGTACATCCGTGCCCTGTTCCGCCAGGGCGGAAGAACAGCCGGACAGAAGCAGCAGCGCCAGGACCAGCGCACCTGCCCTGAAACAAACCGACCGTCTTCCCGTTCCCACGGCGTTTCCTCCCCGCCCGCCGGCACGAAACCAGGCCGCCGGCAGCCGATTTTTTATGTGAAACAAGTATCTTGAACCCTTTGTTGTTGAATCAGTATACCACGAACCGGACTTTTTGTCTAATTCTTAATTCTGTATGCTTCCGCGGCTGTATCCCCTGTCTTTATTGTGCATTGCCCCGGTCAATTCCGAATTATGAATTGACAAAGGCCGAAGCAAGCGATATAAAAGGATTGCCGCCGGGTTTTGCGGCGGCGCAGCGTAAAGAAAGAAGGATACTGAAAAATGGTTAAAGTAAATGTGATCTCCGGCTTCCTGGGCGCGGGCAAGACCACGCTCATCCGGAAACTGCTGACCGGCCGTCTCCGGAACGAAAAGGTCGTACTGCTGGAGAATGAATACGGCGAGATTGGAATCGACGGCGGCTTCATGAAGGACGCCGGCATCACCGTGACCGAGCTGAACGCGGGCTGCATCTGCTGCACCCTGGCCGGGGACTTCCAGGCCGCGGTGGACCAGCTGATCGACACCTATCATCCGGACCGGATCCTGGTGGAGCCCACCGGCGTGGGCAAGCTCAGCGAGATCCTGGCCGCCGTGGAAAAGGCGAAGGCCCGCCATCCCGAGATCGAGACCGGCGGCAGCGCCACCGTGGTGGACGCCGGCAAGTGCCGCATGTATATGAAGAACTTCGGCGAATTCTTCCTGGACCAGGTGAAGAGCGCCTCCACCGTCATCTTCAGCCGCACCCAGCTGCTGGACCCGGAACGGGTGGAAAAGAGCCGCCTGCTGATCGCCGAGGCCCATCCGGACGCCCGGATCATCACCACGCCCTGGGACGACATGGAGCCGGACTTCATGCTGGACGTCATCGAGAACGGCAAGCCGATCTGGTTCGCGCCGCTGGAAGACGAGGACGATGACGACGAAGACGAGCATGAGCATCATCACCACCATCACGACGACGACGATGACGACGATGATGAGGATGAACATGAGCATCATCACCACCATCACGACGATGACGACGATGATGACGATGATGACGATGAGGATGAGGAGCATGAGCATCATGACCATCACGGCCATGAGCACCATCATGACCATGACCATGAGCATCACCATCACCACCATCACCACCACGGCGCGGACGAGCACGACGCGGACGAGGTCTTCGGCACCATCGGCCTGGAGACCGCGCAGCGCTATGAGATCGACGAGATCCGCGCCATCCTGGCAAAGCTGTCCGACGAAGAGGAATACGGCCGGGTGCTGCGCTCCAAGGGCATCCTGCAGAACGCCGCGGGCGGCTGGTTCCAGTTTGACTACGTGCCCGGCGAAATCGATATCCGCGAAGGCAGCGCCGACTATACCGGCCGCCTGTGCGTGATCGGCGCCGACCTGAACGAAAAAGCGCTGACGGAGTTGTTTCATCTATGATCCGAAGATTTGTACCGGTCTACCTGATCACCGGCTTCATTGAATCCGGCAAGACCACCCTCGGCCTGACAGTGCTGGCCAACGACCGCTTCACCAACGGCGGGAAGGTGCTGGTGCTGTGCTGCGAGGAAGGCGAAACCGAGTGGGACGACAAGAGCCTGGAAAAGTATAAGGGCGTGCTGGTTACCCTGGACAGCGCGGACGAGCTGACCACGGCGAAGCTCGCGCAGCTGGACAAGGAGATCGAGCCCACCTGCGTCATCATGGAATACAACACCATGTGGGGCATGGAAAAGCTGGACGAGATCAGCCTGCCGAAGCTGTGGGACTGGGCCCAGGTGGTCACCACGGCGGACGCCACCACCTTCGACAACTACATGACCAACATGCGGAAGATCCTGACGGACCCGATGAAGGCCGCGGACATGATCTACGTCAACCGCTGCGGGGAAAACTTCAACAAGAGCTCCTGGCGCAAACAGCTGCGCGCCATGAACAGCGCCGCCACGATCCTCTTTGAGAACCTGGACGGCACCGTGGACGACGGCATCCGGGACGAGGACCTGCCCTACGACATGAAGGCGGACATCATCCGGATCTCGGACGAACAGTTCGGCCTGTTCTACGTGGACAGCATGGACCATCCGGAACGCTACGACGGCAAGGTCGTTTCCCTCACGGGCCAGGCCTGGAAGCGCCGGGAATTCCCGAAGGGCTTCTACTACTTCGCCCGGGAGGCCATGACCTGCTGCGCCAACGACATCGCACCCTGCGGCTGGGTCTGCAAGGGCGAGCGCACGCCGGACAACAAGACCTATTTCAACCTGACGGCCCGGTGCAAACTGGTACAGGGCCCGGACGGCCAGACCGCGCTGATGCTCAACGAGCTGAAGTGCGAACGGGGCAAGGCGCCCCGGGAAACCCTGGTCAACTTTGTCAATCTGTAAGATAGAGGAGATGATCCCCTGATGTGGCACCTGGTTGCTGACACAGCCTGCGATCTCTATACGCTCGACGGCGGCGAAGGCGCGCTTGACTTCACCACCATCCCCTTCTCGATCCGGATCGGCGGGAAGGAATATATCGACGACGAGCGGATGCCCATCGACGAGATGCTCGAGGCAAACGAGACCCACGCGGAGATCGCCCAGACCGCCTGCCCTTCCCCGGAAGACTGGCGGCAGAAGTTCTCGGCCCCCGGTCCCGTGATCGCCTTCACGATCTCCAGCGCCCTGTCCGGCAGCTACAACAGCGCCTGCACCGGGCGGGACATGATCCTGGAAGAGGAACCGGACAAGCAGATCGCCGTCATCGACAGCAAGGCCACCGGCCCCGAGGAAGCGATGCTGATCTGGCGCGCCCGGGACCTGATCCTGGCGGGCAAAACCATTGAGGAAATCGAAAAGGACCTGAACGAAACCGCCGAAAAGATCCATACCAGTTTCGCCCTGTCCTCCTACCGCAACCTGATCAAGAACGGCCGGGTCAGCCGCCTGATCGGCTTCATCGCCGGCCACCTGGGTTTCTGGGGCATCGGCATCGGGGACGAAAAGGGCGAGATCGCCATCCGCGGCAAAGCCCGGGGCAGCAAGAGCATGGTCCGCTTCCTGGTGGAAGAGATCACCCGGGTCGGCGTGGCCGGCAAACAGATCCTGATCAGCCACTGCCGGAACCTGAAGGACGCCGAAGCGCTGAAAGCCGCGCTGGAAGCCGCCTTCTCCGGCATCGAGGTCCTGGTCCAGGAGGCCCGCGGGCTCGACAGCTTTTACGCTGAGCGCAGCGGGCTGATCATCGGATACTGAGCCCTTTCAGGCTAAAAAAGAAAGACTGCATTCCGTCCGGAACGCAGTCCTTGTTTTGTTATGGATTATTTGTTTTCAGCCCAGGCGAAGGCTTCCACCTGCGTCAGGGCAATGCCGTTCGCTTCGCAGTACTTTTCAACCCGGTCGTCCACGCTGGTCACCAGGGTGATGGAGCTGTTCGCGCCCAGTTCATGGTTGTAGATGCTCTCATCCTTCACCAGGTAGATATTGCCCTCGGCGTCTTCCAGGGCGTAAGCCACATGGATCCGGGACATGGGGGCGTCGGTGCCGTTGGCGACCGTCGCCTTCATGCAGGAGCTTTCATAATCGTGCTCGGGCACATAGACCGGATCCGCCGCTTCCAGGTTCACGTCGATGCTGTAGGGATCGCTGTCGAATTCCAGGTTCGCCGCGTAAGTATACTCAGCGTTCTCGGGAACGTCTGTGTTGGTGCAGGCGATCGTGACTTCGCCGGGCTCCACGTATTTGGAACCGGTGGAGGCAAAATACTTCTCCTCGGCGACCGTGTTGCCTTCGGCGTCCGTCACGATCAGGTTGCAGCCCTTAAGATACACGGGCGCGGACGTGTTGTTCTGGAGCTTGACGGTATAATAGGCACGGAAGCCGTTGTAGCTTTCGGCTACAAAGAACTTTTCACCCACCACGTCCAGCTTCGCTTCGCCGGCAGGTTCGGCTGCGGGCTCGGCCGCGGGCTCAGAAGCGGGTTCCGCCGCGGGTTCGGCAGGCGTTTCATCGCTGCCGACGCTTCCGCTCAGCGCCTGGGTTTCCGCCGCGAAATTCACCATGATCGAAAGCAGTTCCGCCTCGTCCATGCCTTCGGGCAGTTCATATTCTTCCCCGCCCATGTATTTCTGGATCAGGTCCATCGGCACCCTGCCCGCTTCCCGGACGACCGGGATGGGGAGCTTGTCGCTGAAGAGCTTCTCTCCGTCCCAGGCGAAGGTGAGCGGAGATCCGTCGATCGTAATGGTTACGGAAGCGTCGTCAGCCGTCCAGCTGCCGGTAAATGTTTCTTCCTGCCCGGGCATCTCAGCGGTCGCGGTACCGTCCGCGTTCAACTCAAAATGACCGGCGGTCACATCCGCCAGGACCATATACCAGGTTCCGGAAAAATCCTCGCCCAGGGCGGGGACAGCCGCCAGCAGCAGGCACAGCGCCAGCACCATCGCAGTCAGTTTCTTCATCATTCTTTTCTCCTTTCGGTTTACTGTATTAAACCAGCAAAGCACAGTATACCATACATTTCCAGTTTGTTCATCCTTTTTGCGGTTCTTTCATGTTTTTTGTTTTCCGGCGGATCCGAAGGTTTTTTTGCAGTTTGCCGTAATCTGTGATAAGATAGTAAAAGCTTTTTACGCATCCATCATGCGATAAAAACAACGAAATGACAAAGGAGCGATGAACCCATGAAGAAACTGTTCTCTCTCATCCTGGCCCTGTGCATGGTATGCATGCTGGTCCCCGCAGTTGCGGAAGAAGACGTGACAGGTGAGTGGTACCTCAAAACCATGAAGCAGGGTGAAACCGAGTACGATGCAGGGGCTATCAATTACAACATCACCATGACACTGAATGCCGACGGCACCGGCACAATGCTTTCACCCACTTCCGAAGAGCCCACGCCCGGTAGCTGGACCCTGGAAGGTGACAAGATCACTGTAACATTCGAAGACAGCCCTATCGGCGGCACTGTCGCGGACGGCAAGATCACCCTGAGCGAAGGAGAAATAAGCATGGTCTTCACGCGCGAAAAGCCGGAAGGGATCAAAGTCGCGGACGTCAACCCCGCCGCAGCCGCGGAAGATTTTGAAGGCACCTGGGAAATTGCATATGTCGGCTATAACGGCATGATTATCGATCCTTCCACCACGGGACAGGAAATGCCCGGCCTGGTCGTTGAAAACGGCGCCATGAAGTTTACAGGCAACAGCAGCATGTCCCAGGCGTTCGGAACCAATGCCATCCCGCTGACCTTTGCCGACGGGGCGCTCGGCATGTCCGTCTCCATGGGCGAAACTTCCTACGGCATCAAGCTGGAAATGCTGGAGGACGGCATGCTGGCCCTGACAGCCAATATGGGCTCGACAGAAGTTTATATGTATTTTGTGAAGGCCGCCGCGGAAGAACCCGCCGCCTGACCGATATCGTCAAACCCGCGCCGGGCTGTTTCAGCCCGGCTTTTTTTTGTTGATTTTGACTTGCACCCCTTACCCTGCTTTGCTATAATATCGGAAGTGTTCCCAATTAACCAGTGACGAATGGAGAGATTCCCAATGCGTAAAAAAGCTTTACTGGCCGCCATGATGGCCCTGGTCCTGCTGCTGAGCGGCTGCGCCCTGATCGTGAAGGACGAAGCAGTGGATAACGCCACCGAGATCATCCGGATGGGTGACAAAGTGATCACCAAGAAGGAAGTCAAGGACCAGATTGATAATGTACTGTATCAGAACTATCAGCTGCATTCCATGTACGGCTATTCCTACGACGTGACCGATCCGGATATCATCGCCCAGGCGCAGGAATCCGCGGTCACCGCCCTGAAAGAGGACCTGGCCCTGACCGCCAAGATCGAAGAGCTGGGCATCACCCTGACCGACGAGGAACAGGAAGCAGTCAAAAACGCAGCCCAGGAAGATTACGACTACATCGTCAACAGCGCGAAGAGCTATGTTGAGGGCGCGGACGGGATGGACGAGGAAGCCATTGCCGAAGCTGCCAAAAAGATGGCGGAGGAAGCCGGCTACACCGTCGAAAGCTACGTCGAAAGCGAAACCAAGTCCAAGCTGGAGAGCAAGCTGCGGGACTACGCCATCAAGGATGTGGTCGTGACGGACGAAGAGATCCAGGCTGAATACGACAGCAAGGTCGAGGCCGACAAGGAGACCTACGCGGAAAACGCCGGCTCCTGGGCCACCGCCGCCAACAACAACACCACCCTGTATTACACCCCCGCCGGCGTCCGCCGCGTGAAGCAGATCCTGACCAAGTTCAAGGACGAAGACCAGACTGCCATCGACGACGCGAAGCAGAAGGTTTCCGACGCCACCACCGCCCGCAGCGCCGCCCAGGCGAAGATCGACTCCGCCAACGAGACGCTGGCCCTGGAAGGCGACACCGACGAGATCAAAGAAGCCAAAGAAGCTGCCCAGGCCGACCTGGAAGCCGCCCAGAAGGAACTGGACGAAGCTGACAAGGCCCTGACCGACGCCAGCCAGGCAGTCACCGACGCCACCGACAAAGCCTTCGCCAACCTGGACGAAGAGGTCGACGCGATCCTGGCCTCCCTGGACGCCGAAGGCGCCGACTGGCAGACCATCATGGACGAGAAGAACCAGGATCCCGGCATGACGGGCAACGAAAAAGGCTACGCCGTCGCCGAGGGCATGACCAATTTCGACTCCGCCTTTGTGGATGCCGCCATGGCCCTTGAAAAGCCCGGTGATCATTCCGGCAAGGTAAAGGGTAACAGCTACGGCTACTACATCATCCGCTATGAAAGCGACGAAGCCGAAGGCCCTGTCGCCCTGGACGAAGTGAAAGAGAAGATTTCCTCCAGCCTGCTTTCCACCAAGCAGACCGAAGCCTACAACGCCGCCAAGGCGCAGTGGGTCGAAGAAGCCGGCATCAAGGTTGACCTGAATGCCCTGAAAGACTGACCGAAGCATGAAGGGGATGCCGCAAGGCATCCCCTTTTGCTTTATTCAAAGGAGTACCGCATGTTTATTCCATCCGGCTATTACCGCAGGAAAGCCCTCGCCGCCCTGAAGGGCCACTGGCAGCCCGCGCTGCTGGTCGCGCTGATCGTCAACCTGCCGACGATGCTGATGCAGGGCTTTTCCATGTTCACCGGCAACGATCTGATGGACCGGCTGGGCGCGTTCATCGTGTCCGCTTCCCGGGACGGCGTCCTGACGCAGCAGACGCTGCTGCAGGAGATCAACACGATCGTCGCCAGTACCGCCTTCTGGCTCATCCGCGGCCTGGAGATCCTGGCCATGCTGGTCACGCCCTGCCTGTCGCTGGGCATGTACAAGTGGCTCATGGACCTGCTGCACGGAGAAGAGCAGCCCGTGAATGCCGTGTTCAGCCGGCTGCGGCTGTTCTTAAAGGCCATCGGGCTGCAGCTGCTGATCATCCTGAAGGTCCTCCTGTGGACCCTGCCGGGCCTGGCCGTGATGTTCATCGTAATGCTGCCGGTGCTCCGGGCCGGTACAACCCAGGCCCAGCTGGACGCCATGACCGCGGTCCAGGGCATGTCCTTCCTGCCGATGCTGCTGATGATCGTTCCCGGCGTGATCGCCGCCCTGCGCTACGCCCTGTCGGAATACATCATGGCGGAGAAGCCGGAAAGCAAAATCCGCTTCTGCGTCAGCCACAGCAAGGAGCTGATGAAGGACCAGAAAAAGAACCTGTTCTTCCTCCTGACCAGTTTCCTCCTGTGGTACCTGCTGGAGCTGCTGATCGCCTCCTTCCTGAGCGGCGTTCTGTCCCTGGTCTTCCAGATGTTCGCCGGCCTGGTGCTGAGCGTCTATGTCACCTGCTCCATCTCCGTTTTCTACCTGCGGCTGGAGCACGCGGCTGAAACCGGCGAGAGCCCGGAAGCCGAACCCGCCCCGGACGAACTGAACTGAAATGCACTTATTCCGTACTTTGCTTGAGATATAAGCGCTTTACCGATATAATGTGGCATTGGTAATGATAATTCTGAATGATGAATTCAGAATGATGAATTGAAACCATCACGGAGTGATCTGAAATGCTGAGTTTTGACACCACAACCAACCTGCTGATGCAGTCCAAATACCGCTACAACCTGCAGGACGTGGCGGAGCCCAACCTGTACCGCGAAATTTACGACTATGAGCATGTTCCGAAGGTTGCCTTCAACCTCCGCCATGTGCCCATGCAGATGCCCGACGAGATCTGGATGACCGACACGACCTTCCGTGACGGCCAGCAGTCCGTCAGCCCCTTCACGCCTGAACAGATCCTGCACCTGTTCAAACTCATGAGCCGCCTGGGCGGCCCGAAGGGCATGGTCCGCCAGAGCGAGTTCTTTCTCTACACAGAGAACGACCAGAAAGCCCTGCACCTGTGCCAGGACGCGGGACTGAAATTCCCGGAGATCACCACCTGGATCCGGGCCAACGAAAAGGACTTTGAACTGGTCAAGCAGGCCGGCGTGGCCGAAACCGGCGTGCTGGTTTCCTGCAGCGACTACCATATTTTCAACAAGATGCACCTGACCCGCAAGCAGGCCATGGACAAATACCTGAGCATCGTCAAGAGCGCCCTGGAGTTCGGCATCCGTCCCCGCTGCCACTTTGAGGACATCACCCGGGCCGACTTCTACGGCTTCGTGGTACCCTTCGCCGGCGCCCTGATGGAGCTGAGCCGCGAGAGCGGAATCCCGATCAAGATCCGCGCCTGCGATACCATGGGCTACGGCGTCAGCTATCCCGGCACCGCGCTGCCCCGCAGCGTGCAGGGCATCATCTACGGCCTGCGGCATTACGCCGAGGTTCCGGCGGAACTGCTGGAGTGGCACGGCCATAACGACTTCTACAAGGTCGTTTCCAACGCCGCCACCGCCTGGCTCCACGGCTGCGCCAGCATCAACTGCAGCCTGCTGGGCATCGGCGAGCGCACGGGCAACTGCCCGCTGGAAGCCATGGCCATCGAATACCAGAGCCTGCGCGGCGACGACGGCGGCATGGACCTGACCGCCATCACCGAGATCGCGGACTATATGGAACGGGAGATCGGTCTGGAAATCAGCCCGCGGCAGCCCTTCGTCGGCCGCCACTTCAACGTGACCCGCGCCGGCATCCATGCCGACGGCATGCTGAAGGACGAGGAGATCTACAACATCTTCGACACCGCCAAGATCCTGAACCGGCCCGCTTCCGTGGCCGTGGACAGCCGCGGCGGCACCGCGTCCATCGCCCACTGGCTGAACAACTATTTCCGCCTCACCGGCGACAACGCCGTCGACAAGAGCGATCCGCTGATCCTCGACATGCGCAAACGTGTGGACGAGCTGTACGCCAAGGGCCGCAACACGGTCATGGGCGACGAGGAACTGGAGATCATGGTCCGCCGTTGCGACCAGGACCGCTACGAGCGCCTGCTGTTCCACAAGAGCAAGTAAACAAAAACGGAATCCGTGTCAGGATTCCGTTTTTTCATTCATAATTCATAATTCACAATTCATAATATTTTTACCTGAACACGTGAGGATAGAAAATGAAAGAAGAAAACCTGGTTTTAAAGAAAAGCAAGGCATTCGCAATCAGAACAATTCGCCTATATCAATATTTGATGGATGAAAAAAAAGAGTTTATAATGTCTAAGCAGGTGCTTCGAAGCGGAACCAGTATCGGTGCAAATATCAAAGAAAGTATCCGGGCTCAAAGCACTGCCGATTTCCTTTCAAAGATGCAGATTGCGCTTAAAGAAGCAAGTGAAACAGAGTATTGGCTTGAACTGCTGACAGATGCAGATTATATTTCAGAAAAAGCTTCTGACAGCCTTTTACAGGATTGCAGAGAATTAATCAAACTGATAACTGCTATCGTCAGGACATCCAAAGAGAACAACAATTTGCCACTAAATGAAATTATGAATTATGAATTGTGAATTATGAATTGCAAAACACGAGGTGTTTTATGAAGAAGATCGTTCTGACCGGCGGCGGGACCCTGGGCCATGTGACGCCTCACCTGGCCATCATTCCGCGGCTGAGGGAAGCCGGATATGAGATCCACTACATCGGCACGGAAAACGGCATGGAAGCGCCGAAGATGCGCGCCGTGGAAGGCGTGACCTATCACGCGGTAAAGAGCGGCAAGCTCCGCCGGTATCACAGCTGGCAGAACTTCACCGATCCCTTCCGGGTCATTGCCGGCGCGTTCCAGAGCGCCCGGCTGATGGGAAAGATCAAGCCGGACGTGGTGTTCTCCAAGGGCGGCTTCGTAGCGGTGCCGGTGGTGTTCGGCGCCTGGCTGCATCGGATCCCGGTGCTCTGCCATGAGAGCGACCTGACCCCCGGCCTGGCCAACAAGCTGTGCAAGCCCTTCGCCAGCCGCTTCGCCACCACCTTCCCGGAATGCGCCGAGGCGCTGGGAAAGAAAGCGGAGATGACCGGCACGCCCCTGCGGCCGGAGCTCTTCACCGGCAGCCGGGAAAAGGGCCTGGAGCTGCTGGGCTTCGACGGAAGCCGGCCGGTGCTGCTGATGATGGGCGGCTCCTCCGGCGCTCAGAGCGTGAACGCCTGCCTGCGGGAAGCGCTGCCGAAGCTGACGGAATTTGATATCGCCCATATCTGCGGCAAGGGCAACCTGGACCCGATGCTGAACAATACCCCCGGCTATAAGCAGATCGAGTTCCTGGACGCGGAACTGCCGGACGTGCTCGCCTGCACGGACATGGTGCTTTCCCGGGCCGGGGCCAACGCCCTGTGCGAATTCCAGGCCCTGGGCCGGCCGATGCTGCTGATCCCCTATCCGAAGGGCGCCAGCCGCGGCGACCAGATCCTGAACGCGAAGAGCCTGGCAAAACGCGGCCTCTGCCGCGTGCTGATGCAGGAGGACATGACCGTCGACACGCTGGTCGAAGGGATCCAAACGACCTGGGCGGACCGGGACCAGCTGACGGAGGCATTGAGGAATGCCCCGCCCGCTGACGGCACGGAGCGCGTGCTGCAGATGATTGAGGAAATACAAAAATGAGATTTCGCGCCTGTGAGTGCGACCAGGGCTTTCCTCCTGCCCGGGGCTGCAGCCCGTTCTTCGCTGAAGAAGAGCCACCAGCTCTTCTTCCGAGCGCTGCGAACCCCTGGACCTTCGGTCGAATATAGGAAAAGAAGCACCGCGGCCGCGGTGCTTCTTCTTTTCCGTCGTTTATTATTCCTTTTCGCTTGTGAGGTAATCCGTACTCATGTAGCCCTCGAGGCCCTTGACCTCCACCAGCGACCAGTGCCTGCCCTTCTTGATCACGGTCACTTTCGTGCCGCCCCGGAAGGACGCGATGATATCGCTGGTGTTGTTCGCCTCCGCCCGCAGGTTCAGCTTGACGCCTTTCATGATATACGCCGTTTCGCCGGAGGTGACCCCCGTTTTCTTCGTGGTCGATTTGTTGGAAACGATGGCTTCCCGTTCCGCATTGGTTTTGTACTTCGCATAGGCCAGTTTGCTCGACTGCATATAACCGGTCTTGCCGCCGACCTTGACCTTGGTCCATTCGACTCCCTTTTTCAGGATCGTGACCTTGGTCCCCCGGGGATAGGCGTCCAGCACCTTGGAGCTGGTGGAGGGTTTTTCCCTCAGCCGGAGCATATAGGTTGCGACCTTGGTGGTTTCCGCCAGGGCGGATACGCAGGGCAGCAGCACTGTCAGACAGAGTATCAGGCAGATCAGCCTGACCCATAACTTTGACTTCATATTGATATTCACCCTTTCATGGGAATGCGGAGATCTCCGCATTCAAGCGGTGGCGTTACACTATCGCGTTGTTTGTTACACGCGCCACAGAATCCTTTATGTATTTGTAATATATCGGTCAAAGCTTTATCTGTCAACGGGAAGTGTGAATCGTTTGTTTCGTATTCCTTAAAATTGTATTACACGCGCTCATTTCTTGCGATTTTAGAGGATTTTGCGCATCCGATCCATGATCCTGTCGCGGATGAAGGCCTTGAAGGGGCTCAGCGGTTCAGCCGAGGGCGCGGCGCCGTCCTTCAGGAACATCATCGTGCAGGGCTTCTCATCCGACCAGGCTTCCCACCGGGGCAGCGGCAGACCGCAGAGGTCCTTACCGTTCGGATCGCCGGTGCGGATAAAGTTGCAGAAGTAGTCGCACATCTGCCGCGCCAGGTCATAGTGGCGACCGGTGAAGGGCCGCCAGCACTTGGCCAGCGTTTCAAACCAGAACCACAGGTCCGAGGAATGGAAGGTGCCGGGATCGTCCCAGCCGGGCATATCCGGACTGAAGACGTAACTGTAACCCTTCTTCCCGTTCTTCGCCACATCCCCCAGCACGCCCTTGACCGTGCACTCGATGCCGCTGACCGGGGCATAGCCCTGGCCGGGAACCGCCTTTTTCGTTTCCGGGAAGGAAAGGAATTCCTCCGCGCCGTTCCCGAAGAGGCGCTCCGCTTCCTTCTTCAGCTCCTCCTCATTGTTCGCGGCGACGGTGTTGTGGAACTCGTCGGCGGTATTGCCGGCCATCATGACCACATCCACACAGTTGCCGGTGCGGTACAGGGCGATCGGATCGCCGACGCAGAACAGGTCGTCCTGCACGGTAAAGAACGGAATATGGGATTCCATGTATTTCTCATAGCTGCGCTGCAGTTTCACCGCGTCGATGGCGCGGGCTTCCTCCAGCGTTTTCACGCCGAGCCAGGCGAAGTAGTCCTCGCCTTTCTTTTCCGCGTCCTTCAGCAGCTCCGGCCGGCCGATCTCCCGGCGCAGGTAGGGGTCGAAGATCATGGCGCTCATGACCACCGCGTTCCGGAACAGGCCCGCGTTCGCCCTGCAGGCTACCTGGGACATGACGCTGCCGCCGCCGGCGGACTGGCCGGCGATGGTCACTTTCTCCGGATCACCGCCGAAGGCGGCGATATTCCGCTGCACCCACTTCAGGCCCGCCTGCTGGTCCAGGTTGCCGAAGTTGGCCGGCGCTTCCGGCTGTTCCCAGCTGATCTGGGGATGGGTCAGGAAGCCCAGGGCGCCGACGCGGTAATTGACCGTGACCACGACGATCCCGCGGCGGGCGATGCGCTCGCCGTCAAACTCCATCTCCGCCGGATAGCCGCACTGGAGGCCGCCGCCGAAGAACCAGACGAGCACAGGCAGCTTTTCGCCGGCCTTTTTCGCGTTCGTCCAGACGTTCAGGTACAGGCAGTCTTCGCCCATGGGGATCTCCGGATCCACATGCCACTCCCGGCAGTAAATGTCGTCTCCCAGGCCCGGGATCCACTGCATGGAGATCGGCGCGAAGCGGCAGCAGTCGCGGACGCCCGCCCAGTTCTCGCAGGGCTGCGGCGCGCGCCAGCGGTTCTTTCCCGTCGGCGGGGCGGCAAAGGGAATGCCTTTGAATGCCGTGATCCGCGGATCCGCCGCCTCGATGCCCCGTACCCAGCCGTTTTCGGTCTTGACTTGCCTTAACATGATCCTATCCTCCAGATTTATTTATCTTTTGTCGTTCAGAATTCAACAAGCGGTCCGGGCAGCACGGTCTTTTCCGTGCGTCCCGGCAGGTCCGGCGCAGCCGCGACCGGTTTCACGTCCTTCGGGTCCAGGATCATCTTCAGCTTCTCCAGTTCGTTGCGGAAGCCGAAGGGCCTGTCCTCCGCGCAGGAGAAGGAGAACTTTCCGGTCTCCTCGTCCACGTCGATGTCAAACCATCCGTTCTGGCCTTCCTTGTCGAAGCCGCAGAACTCCTGCCAGGAGGGCAGATCCAGGCAGACTTCCGGTTCGGGATACATGACCCGCAGATAGCCGCCCTGCATGCGCACATACAGGTTCCCCTCCGCCGTGTTGTCCCGGGTCGGGAAATCGATGGCCGCCTCACCGCAGTCGTAGAAGATATTGTTGATGATCCGGGCGTCCCGGGACGTGCCTCCCCGCATCATCCCGTGCATCCGGAAGGGTACGGGCTTGAGGTAATACCCGCTGTGGCGGCACCTGCCGATCAGGTTATGCACGATCCGCAGCCGGTCCGTGCCTTCCCCGTAGACGCCGTAGCCGTTCACCACGTCATGCTCCCGGAGTTTGTACCAGCCGGAGGAGCCCGGCTCCACCGGTACCTTCGCCGGATCGAACCGGCCCTCCACGTTCCAGATGACGTTGTTGTCGATCAGGTTGATGCCTTCCCGGGTGCACTCGATGAAGATCGCTTCCCGCTGTTCGATGCCGTTGATGAACAGGTTCCCCGTAATCCGGTTGTTGATGTTGCCGCAGTCCAGCCACAGATGATCCGCCCGCAGGGTGTTCCGGAAGATATTGTTACGGAACAGGGCGTCCACGCTGTTGTGCAGCTTGATGGCGCCGGCCTCCCAGCTCAGCTCCATCTTCTGCCAGCCGGTGCCCTCGATGACGTTGCCCTCGATGAGCATTTTCTCCGCGAACATGCCCGCAATGCCGCAGACGCCCGCGTCCTGGATGGTGCAGTTCCGGATCACGCTGTATCCGATAATCTCGTCCTTCCGGTGGGTGTGGTGCCAGCACTCGTTGCCGACGTCGATCGCCACGCCGTTGGTCCAGTAAACGGTGCAGTCCTCGATGATCCAGTGGTGTCCCCGATGGGCGGAAATCGCGCCCCGTTGGGGCACCGGCGCGCCGGTGGCGGCGTGCTCGCAGACCAGGCCCTTGACCCGGATATAGTTCAGGAATTCCTGATCCGGCGCGAAGCACTGCTCCCGCACGGTCACCTCGATCCGATGGTCCTTCGGGTCCTCGTCGTTCTCCAGCCGGAAATGAACCTTCTGGCCGTTGGCCTCCACCCAGTAGGTGTTGTCCTCCCTGCCCAGGCCGTTGTACAGCGGCACCTGTTTCAGCGGCTTTCCGTCACAGAAGACGCAGCCCCGCCGGTTCAGGTAGGTGGTCATATCCGTCTTGTCATATTCGATGAACAGCCTGTCATGCAGGATGTTCACCGCGCAGAACGGATTGTAACCCCGGAAGAGGTCCGGATCCAGGTCGTATTCCCAGATACGGGCGTCCTCCGCGGGCTTCATGCCCGGAAAGCGGAACAGGTTCCATCCTTCGCTGGGGATGAACGCCGTCACCTCCTCCGAGGCGCTGATGACCGCGTCGCCGTCGCCGAAGGCTTCATAGGAGATCATATGCTCCGGATCCGTGCCGCCCCGGGCCGGCTTTACGCATTCCCGGTACAGGCCCCCGTGGATCAGCACCCGGGTGCCCGGGTCCGCTTCCACCGCCGCCCGGCCGATGGTCCTGAAGGGCCGCGCCGCGCTGCCGTCATTGTCGTCCGACGCTGCGGGATCGGACGCGCTGACGTGAAGCTCCCGCGTCCATACGGTCTCTTTCTCCCAGAACTCAAACATCCTGCCGTCCGGCAGTAAAGCGGAAAGAGCTTTCATCCCTGTTCTCCTTTACTGTCTTTTTTCAGACATTTTTTCCCATTGTTCCTTTTGAATGAAGCGGGGGCGCTCCCGCGAGGAGCGCCCCCAAAGGGGTTGGACCTGGATTATTATTTGCCGAGAGCTTCTTTCTTCATGTTGACTTCAACGGTGTAGGCAGCCACATCGTTCTCGTACAGCTTGTCATAATCAAAGCCGTCCAGCACTTCGATCATTTCATCCCACAGCGCTTCGAATTCAGCATCGTCCTTCGCGAAGATCGCCTTCCAGGTGTATTCGCAGAGCTTGCCGTTGATCTCGGGACGCAGGGACTTGATCTCGCCTTCATCCTTGGGAGCGGCATAGCCGACGTTGGGGCTGGGCTCGAGCATGCCGTTCTTCAGCATGTAGTCCACAGCGTTCTCAGCGCCGAAGTGCTCCTGCCACTCGGTCTTGGTCAGGTCTTCTTCCTTTTCCTTGGCCTTGTAGGAAGCCCAGAACTTCATCGGGAAACGCTCGCCGGTGAGTTCGTTCACGCAGATGGAAGCGCCGATCCACTGGTTGATCGCGTTGTTGCCGTCGCTGTAGCCCACAACGCCGTCTTCGCCGACGTATTCATCCGGAACCGGCAGGTTGGCGGACAGGGCGTCGTCATGCAGCACGGAGAAGGTGCCGTCTTCGTTCACGGTGTAGTTCAGGCCTTCGATACCGACATGCTGGAAGGTCATGCCTTCGGGGCTGGCGTACCAATCGAGGAACTTCATGAGGATGTCGTACTTCTCGCCTTCGACCTTGGAGCCCACGCCGAACATACGGTTGGTTCCGTAGTAGGCGTCGGATTCAGCGTAGTACTTGGAATCGGTGATCGGGACGAAGAAGTAGGTCTGGCCCTTGGACTTGAGCGGCACGCCGTCCGCGTCCTTGTTGTTGTTGGTGAAACCGGTGGACCAGTTGTACCAGAGCAGGTCAGCCTGGCCGTTGATCCACTTGTTCATGACAGAGGTCCAGTCCTGGGAACCAGAGTCCGGATCTACCAGGCCCTTCTGGTTCAGCTTGTTCAGGAAACGGGCAGCCTTGTAGTAGGCGCCGTTGCGGTCATAGACCTTCAGGAAGGTCTCGCCGTCAGCCTGCAGCAGGGCGCTGCGCTTCATCTTTTCACCGTACCAGGTGGTGATGTGGGTCACGTTGGCGGGACCGGACATGTCGTCGTTGTTGTCCCAGTCAGCCCACAGGGTCACAGCGTAGCAGGGATCGCCGGCGTCGGTGGTCTGGTGGACTTCATGGATCTGGGCCAGCACGTCAACGAAATCGTCCAGGCTCTTGATCTCAGGAGTGCCGATGGCCTTGTACAGGTCCCAGCGGATCTGGGGGCTGTCCGGAACCACGTCGTCAGTCAGGGAAGAGGGAGAAGTATCGGTCATTTCGGAAGGAATGCCGTAGTACTTGCCTTCTTCACCGGTCAGTTCCTTGTTGTAGTGATCGATCTGAGCCTTGAACTTCATGAGGTTCGCGCTCTCGGTGATCTCAGGGATCTCGCGGACGAGACCGGCCTGCACCAGGTTCGGGAATTCGCTCTTGTCGACGATGATCAGGTCGCCCAGGTCGCCTTCTTCAGCGCGGGTCGCGTAAATTTCCTGACCGGCAACCTGCGGGGCGATGATGTCCAGTTCGATGTTGAAGCGATCCTTCACAACCTTGGCGAACCAGCCCTTCTGGATGCCATGATAGTTGGCCGCTGCATCGTAGACAGTGATGGTGATGGGGGCTTCGCCCTCAGCCATCGCGCTGATGGTGACCATGCCCAGAAGCAGAGTCAGCGTCAGCAGAACAGACAGAAACCGTTTCATACTAGAGTCCTCCTTTTTTTTATGATAAAGGCATCCTTGCCTTTATTCCACAGTCGTCGTGGCAACTGTGCCACGGGGTTCACAGCGTTTGGCTCCTATTCCGGGAGGGTGCGCCCTCCCGGTATCCGCAATCAGACTGGTGCTGTGAACGGCGTCAGCCTTTAACAGCGCCAATCATGATGCCTTTCGTGAAGAACCGCTGGAAGAACGGATAGATCATCATGACGGGAATCACAACCACGACCGTAACGGTCATGCGGATGGACGTAGCAGTGGCGGCGGTCGCCAGTGCGCCGGCGATATCCGTGGTGGTCGTGCTGCTGCTGATCTTGATGCTGCTGGCCTGGGTGATGTACTGATACAGCACGTACTGCAGCGTATAGAGACGCTTGTCCCGCATCAGGAGCAGCGTATCCTGGAATGCGTTCCACTGGTTGACCGCCGCGAAAATCGCGATGGTCGCCAGGATCGGTTTGATGACCGGCAGCATGATCCGGAAGAATATCCTCAGCGTGCCGGCGCCGTCAATTTCCGCCGCGTCCTGCAGCGCCTGGGGCACTGATTCGCAGTAGGTCTTGCACAGGATGATGTAGAACGGCTGGACCACCGTCGGGAAAATGTATCCCCAGAAGTTGTTGGTCAGGCCGATGGTCTTCATGGCCAGGTACCAGGGGATGATACCGGCGTTGAAGTACATGGTGATCGCCACGAACCGGTACCAGAACTTCCTTTTCCACAGCGTCTGGCGGGTGAACATGTAGCCCAGGAAAGCGGCGATCAGGACGGTCATGACCGTGCCGACCACGGTACGGAGGACAGACATGAGCGCGGCGTCCGTCAGGCCCGGGATCGTGGACAGGTTCTTGTAGTTGGTAAAGTGGATCTCCAGGGGCCAGAAGATGACCTTGCCGCGCTCGCTCAGGTTGTTCGCGCTGATGGAGTTGATGATCAGGTAATAGAACGGATAGAGGCAGACGAAGGTGAAAAACGCGTATACGATGTAGGTAATCACGTTGATCAGCTGGTCGCCGAAACTGCGATGGGCATGGCGTTTCCGGGGTTGTATATGAGCGGTCAAAGCGATTCACCTCCTCCGTATCAGATAAAGCTCTCTCCGCGGATCAGCTTGGAAAGGCCGTTGGCGCCGGCCAGCAGGCCGATACTGACGATGCTCTTGAGCATACTGATCGCCGTGGACAGCGGATAGTTGCCCGTGCCCTGGTGGGCGATGTTGTACACATACAGGTCCAGCACTTCGATGTATTCCTTGTTGAAGTTGTTCTGGAATACGTAGTACTGTTCCATGCCGTTGTTCAGGAAGCTGGCGATGTTCAGCATGACGATGACGAAGAACGTGGGCAGGATGCTGGGGATCGTGATCCGCCAGATGATCTGCATCCGGGTGGCGCCGTCCACCTTGGCCGCTTCGATCATCTGCTCGTCGATGCCGGAGATGGCAGCCAGGTACATGATCGCGGCCCAGCCGGCATTCTTCCAGGTCAGCCACAGCCACATCCGGAACCAGACGTGCTCCGAGGATTTCAGGAACGCGATGGGCTCCTGGATGAGTCCCAGGTCCATCAGCACCGTGTTGACCGCGCCGGTGGAACTGAACACGTTGAACGCGATGGAGAACACAAGCACCCAGGAAATGAAGTTCGGCAGCGTGGTCGCCGTCTGGACGAATTTCCGGTAGGGCCTGCACTTGATCTCATTGAGGAACACCGCGAAGATCATCGGGAACCAGGAGAACAGCAGGGAAATGCCGCTCATGGCGAAGGTGTTTCGCAGCACCCGCAGGACGTCCCTGACCCGGGCGGGTTTGGAGATGATGTAGTTGAACCACTTCAGGCCGACGAAATTCTCCGGCGTGATCGGGAACGGCGGTTCATAATCGTGGAAAGCGTATCTCCAGCCGTACAGCGGGAAATAGGACATGGCCGCCACGAGCAGGATGAAAGGCAGGATATACAGGAATTCCATATAGGAACGCCGCTGTTTCGGGCCCAGTCTGCGCGCCCGTTTCCACTCCCGCTCCATCGGTTTCACCTCCTGCTTTCAGTTTTTCACTTATTTGCATTTTCACTTTTTTTGCAATTCGAAACGTATATAGTTTAGCATCCGTTCAAAAAGCCCACAACACCTTTTGGGGTTGTTGATGGGACAAAAATCGCAATTCAATAGTTGAAAATTATTGGCATTTTGTTTGATTTGGTTTACAATAGGACAGAAAGCACCGGTATTCTTTGCCCCGGAAGGACAAAAATCCTCCGGGGCAGCGGAGGCGGAATCCCATGAATTCATTTTACGAACAGCGCCCGGAAGGGCTTTTTATCGGCGGGATGACCGATTATCCCGTTGCGGCCCATGTGCACACCATGGCGGAAGTGCTCGTCATAACGCGCGGCTTTGCCGATCTCACGATTGACGAGGTACAGTACCATCTCACCCCCGGGGACGCGGCGGTGATCTTTCCCCTGGTTCCCCACAGTTTTGACCGGCTGAGCGAAGACTCCAAGGGCGTCATCGCCATCTTTCCGCCGGACGTGATCCCGGAATACGCCGGCACCTTCCATGGCCTGCAGCCGGAAAACCCGAAGCTGCCCGCGGAAAAGAGCAGCCTGGACCAGCGCTTTGCCGTGGAGCGCCTGGGGGTACTGAACATGGACGAAAACCTGCCCATGTGCGTCGCCTATCTGCATGTGCTGCTGGCCTGCGTCCTCCACAGCCTCACCTACCGCCCGGTCTACGACTACAGCGAGCGGGACCTGGGCCACCGGATCATCAGCTATATCTCTGAGCATGCCTTTGAGGAGATCACCCTGGAGAGCGCTTCCCATGCCCTGGGCATCAGCGCCTCCCACCTGTCCCATTTCTTCTCGGAGCGGATGCACACCAACTTCCGCCGCTTCATCAACGCGATCCGGATCGAGAAAGCACGCCTGCTGATGCGGGACCCGAACCTGACCCTGACCGATATCTGCGACGCCTGCGGCTATACCAACATGCGCACCTTCCGCCGCGCCTTCCAGCAGGAGATCGGCTGCCTGCCCTCGGACCACCTGCTCTCGCTGCGGAACCGGGTTGCGGGAAACAGGGAAGAATAAAAGAAATGAGGCGGATCGCTCCGCCTCATTTTTCAGATCGTCATATCAGATTGCGCGCAAGGCCTGGTCGAGATCCTCGATCAGGTCTTCTTTGCTTTCCAGGCCGACGCTCAGCCGGACCAGGTCCGGGGAGACGCCCGCGGCAAGGAGTTCCTCGTCGCTCATCTGGCGGTGGGTGGCGCTGGCAGGATGCAGGCAGCAGCTGCGGGCGTCAGCCACGTGGGTCTCGATGGCGGCGATCTTCAGGTGCTTCATGAAGGCTTCGGCGGCCTTGCGTCCGCCCTTCACGCCGAAGGAAACCACGCCGCAGGAACCCTTGGGCAGGTACTTCTGTCCGCGCTCGTAGTACTTGTCCCCCGGCAGGCCGCAGTATTTCACCCAGGCGACCTTCTCATGGCCGGCCAGGAATTCCGCGACGGCCTGGCCGTTCTCGCAGTGGCGCTGCATGCGCACATGCAGGCTCTCCAGGCCCAGGCCCAGCAGGAACGCGTTCTGGGGGCTCTGGATGGAGCCGAAGTCGCGCATCAGCTGGGCGGTTGCCTTGGTGATGAAAGCGCCTTCCAGGCCGAAACGCTCGGTATAGGTGATCCCGTGATAGCTCTCGTCCGGCGTGGTGAGGCCCGGGAACTTTTCGGCATACCTGTTCCAGTTGAAACGGCCGCTGTCCACGATGGCGCCGCCCACGCCGCTGCCGTGGCCGTCCATGTACTTGGTGGTGGAATGGGTCACGATGTCGGCGCCCCACTCAATGGGCCGGCAGTTGATCGGCGTGGCAAAGGTATTGTCCACGATCAGCGGCACGCCGTGCCGGTGCGCGGCCTTGGCAAACATCTCGATATCCAGCACGCACAGGGCGGGGTTCGCGATGGTCTCGCCGAAGAGGGCTTTTGTATTCGGCCGGAAAGCGGCGTCCAGTTCCTGGGCGGTGCAGTCCGGGCTGACGAAGGTGAAGTCGATGCCCATCTTTTTCATCGTCACGGCGAACAGGTTGTAGGTGCCGCCGTAGATGGCGGAGCAGGCAACCACATGGTCCCCGGCGTTGGCGATGTTGAAGACGGCGTAGAAGTTGGCCGCCTGGCCGGAAGAGGTCAGCATCGCGGCGGTGCCGCCTTCCAGCTCGCAGATCCGCGCGGCCACATGGTCGTTGGTGGGGTTCTGCAGGCGGGTATAGAAATAACCGGAGGCTTCCAGGTCAAACAGCTTGCCCATATCCTCGCTGGTGTCGTATTTGAAGGTCGTGGACTGGATGATCGGGATCTGGCGCGGTTCACCGTTCTTCGGGGTATAACCGCCCTGGACGCAGCGGGTCTCAATGCGGGACATCTGTTTTTCCTCCAATTCATAATTCAGAATTCATCATTCGGAATAGCTGCCGGAATTATCATAGCAGTTTTTGGAAGAGAAAACTGCTTTTCTTGTGTTTCTGGACAGGCCTCCTCCGGATATGGTATGATTCAGAAAAGGAAACAGTACCAATTGAATAGGAAGGATATGGCTGAATGGATCATTATACAGAGGGAAATACGCTGGTGATCGTTCCGGAAGGGAGAATGGATTCAACCCGTTCCGCGGACATGGGAGAGGAGATCCGGGAATGCGTAAGGCAGTACCCGGGATACAGCCTGTGCCTGGACCTGGACAGGCTCGAATACATCTCCAGCTCCGGAATCCGTGTGCTGCTGGGCCTGCGGAAGGAACTGCCCGGCGGGCTGACGCTCCGGAACGCCTCCGCTGAAGTCTATGACGTGCTCGACATGACAGGGATGACGCACCTGATGACGGTCCGCAGGAAACCGCGGCCCCTCTCCGTCGACGGCTGCGAAATCATCGGCAACGGCGCCTTCGGAACGGTATACCGGCTGAACGGGGATACCGTGGTCAAGGTGTTCCGGGACGGCCGCAATTCCCTGCCGGGGATCGAAAAGGAACTGGGCAACGCAAAACAGGCGTTCATGAACGGTATCCCCACGGCGATCCCTTTTGATGTCGTCCAGGTCGGGGACCAGTACGGCATGGTGTTCGAACTGATCGACGCCCAGAACTGCAACAGCCTGGTCAAAAATGATCCCTCGGTGCTGGATGAACTGCTCCCGAAATACGCGGCGCTGCTGAAACAGCTGCACAGCCTGGAAGCACCGGACGGGCGCCTGAAGAACGTGAAGGACAGCTATCTGGGCTACCTGGAGCAGATCGCTCCCCGGCTGGATCCGCCGGTGGCGGAACGGATGCGGGAGCTGCTGGAAAAGCTGCCGGACACCAAACACATGATCCACGGGGACATGCACCTGAAGAACGTCATGGTCTCCCAGGGCGAGATGATCCTCATCGACATGGACCACCTCTCCTTCGGCAACGCCGTGTTTGACTTTGCCGGCATGTTTGCGCCCTATATCGCCTTCAACGAGGACGACCCGGAGGACAGCCTCCGCTTCCTGGGGATCGACGATCAAACCTGCCGGAGGATCTTCTGGGGAACGCTGGAATACTACCTGCAGGACATGGACGAGGAGGCCCGGAACGCAGCGATGCTGAAGATCCAGGCCGCCGGCTGGCTGCGGTTCCTGAAGATCCTGGTCATCGAACAGGCGGACATCCGCACCGAGCTCAAAGAGCTCCAGATCCGCCACGCGGCGGAGCACCTGGCGGACCTGGTCTTCCTGATCGACAGCCTGGCCATCTGAAACCGTTAAAAAACCCGGGAGCCTTTGCACAGGCTCCCGGGTTTTTTGTTACCGCTCAAACATCCGGAGCAGTTTCAGCTTTCTTTCCCCCGCCTTTCCGGAATAGGGATGCTCCCGCAGGGGCAGGTTGAACCGGGTCCGGCCGGTCAGCACGGTGGAGGGATGGGTAAACTCCCGGAAACCCCACTCCCCGTGATAGGCGCCCATGCCGGAATGGCCGGTGCCGTTGAAGGGCACGCCCCGGACCATCATATGGATGCAGACCTCGTTGATGCAGCCGCCGCCGTACTGCTGGGCAGCCATGACGCGGTCTGCCCATTTCTTATCGGATGTAAAGATATACATGCTCAGCGGATGCTCCCGCTCCGCGATGAGCTTCATGACGCTGTCGATCTCCGCGTCTTTGTAGGGAACGACAGGCAGCAGCGGGCAGAACAGCTCGTGCTGCACGATGTCCTCGTCAAACCGGACGGGATAAATCACCGTCGGGACGAAGCGCCGGGCCTCCCGGTCCCCGGTGCCGCCGAAGATCACCCGGTCTTTGTATTCCGCGGTCAGCCGTTCGCACTTGTCGAAGGCCTTTTCGGTGATCAGCTTCGGATATTCCGGATTCTGTTCCGGTTTTTCGCCGATCTGGCGGACGAACTCCGCCTTCAGGGCCTCGTTGAACGGCTCCGCGACCTCCTCCGCCACGGCGACCTGGTTGATGTTGATGCAGACCTGCCCGGCGTTGCAAAGCTTGAAGAAAGCGATCTTCCGGGCGGCGTCCCGGATATCCGCGTCCTTCCGGACCACGCACCAGTTGCCGGTCTCCCCGCCCAGCTCCAGCGCCACGGAGGTCAGGTGGCGGGAGGCCTGCTCCAGCACATGCTTCGCCACGGCCGGGGAACCGGTATAGAAGATCTTGTCGAACCGCTCCGCCAGGCACATATCCGCCACGTCGTGGCCGCCGTCGATCAGGGTCACGTAGTGTCCAGGGAAGGTCTCTTCGATCAGCTGCTTCAGCGCCCTCGTGCAGGCTTCCGACTTGGAGCTGGTCTTGATCACGGCCGTGTTCCCGCCGGCGATGCTGGCCGCCAGCACGCCCAGGGTCAGCAGGATCGGGAAATTGAAGGGGCTGATGATCAGCGATACGCCGTAGGGCAGCTTGTACACCGTGGTCTTCGTGCTCGGGAAGCACATGAGCCCGCTGAAATGCCTTTCCGGCCTCGCCCATTTTTTCAGTCCCCGGATGATCTCGTTGGTCTCCGCGATGACCGGGCCGATGTCGCAGAGGAAGGCCTCGGTCCTGCTCCGGCCCAGGTCCTCGTGCAGGGCGTCGCAGAGCAGGTCCTCCCGGTCCAGGACGGCCTGCCTGAGTTTTTTCAGCTGGGCGGTCCGCCAGGCGGTGTCCAGGGTTTCCCCGCTGCGGAAATATGCCCGCTGGGCCTCAACGATGCCATGGATTGTTTCCTGCGTATAGCTCATGCTTTCCTTTCCCCCTGTTTCCAGCAAAGGCCCTGCAGTCGCCTGCAGGGCCTTGTTCCGTTGGGTTTGCGCTCAGCCGTCCGACTTGCCGTCGGGAATGTTGAAGTCCACGTCGGTCAGGAAGTCGATGCACATTTTGACCTGTTCGTCGGTCAGCTTCTGGTCCGCCACCTTGGGGTTGGGCGTCATGTTGAACTCGATGAAGTATCCCCTGTAGATGGCCAGGATATCCACGAAGTCCGTATCGGATCCCACTTCGCGGGCGATCAGCAGCTTGGTGCCGTGGCCGGTCTCGCTGTAGGAGATCTCGACGTCGTTCATATCGCTGAAGCTCTCTTCCAGGATCTTCAGGTCATCCGCGCTCAGGTCGTTCATCCGCTCCACGTCGCTGTAGGTATCGTCGTAGGCGATCGACAGGTACATCTCGGGCTTGGTGATGTCGTCGGACAGCACGGAAGCGACGATCTTTTCTCCCCGGGTATTGACCACCTGGAGCTTGTAGCCTTCCGGCAGGCGGCAGGTCAGGTCGAACTCGCCGTTGACGCTCAGGCTGCCGAGTTTTTCCGTTCCGTCGCCGGTTTCGGTGGCGATCGTTTTATCGGACTTGATGGCATAGGATTTGCTGAGGTAGCCTTCCCTGCCCGTATCCGGATCCAGGGCCTTAAACCAGCCGTCGGTTTCCGCGACGACGAGCAGTTCCTGCCCGCCGGCAAAGGTGCGGATCCTGGTGGTCGTCTTGGAGGGGCCGGTGCGGAAGTTCACCCAGCCGGAGGTACGGGTGGGCTGCGTAATAATGTAGTAGGGATCCACCGTTCTCTCGGATTTCTGTTCTTTCTTGAGCTTTTCCTGCTCCGCCTTCTGTTCCTGCTCCGCGGGATCAGGCGTGGGCTTCGGGCCGGGCTTTGTGTTCGACAGGAACTGGGTCATGATGTAGGCGTCGCCGTAGCTTCCCCACACCAGGCGGGACCAGCCGTCATTTCCGGCGTAGGACCAGTCCACCAGCACCGTTTCGCCGTAGTCAACCGTCCTGAGGATTTCGGCGGACTTGCTGGGGCCGGCGCGGACGTGGACCCCCTTGCCGTTCTTCGAAACCACGTACATCTCGCTGCACTGCGCGGAGGCAGTCGTAACGAAGGTCATCGTCGTCAGGATGAGAATGAGGGCGAGCAGCATTGAAATGAGTTTTTTCATTGCGGCAGTTACCTTCCTTTCAGTTGTCGGTTTGTTGATGTAATTATACAGGAAACCGAAGGGAAATGCAAATCAGTACAGGCTGTGGATAAATTCGATCAGCGCTTCCCGGTCATAATAGCGTTCAAAGGAGCTGATCACGTAGTCCGGCTCCACGCCCCGGTCGATGTCGTAATAGGCACCGTTCTTCATGAAGGAGAGGCGGGTGGGCCCGGAGATTGCGTAGGAAGTGCCCCAGGCCGTGGCCATGGGCCAGACGGTGCAGCTTCCGCCGCCCGAGACGCTGCCCAGCAGCTTCACGCGGCCGTCCGCCTTGAACGCCCAGGGAACCAGGTTGCCGCAGGAGAAGGACACGGGCGAGATGAGGCAGTAGAGGTTCAGCCCCCGGCCGGCCAGGGTATCCTGTTCGTCAAAGACCCGGTCCAGGTTGACGTCCGCCCGGAACTCCGCGGTGGATTCCCCGCCGCCGAAGGTATCCTTCAGGGACAGCCGGGCGTCTCCCAGGAACCAGCTTACCAGCGCCACGGCGGCCGGCGCGGCGCCGCCGGTGTTGGCGCTCAGGTCCAGCACCACATTTTTGATCGGGCTGCCTTCCCGGGTGATCTGCCGGTGGGCCTTCGTGATCATTCCGAAGGTGTCGGTGCTCGGTTTTCCCGCCTCGTCCGCCGCGTAGTGGTCTTCAGCGAAATACATGAAGGCGTCCATGGTGATAAAGGCCGTATCGCCGATCTCACTGTATCCCTGTTCGGTTCCCGGACGGTTCCCGCGGATTTCCCACAGGCTCTCCCGCAGCTGTTTTCCGGAGGCAACGGAATAACCGCTCTCTGCCTCTTCGCTGCCCGGTTCGGAGAGATAGGACCTGCTGTAGTAAGCGGAATGTCCGTCGTCCAGCCAGTATTTGACCAGACGGCGCACCGCCTCGTCCGCCGCCGCCGGGTCCGCGCTCATCAGATCGGTCAGCAGGCCGATATCGGCAAAATAGGTCATGAAACTGTCAATATCGTGGGAATCCTTCAGGCCGTACAGACTGTCCAGTTCCAGGCACAGCTCGTGCAGGCCGTAATCCGACAGGGCCAGGCTGCGCTCGCCTTTCGGCCCGTCGAAATAAACGGAGACGATGGTCTTTGGCACTGACGCCGCCACCATGGCCATGATCTCCTCCTGGGAGAGGCCTTTCGCTGCCATCTCCTCGATCTCGTCCTGCATGGACATCATGGTGGCGAACAGATCGAAATTGTCCGACATCGCCTGGGGCGAATGGAGGATGATGCAGTTCTGGTTAAAATACAGGCTCAGCGAATCAGGCGCCAGGAAGAAGGTTGCCAGCGTCTGCATCGGAACCAGGTACAGGCCGTCCCGGTCCAGCATGGGAACGCCGTATCCCTTCAGGTCCAGGGTGATCACGCGGCTGTGGCGTTCCCGGCTGCCGGTCACGGACAGGAGATTGGGCCGGCCCTCGCTGTCCTGCGTCGGGAAATTGTTCAGCAGGTTGAGATACAGCTCTCCCTCGCCCTGGCGGAAAGCGTAATAATCCCCCCAGGTGATCGTCCCGCCTTCGAAGTCGAACAGGACCACGCTGTCATTTTCCCGCCTGAACATCACGGTCCGTTTTTCCGGGTCCGGGATCACGGTGATGGCATAATTCTGATAATTGTTCCGGTTGGAGCATATGAAATTCATCAGGCCCGCCAGGTCGTTCAGTTCCATCCAGGGCAGGTCCTGCACGCCGTCCACAAAATAAAGGGGCATTTCCTCCGGCATCTCGTTCTCCAGGGAACCTGCGTACATCGGATAGGTTTTCCTTTCGATCTGATGCGCCTGGCCGTCCTGCCACAGGGAGGGAAGCGTCATGGACGCGTCCGCCTCCGCGGGCGCGGTTTCCTCCGCCAGGGCGCAGGCGCAGCACAGGCACAGGGCCAGCAGCAATGCAAGCAGTCGTTTCATGGTATTCTTCCTTTCTTTTCCGGTCTTTTATTCGTGAACGACGATCTCTGTTCCGTATTTTTTGATCAGCCTCTCCGCGTCTTCCGAGGCAATCATCAGGGTCAGCTCGGTACCGGTGTCGGTATGGTTTTCCGCGAGCACCCGGCCCAGCGGGCGGATCTCCGACAGCAGCCCGTAGCGGCTGAAGGGGATCCGGAAGGTGACCGGTTTGTGGGACGCCTGCAGGGCTTCGGCGATCTTCTGTTTCAGGTCCTCCAGGCCTTCCCCGGTCTTCGCGCTGATCAGGACCGCGCCGGGGAACACCGGATCAGGGTCGCCCTCGTCGCATTTGTTGATGACCTCGATGCGCTTCTGCTCCGTGGCCCCCAGCTCGGCAAGCACCTCCTCCACGGTGTCGTGCTGACTGAACATCTCTTTGCTGGAACCGTCGGACACGATCACCAGCACGTCCGCCAGCACCGCCTCCTCCAGCGTGGAGCGGAAGGCGCTGACCAGCGTGTGGGGCAGCTTGCGGATGAAGCCGACGGTATCCGTCAGCAGGTATTCCGTGTTCTCCGGCGTCACCATGCGGCGGGACACCGCGTCCAGCGTGGCGAAGAGCTGGTCCTGCACATAGACGTCGGACCCGGTCAGGGCGTTGAGCAGGGTGCTCTTGCCGGCGTTGGTGTAGCCCACCAGCGCCACCACGGGGACCTCGTTGCGCTCCCGGTTCTTCCGGCGGATGCTCCGCTGTTTTTCCAGCTCGTCCAGCCGCCGCCTCAGCTCCGTCATCCGCTCCCGGATGCGGCGCCGGTTCATTTCCAGCTTGCTCTCGCCGGGGCCCCTTGTGCCGATGCCGCCGGCCAGCCGGCTGAGCACCAGGCCCTGGCCGATCAGCCGCGCGCTGCGGTACTGCAGCTGGGCCAGTTCCACCTGCAGCTTGCCCTCCGCGCTGGAAGCGCGGCCGGCAAAGATATCCAGGATCAGGGCGGTGCGGTCGATGACCTTCACCCGGAGGACCTCCTCCAGGTTCCGGACCTGCACGCCCGTCAGTTCTTCGTCAAAGATGCACAGGTCCGCTTCCAGCGCCTGGCATTCCCGGGCCAGTTCCTCCGCCCGGCCCTTGCCGATATACATGGCGGTGTCCGGCTTGTCCCGGTGCTGCAGGAAAGAGCCCACGACCTCCGCCCCGGCGGTCTCCGCCAGGCGGGCCAGTTCTTCCAGGCTTTCCTCGCTCTCGATGCCCATGAGCACGGCCTTCTCCCGGCCGTCCTTCATCTCCGCGGTCTCCTCCCGGCCCACCAGCCGGTCGCTCTCCTCGATCTGGGCGAGCCATTCCGCCTCCGGCAGCTTATACCACCGCGCCGGGGGAGTGATCAGCAGCTCCGTGTTCTCCACGAGGAAGGCGGTCTGGACCGATACCGGCTCCCCGTCCTTCACGCCCACCGCCGTCATGGCGTCGTAGCGGAAGATCTTCAGGGCGCTCAGGTCCACGTCGCTCAGGCGGCCGTCGCCGTCCGGATGGGTATGCACGCATCGCACGCAGCTGAGCCGGTTCGCGTTCCGCCGCAGGCGGAAATCCGTCAGTTCCACGTCGCAGTCCGTTCCCACGGCCACGTTCACGATCTCCCCGTCCCGGGTGATATAGACCGCGATCTCCCGGTTCAGGGCGCAGGAAACCTCCGCGAGCATCTTCATCAGCTCGCGGGGGAGGAATTCCCCTTCTTCCAGCTCATAGCTGTAGAGGCTGTCCAGCCGCGCGAGCACCGCGTCGCGGACGCCGTCGATATTTCCCTGTACGTTATGTTTGATCATAAATACCTCAGACGGGCATTGCCAGGGCCGCGGCGCCAGGGCCCACCAGGGCCAGGTCCGGGCTGCTGCACGGGATCAGGCAGGTATCCCCCGCCTTCATCCGCACCGAGCCGCCGGCAAAGCGCAGTTCCATTTCTCCTTCGGTCACGGTCAGGATCCCGAAACCGTGCACGGCGGGCAGCATTTCGATCCCGTTCGTGCGGATCAGGTCCAGGGTAAAGCGTTCTTCCGACAGCACCCGCTTCACGCCGAAGGACTTTTCCACCCGCAGCGGCACCGGAGCGCAGCGCAGGTCCGTCACGTCCAGCGCCTTGCTGATGTGCAGCTCCCGGCGTTTTCCCTTTTCATCCGTCCGGTCCCAGTCATAGAAGCGGTAGGTCAGGTCCGAGGTCTCCTGGATCTCATAGAGCAGGATGCCCTCGCCCACCGAGTGTACGCAGCCGGCGGGGATATAGCATACGTCTCCCGGGTTCACTTTCACCCGGTTCAGCAGTTTTTCCACGGCGCTGCCCGCTTTGCAGGCCTCTTCCAGTTCCTGCAGGGTCGTGCCCGGGCGGATGCCGTAGACCAGTTCCCCGCCTTTGGGCGGCGTGTCAAGCACCAGCCAGGCCTCGTTCTTGCCCAGCTTTCCGTCCTCCCGGGCCGCGGCGTAGGTATCGTTCGGGTGCACCTGCACGCTCAGCTTTTCCCGCGCGTCGATCAGCTTCAGCAGCAGCGGGAAGGGCTGGTCCGCGTAATCCCCCACCAGTTTCGCGCCGAATTCCCGGACCAGTTCCGGCAGCGTCCGGCCGAGCCGGTCCCGGCTTTCCAGGCCGGGAATGCAGCTGACCTCCATGCTTTCACCGGTACGGTCGTCCTTTGTTTCCTTGCCGAAGATTTCCTTCAGGCGGCTGCCGCCCCAGGGGGTCATCTTCCCGTCCCGGAAAACCGGGACCATCGGGATCGGCCACAGGGGCGTTTCCCGCTTCAGCGGTTTGTCGAAGCAGACGTTCCGTCCGGGCGCGTCGGGCCACTTCATGGTGCCGCAGGGACGGAAACCGAGCTTCTCATACAGGCGGATCGCGTGGCGGTTCTTTTCGGACGTGTCGCAGCGCACGCAGTCGCAGCCGCTGCGGCGCAGCAGCTGGAGCACGTCGTCCAGCACCAGGCCGCCCAGGCCGGCGCCCTGCATGGCGGGATGCACCGCCAGGCGGTGGAAGATCCCCGGCTTGACGCCGCAGGACCACTGCAGGCGGTCGTATTCCTTCTCCTGGCCGGTCATGAGCACCACGGCCGCGGCGATGGTGTCCCCCTCCAGCATATAATACAGGTCGCCCAGGGCGATGTCCTCACGGATCATTTCCTCGTTCGGATAGCGGCCCCAGTGCCATTGCTGCAGGCCCTTTTCCTCCATGGTATCCGCCACATGCTGATAAAACGCGAGCAGTTCGTCCACGTCCCGCTCCGTTGCGCGGATCAGTTCCATGCCGTTCCCTCCTCCACCTTTAACGCCCCGTCGAACCCATTCCGCCGGAACGCTGCGCCAGCGCGCCCTCATCTTCCTCGGCGGTTCCGTAGGGCAGGAATACGCCCTGGCAGAAGCGCTCGCCCCGGTCGATGGTTACCGCTTCGGCCAGCGGGTTGCGCAGTTTTACCATAATATGCCCTTCGTTCTTCGCGAAGGCGTAGTCGCTGTCGATCACCCCGACGGTGTTGCTCAGCCGCAGCGCGTGGCGGAAGCCCAGCGAACTGCGGGGAAAGAGCATCAGCACCCAGCCGGGCTCCATCTCCGCCCGGATCCCAGTGGGGATCAGCGCCGATCCGCCCGCGGGCACCGTGACCTCCAGCGGGGATACGAAATCGTATCCTGCGCTGCCGGCGGTGGCGCGTTTCGGCAGGGGGATTTCCTCCAGCGGGAGGCAGTCCTGCCCCTGCATGGCCTCAGCGTACTGGGCCCCGGATACACGGGTAAACTTTGCGATGCTCATTCGGTTACTCCTTCCGTGACCACGTCGGCGAGCCTGGCCAGCTCCTCCAGCGTCAGCCGTTCGCCCCTGACCTTTTCATCCAGCCCCGCGGCTTCCATCCAGCCGGCGGCCCGGGCCCGTTCCGTGCGGAAGGTGGCGCAGAGGTTGTTCAGCATCGTTTTGCGCCGCATGGCGAAGGCCGCGTTGGCCACCCGGAAGAACATTTCCCGGTTCCTGACCTCCACGGCGGGCGTTTCCCGCAGGGGCAGCACCACAAAGGCGCTGTCCACCTTCGGCGGGGGCGTGAACATCTCCGCCGGTACGCGGACGGCGAGCCGCGGTTCGCACAGGACCTGGCAGAGAATGGACAGCGGGCCCCAGCCCTCCTCCCCGGGAGAAGCCAGGATCTTGTCCGCCACCTCCTGCTGGACCATGAGGGCCAGCCGGCTGACCGGCAGGCCTCCGGTCAGCAGCAGCTTGATCAGCGGGGTGGTGATATAGTACGGAATGTTCGCCACCACGGCGAAAGGTTTTTTCAGGTCTTTGGTGACCTCCCCCAGGTTCAGGGCCATCACGTCGCCCTGCACCACGGTCAGGTTCTTTTTCTCGTCCAGGAACGCCTGCAGCAGCGGAATCAGCCGCTCGTCCAGCTCCACCGCCAGCACCCGGTTCGCGGCGTCGCACAGGTGTCTGGTCAGGCTGCCGCAGCCCGGGCCGATCTCCAGCACGTCCTCGTCTTTGGTGACCCCGGCTTCCGCGGTCAGCTCCGCCAGCAGGTTTTCGTCATAGAGGAAGTTCTGGCCCAGGGATTGTTTATAACGGAGATTGCTCTCCCGGATCCGGTCTTTCGTTTTGCTCATCCGGGCGCGCCTCCCCTCTTTTTTTCCGTGCGGTAGAATCTTATTTTATCATTTTCATCCGTTCAAAACAAGTTTCGGGCTGCCGTCAGCGGTTCCGGCCGCGGAACAGGCGGCGTTCCGCCCCGAGGAGCGCCAGGGCAAGCAGGATCATCCCGGCCCAGAGCACGGGATTGTCCCGGTCTCCGGTGGGCGGCAGTTTCCGGGTCACGGTGAAGGTGCCGTCCGCCGTTCCGTCCGAATAAACGAAGCTGATGCTGTGGGTTCCGTCGGCCAGGCTGCCCAGGTATGCCTTTTTCAGGACCGCCACCGTGCTGCCGGAGGAAAGATCGTAGTCCCCCTCGGGCACCGTCTGCCCGTCGATCCGCAGGAAGCGGAAATAGCGGAGGCTGCCGTCGGCGGTGAAACGGAGGCCTTTGCCGGATTTCCTGTACCAGGTGGCGCCGTTGCCCTCCGTGATGCGGTAGGAAACGTTCCATACGGCGTAAAGGACGGTGTCGCCGTCCACATGCGCCGTATCCCCGGGGCCGTATTCCGGCCGTTTCGCGCCGGCGTCCCTGCTCCAGCCCAGGAAGCGGTGCTGGCCGTCCCATACCGGCGCCGCGCTGTCCAGGACCGTCCAGCTGCCCGCCGGCACCCACCGGCCCGCGGGTTTCTGCGCCTCCGGACCGCCGTTCATGTCATAGGTCAGGTGCGCCGGCCTGTCCACGGGGTCAAAACCCCATACCGCGTACAGGACGAGGCCGCCCTTTCCCTCCGCATAGGAAATCACGCTGGTCCTGCCGGCCGGGTATTCCGGCGTGTCGGCGTCCGGGCTCCGGCTCCAGCCCAGGAACCGGTGGTTTGTCCAGACCGCCTCCTGGGTCGTGAGGGTCATGTCCTGCCCGCCGGGGCACATCTGCGGACGCGGCGCCTTTTCGCCGCCGTTGGCGTTGAAGGACACCATCCACATGCTGCCGATCACTTCCCACTGGGCATAGAGCGTCGTATCCCCGTACAGCAGGATCACGGCGCCCGGCTGGACCTCCGTGCCCGATCCGTCCGGTTCGGTGTTCCAGCCGATGAAGTGCCGGCCGGACTTCCGGGGGATCGTATCCGGCACGGTGACCCGGGGGGATACGTCCGGGGCGAAGAGAATGCTCTCCGGCATATTGGCCGTATCGTTCCCCGCCGCGTCGGCAAAGCTCAGCGTGCAGACAGGGAGCTTTTCCCAGACGGCGTAGAAGGTGGTGTTTTCGGTAAAGTAATAGCTCCGGCCGGAGAAGTAGTCCGGCTTTTCGGCCTTGGGATCCGTGCTCCATCCCTTCAGGCGGTGGATCTCGTCCCACCAGTTCCGCCCGGTGGGGATCGTCAGCCAGGAGCCCGGTTCAATCCACTGGTCGGAAGGCGCCCGGTCGTCCGGACCGCCGTTCATGTCAAAGTGGATCCGGACCGGCGGGATCACGGGATCGAAGCCCCACATGGCGTAGAGCGTGACGAATAACTGTTCCTCGGGACACGGGATCACGTTTTCCCGGCCTGCCGGGAAATCCGGCACGAGGGCGTCGTCCGTGTACGCCCAGCCGATAAAGGTATGTTTTTCATCCCACCTGGCCGGCTCGTCGGTCAGCCGGCCGTCGGTGCCGTACCGGAAGAGCTGGCTCTCCGGCGCGTAGGTGCCACCGTTGGCGTTGTACTGGACGATGTAGTTTCTGCCCAGTATCTCCCACTGGGCGTAGAGCGTCACGTCCTCCTTGGCTGTATAGCTGCTTCCGGGCGCCACGCTCACGCCGGTCCCGTCGGTTTTGGTGTTCCAGCCGGTAAAGGCCACGCCGGTCTTCTCCGGAATGTCGTCCGGGATGTTGACCGGGCCCTTGTCCGGATGGAAGAGGATGGTCCCGGGCATGTTCGTCACGGTGCCGGAGCCGGGATCCCTGAACGTGACCGCGCAGGACTTCGTGTTGATCACCAGTTTCACCGCCTGGATGGCTGCCTTGCCGGTCACGTCCGCCTCGGCGGTCAGCCAGGCCTTCGGATCGATTGGATCCTGGATAATTGCGGTCAGCTTCGCCGTGTACGGGGTCGTCGTGCCCGTCTTCACAGCCGGCAGGTAGAGCGTGCATTTCCCGTCCGTGCCCGTGGTGCCGGAATAGACCTGGCTGAAATGGTATTCCTCCGGCGGATCATAGCTGACCGTGGCGCCGCTGATGGGGTTCCCCTTTTCGTCCAGCACCGACACGTCCAGCCTGTAGGCCAGCAGGGGACATTTGCCGTTCCCCTTCTCTTCCGTATAGGTGTCGCTGTGGTGATAGGTATAGACCGGGTCAAACTTCTGCTGGGGCATCAGCGCCAACTCCCGGGAAAAGACCTTGAGCACGACCATTTTCAGCGCCAGCGGCCCCACGGCCGGCGAGATCTCCAGGTAGTAGCACTGGTCGCAGGCGTGGTATGCCGTCTTGTCCTCCAGGTCGTTGATGAAGAAGTGGCCGTGGTACCAGGTATTGTCAAACACAAAGCCCGCGTCAAAGGCGATCCCGGCCTCGATGAGCTCGAACAGGTCCAGCATCAGGCCGCTCTCCAGGCCGACAAAGACCGACAGCTCGTTCTCGCCGATGAGCGTGACGTCCCCGCCGATCGCCGCATGGCTCTCGGTGAAATCCGGCTTGCACAGGCCCACGTCAAACTCCATGTGCAGGGTGAAGCCCCGCTGGAAAGAGACGCCCAGCTTGCCCGCGTGCTCCGCCTTGATGACGATCGAAACCGGCAGCTCCACGCCCATGGTCAGCACGATCGCCGGCAGCGGGACCGCGAGCTCCACGCCGTCGGATTCCGACTCGATGGTCAGGCTCTTCATGTCCACGAGCACCTTGGAATCGATGGTGTAATGGTCCCACCAGATCGACTGGTCCCGGTCGATATCCACGTCGAACCCGAGGATCAGGTCGCCCTTGGCCTCCGCCTTCAGGTGGGCGGTGGAGCCCTCCACGCTGAACTGCTTGGTATAGTCTTTGTTGGCCGCTCCCCCGGCGCTGAAATGAATATGCAGATCCTTGATGTACCGGTTGTATTCCTCCCAGACTTCCCGGGAGACCTGTTCCTCTTCGTTGCCGGAACCCTTCAGCTCAAAGGCGGAAAGCGTCAGGCTGTTCGTGTTGCCGCTCTTCAGCCTGCCGGTCCGGATCCGCGGGGCGATGACCGAAACGGATTCCCCCGCCGCGCCGGTGACCACGTCGGTCTGCTCCAGCTCGACGATCACGATCCGGTCGTCCGCTTCCGCCTCATGCAGGCCGGTCTTTCCGCCGCCGTGGAAGAATTCATAGCTGTCCAGGCTCACGGACAGGTCGCCGCCGCCGGCGTCGGAACACCGGATCCCGTTCTCGCCGTTCTTTTCGGTCAGCACGATCACGTCCCCGGGCACCGTGATGTACCCGGTGTCCTGCCCGTCAAGGATCACCCTGACCTCGTGGTCGTCCGCCAGCGCGAAGGCGCAGGAAAGGATGGCGCACACGACGATGCAGATGCAGAAGAACAGCCGTTTCTTCATGGGGGATCTCTCCTCGTTTTTACTATATACAGTATGACTAACAGACAGAGTATACCATAGATAGAATTCCGCTGTAAATCGTTTCAGGCAAAAGAGCCAGTCTTTTCCATTTGCCGGAAACAAAAGAACGGGCTGCCTTTCGGCAGCCCGTTCCGGGTTGGTTGGATTAAGCCTGGCCGGCCAGCTTCTTGTAGGAAGCGAGGCGGACCTTGGCGTCTTCTTCCTGCTGGACGAAGAGCTTCGCGGCGGCATCCGGGAACTGCTGTTTCAGGGATGTGTAGCGAACTTCGCCGTCCAGGAAGGCCTGGAAGTCGCCCGTGGGATCCTTGCTGTCCACGGTCATCGGATTCTCCAGCTCCGGATTGAACCGGTACAGCTGCCAGTATCCGCAGTCGACGGCCTTCTTGATCTCAGCCTGGGCCTTGCCCATGCCGCCCTTGGCCTTGAGGCCGTGGTTGATGCAGGGCGCGTAGGCGATGATCAGGGACGGTCCGTGATAGGCTTCCGCTTCGAGCATAGCCTTGATGACCTGCTGCGGGTTGCTCATGGCGACCTGCGCAACGTACACATAGCCGTAGCTCATGGCCATCATGCCCAGGTCCTTCTTCTTCGTGCGCTTACCGGAGGCGGCGAACTTCGCCACGGAGCCGGTGGGCGTCGCCTTGGAGGCCTGGCCGCCGGTGTTGGAGTACACTTCGGTATCCAGCACGAGGATGTTGACATCCTGGTTCTGGGCCAGCACGTGGTCCACGCCGCCGTAACCGATGTCATAGGCCCAGCCGTCGCCGCCGAAGATCCAGATGGACTTCTTGGTCAGCAGGTCCTTGTTGGCCAGGATGAAGGCCTTCTTGTCGGCGCCGCCGTCCTTGGCTTCCAGCGCGGCAACCAGCTTTTCGCCGGCCTTGCGGGAACCTTCGGCGTCGTCCATGTTCTCGAGCCATTCCTTGGCCGCGGCCACGATGGTCTCGTCCTTGCCGACTTCAACGACCTCGGAGATCACCTCAGCCAGCTTGGCGCGGCGCTGGGTGGTCGCCAGGTTCATACCGAAGCCGAACTCGGCGTTGTCTTCGAACAGGCTGTTGGACCAGGCGGGTCCGAAGCCCTTCTCGTTGGTGGTGTAGGGGCAGGTCGGGGCGGAACCGCCGTAGATGGAGGAGCAGCCCGTCGCGTTGGCGATCATCATGCGGTCGCCGAACAGCTGGGTAACCAGCTTGACGTAGGGCGTCTCGCCGCAGCCGGCGCAGGCGCCGGAGAACTCGAACAGGGGCTTGAGGGCCTGGCTGTTCTTGATGGTTCCCTTGTTTTCG
>CAMKNZ010000008.1 GCA_946414315.1 uncultured Clostridia bacterium
TTGATAGACTCCTCAAATCAGGATAATAGCAGTATATCATAGTACGCTCTAAAAAGCAAGAAATTATTTTACCCGATTCCCCAAATATCCGCTGGTGGATATGGGCTGGACACGGCCCGACTGCTACACCTACAATAAGGATGTATGGGGATTGGCAACCAAGGCAAGCTGTTGCCTGTTTTGCCCGTTCCATACCAACTACTTTTACTGGCATGTCCAAGAACATGAGCCGGAATGTTACGCCTGTGCGCTCCTTGTAGATAATCTTGTGGAAACACATCAGGCCCGCCCGCTGCTGAGAAGCAAACTATTCCTATCAAAGTCTCGAAAACGTCTGCGGGATCTGACAGTAGAGGATTGCCAAGACACACAGGCATTTCTATATCGTCAAAGACCAGTGTGGAGCGGATTTTAATATGCTGCGGAGAATGTTGAAAAATGCGTCTCAAGTTGAGACGCATTTTTATTTGCGTTAGAGCCTGCTCTATTGCGGCGCTTTTACTTTTGTCATTGATCCTTTCATGGATTTATCCATCGAAAACATATGGCGAAATAATCTGTGAACCAACCACGATCTTCGTTAGTTTATTGATCGGCCTTGTGGCGGGCCTGGAATCATGGAAGGGTGACGTTGATATAAATAGTAAACGCAAATAAGCATTTATGCTTTATTGTGGGCGTCTGCAAATTGTATCCCATCGGGAAATATGCTGGATATACGGATCAGTTAGCTGGATCAACAACGGGAGGAAAATTTAAAATGACGATCAAAGAGCTGCGTCTGTCCAAAGGCATGACTCAGGAAAAAATGGCGGAGATACTGGGCGTTGACCGTAGCGACCTGGGTAAAATGGAAAACGGAAAGAAACGGATCAGCGGGAAGATCGTTGATAAAATCTGGTATAACTTCGGCGTGGATGTCCATGATACGGAAGAGAATAAGCCGGTAAAGAAAGCCCCCGCCCTGAAGCCGAAGATGAAGCCGAAGATGATTATCCAGTCCCCATTAGGCGGAAATATCACGCCGGAGGAAATCGAAGCACGCCTGCCGGAGGAACAGAGACCTGTTATATCCGGGTGGACCAGAACCTAATCTGGTGGGTTCGCTGGGACGGGACAAACGGAGCGGTGGAGATCTGGGATTAAATTGGATTCTGATCTGTAAAGGAGGCAGGCGTATGAATGCACTCGTGGCCTATTTCTCAGCCAGCGGCATAACTGCCAAAGTGGCAAAGAAACTGGCGGAAGCAATCGGTGCTGAACTGTATGAAATCTGTCCGAAGACACCTTATTCCCGGGTGGATCTGGACTGGACAAACAAGCAGAGCAGGTCGTCTGTCGAGATGAATGACAAGTCCTGCCGGCCGAAGTTGTTGGATACTGCTGCACCGGTTGCAGCGGCTGATGTGGTTTTTATTGGCTATCCGGTCTGGTGGTATCGGGAACCGTCCATTATAGATAGTTTCCTGGATGCATATGATTTCACAGGGAAGAAGATTATCCTGTTTGCTACATCCGGTGGAAGCGATATCGGCAAAGAGGCTCCAGCCCGGGTTGCTGAGATTTCCGGTGCGGTAGTTCTGCCCGGAAAGCGGTTTGCCGCCTCGGTCACTAGGGTAGAACTGATGGTCTGGGCAAAAAGTTTGATATAAAAAACCACCGGTCGTACATTGGCCGGTGGAGGAAAGAGACCTCTCTTTTTTGTTGTGAAAACGGCCGATTTTTGATGGCGTGCATAACATTTATTCTTCTTTCTTTTCGTTATTTTTCAACGGTTTCAGGACTTGTCTGTCCGGTTGTCCGAGGTGCCTTGACATCGTGGGGGTCATAGGTTCGAGTCCTACTAATCCCACCAAAGTAAGAGGGCCTTCCGAAAGGAACGGCCCTTTTGCTTTGGTGGAATACTGTCAGGTCTGAACCTGTGACACCCGCGATCGTGGGGGGATTACCTCTGACGACCGCCAGTGGCGGAAATTTCGTCAGAGGTAATCTCATGCGAAACGGCGAGATCTCCACAGTGTGGAGTCGCACCGATTGAGCATGCGGAACATAGGTTCGAGTCCTACTAATCCCACCAATGCCCCGAAGTAAGGATTTTCTGAGCTTCGGGGTTTTTCTTTGTATCCGTCTGGAAAGGCGCAATATGCGATTTCAGGCAGTTCTACAACGAATTGTGCAACCATCCGCCCCGTGAATCCTTTGAAATATAAGGGTTCATGGGACTTTTTTGTGCCAATTTTTGTGCTACTTTTATCCATTAATGCGTTCAATGGCTTCCAGTTGTTTCATGACGTGTTGATGGCGAGTTCGGGCATAAATCCTTTCGATCATTAGAAGGTCAGCGACTTGAGCGGAACAGGCATAAACAGTTTTGAAAAGATCCCTGAAAGCGGTTTTGTTATATCAGTTTGTCATAAAAGGGGGAAATCCCTGTCATCAGGACATGCATACGAAAAAGTAAGGCGGAAGCTAAAAACAAAATGTTATCGATTACAACAAAAATGGTGGAAAATCTGCTTTACGTTCCGCTGATATGTGGATATAATGTTATCGAGTGAAACGCATGGGAAAGGACACAAGCATGAAAGAGCCCTTGAACGGTATAGAGTATCTCAATATGCTTGAAAAAGAAAACGGCGGACAGGCTGCCACCCATGCGGACCTGGCTCATTATCTGGACGAAAAAGCCAGAAAAGCCGGTGTTCCACTCGGAGGCCAGTTTGAACTGACGCCCCTGTGCAACTTCAGCTGCAGGATGTGTTATGTGCACCTGGAAAAGGAACAGCTTGGCAAAGCTTCCCTCCTGACGACTGAGCAGTGGAAAGATCTGATCTTTCAGGCGTGGAAGGCCGGCATGCTACAAGCCACGTTAACGGGCGGGGAGTGTCTTGCTTATCCTGGATTTAAAGAGATTTACCTTTACCTGCAGGAACTGGGCTGCAAAGTGGCAGTGCTGACAAACGGGTACATGCTCGATGATGAGATGGCATGCTTTTTTGAAAAGCATCAGCCTGTGAACATCCAGATTACCCTGTATGGTTGGAATGACGACGTATACGAGCGGGTTACCGGACGGAGGGCGTTCACAACCGTTGCGAACAATATCCGCAACCTGATCAACAAAGGCGTTTCGGTTTCCCTTACTTTGACGCCGAACCGTTATCTTGGTGAGGACGCCCTGGAAACATTAAGGGTTGCATACGAACTGTGCGGACATGTGACGATCAACCCCAAACTGACGCTTCCCCGGGAGGAGACCGGAAGGACCGGAATAGGGGATGAAGCTGATCCGGAATTGTATGTCAGGCTTTTCCGCCTCAAGGCGGAACTGAACGGACAGCCGGCAGGTGAACCCTTTGAGGGTGAGCTTCCTGAGCCGGGCGGTCCCTGCCGCGAATGTGCGGAACACGGCATGAAATGCGGCGGCGGACGATCATCGTTCGCAGTTGACTGGAAGGGAAACATGACATTCTGCAATTCATTGGAAGCAGTGAAGTGCAACCCCCTTGAGGAAGGATTTCAGAACGCCTGGAAGAAGCTTAATCAGGAAGCTTTGAGATGGCCGATTTCATCAGAGTGCGAGGGCTGCGCATACAGATCTGTGTGCTTCAGCTGCGCAGCCTATGAGTATCAGTTTGCCGGACCCGGGAAACAGCCGCTGACGGTGTGCGAATGGACAAAATACCTGGTTCGCCACGGTGTCAAACGCCCCCCGGTCTGTGAATAAACAACATAACATGAAAGGAGAAACAATATGAAAAAAGAGTACGAAACTCCCGAAGCCAAGAAGATCGATTTTGACTACAGAGAGAATGTTGTCGCTTCCGGTACGGCCAAGCAGGGCGATGACAAATGCAACACCTATACGGATCCGTGCACGGGCGAATCCAAGATGTGCTATATGTTCTCCACTTCCCAGTGCTCCTGGGGCTGATCTTCAGCAGGAAGATGAAAAGGCCTGGCTGTACAGTTGTACAGCCAGGCCTTTTTCATATTTTACTCAACGGAACCGCGCTCAAAGAGTATACAGTCATCCGGGCCGCTCATCTGAACTGCCTGTTCATAATAAGCTCCCTCCTGGAACTCGAAATTGTTAGCCTCGCAATATGCTCTCCATGCTTCGTTGACCAACTGGTTCATATTGTCAACCTGATTACGGACGCCCTGATACGCTTCCGAAAGACTCAGTTTTCCATCGCTGTTGCTGTCCCCGGCCATTTCCCCTGAGTAACTGCCAGACGGATAACCGCATCCCATCGTACGGACCAGCGAATAAGTAAAAGCGCTGCCGTGATTGAATAACATATTGTAGTTTGAAAGATCGGTTGCCAGATATGCTTCAAGCGCCTGCTGATCCACATAACTGCTTTTGGAAGTTGTTCCGTGTTCGCAGGCCGCCAGGACAACGTACTTCCCAAGCATTTCACCTGATTTTGTATCATTCAGTGCGGTTTTGCCCCGGAAGGCATTGACAACCGCCCTGGTAAAGTTACTGCCGACGGCGGCACCGCCTTTTGTTCCGGACGATTCATCATAAATGGATGATCCGCTGCCGCAGGAATCCAGGATCACGATCACTTTTCCGGGCGTGGCGCTGTCGATCGCTGAGCAAAGGGCAGAAGGCAGGACATATCCGGATTGAGCGGCATTTTCATTTCCGCTTCCTTTACCGTCTGTTCCGAACAGCGAGCCCGCGGTGGCTGATTTTGAATTGTCCCCGTGTCCGCTGTAATAGAACAGACAGACGTCGGTTTCCCTGGCTGCCTGGCTGAACTTATTGCTGACTGCGGAAAGCATCCCTTCTGCGCTGAGATTGCTTTTTACAGTTACCTGCCAGTTTTGAGACAGCCCGCTGACCGCATTCTGCATGGCATTGATATCTGAATCGATACCGTTCAGCTTGGACAAATAATCATAATTCCAGTTTCCGATGATCAGCGCAAAGTACCGCGGATAAGCCTGATAGGTCCATCCGTGGTCTTCGCACCATTGGATGGCTACGGTGTTTTCCGCACTTCCGATTCCTGTGCCGGAGAGAATATAGGGAAACGCGTCGTCGGCGACGGATTCAATCCCGTCCGGGAAAATCACAGTGTTTGCGTCCGTATCGGCAAAGAACCATCCGTGGTCTTCGCACCATTGGACGGCTACGGTGTTTTCCGCGTTTCCGATTCCTGTGCCGGTGAGGATACCGGGAAACGCGCCGTCGGAGACAGATTCAATCCCGTCCGGGAAAACCACAGTATCCGCGTCTGTGTCGACAAAGAACCATCCGTGTCCTTTGCACCAGGCAACCGCTATGCTGTTTTCCAGATTTCCGAATCCCGTGCCGGCCGACTGCCGGTCAAAGGCGTCATCAGCAATGTATTCAATCCCTTCCGGGAAGATCACAGCATCTGCAGGAATGCCGGCAAATGCTTCCGCTTCGATTTGCTTTAAACCGGCCGGCAATACCAGTGTGCAGTCTTCTTCCTCAGCGCTTGCAACAGCTGACGGAACAAACAATATACACAGGATCAGAGCAATGAGCAAAACATTTGTTTTCAAATGATCCATTAAGCACCTCACAAAGTGATCCCCGTGTTTGTATTATATCGTTCTTCCCATTCTACCACATGTCGATCAAACAGTTCAATTCCTACACGGAAAGTAATCATAATGCCGCAATACGCAGTTGCGAAAAATTCATCACCTGTGTCTTGCCGCTGCCGGCATCTGCTTTTCATTCGGGCAGATTAACGGTATAATAGAGCAAACAGGGACAGACTGAATTATAAACCGGGAGGGAAAACAATGGACGTATTAAGAGCAATTTCTGACCGCAGGTCCCATCGGGCCTATAAGGCGGACCAGCTTCCGGAAGACGTGCTTTGCGCGATTCTCCGGGCTGGGCTGGAAGCACCCAGCGCCCGGAACCATCAGCCGTGGCATTATTCAGTGGTGCAGAACCCGGAACTGATCCAGGCGGTCCATGACGAAGCGGCCGCGGTGATGGGGAAGGGCGGCAGCCCGCGATTCGCCGATCCGGATTTCCAGATGTTTTACCACGCGCCGACGGTGGTTTTCCTTTTCGGTGAAAAGGAATTCGACTGGACGCAGGTGGACTGCGGGATCGCGGTGGAGAATATGGCGCTGGCCGCGGAAGGCCTGGGCATCGGCAGCGTGATTCTCGGCCTGCCGAAACCGGCGTTCAAGGGAGAAAAGGCGGACGAGCTGCGGGCCCGGCTGGGCTGCCCTGAAGGGTATGATTTCGTGATCGCGCTGGCACTGGGCTATGCGACAGACACAAAAGAAGCGCATGACCTCCGGGAAGAGAAGATCAGCCGGATCAGGTAAAGGAAATGGCGGACCGGAATCAATGGGGTGAATATTTGAACATTATCGACACATCAGGCGAATGGCTCTCCGCGTTTGAAGGGGATCATTTTGACCTGGCAAAGTGGGACACTTATATCGACAGGAATGTTCCCGGCGCAAAGGGACTCTGTCTGGACGACATGCGGGAGTGCATGGGAGCGGGCTTTACATGGGAAAAGGATTTCCTGCCGGTACTGAACGCCGTTCAGCTCAATCCGGAACAGCGGGAGACAGCCGTCAGGTCCTTCCTGGGCGTGACGGAAAACCTGGACCGGAAGATTCAGGAACGGTTCGGCAGGACCGTGGACTGCGACGTAATCCTGTATCTGGGCCTGTGCAACGGCGCGGGCTGGGTGACGACGCTGAACGGGAAAACTGTGGTTCTTCTCGGGATCGAAAAGATCATGGAGCTCAACTGGCAGGATACAGACGCCATGACCGGGCTGATCATCCATGAACTGGGCCATGTTTACCAGGACCAGTACGGCGTGCTTCACAGGGAAACCGGATCAACGCGAGACAAGTTTCTCTGGCAGCTCTTTACGGAAGGAATCGCCATGGTATTTGAACAGGAAATTGCCGGAGATCCGGACTATTTCCACCAGGACACGAACGGATGGAAGGATTGGTGCGACCGGCATGCCGGGCAGATCCGGGAATCTTTCCGCAGCGACCTGGAGACCATGACGCAGGCAGACCAGCGCTACTTCGGCGACTGGGCCAGCTATGAAGGCTACGGCGATACGGGATATTATCTGGGAACGCGGTTTGTCCGCTTCCTGCTTGAATCAGAATGTTTTGACCGCCTGATCTCCTGGAGCATCGAAGACGTACGGGACGGTTTCGAACGTTTTGCGCAGTGAGAATAACGGACGAAAAAAAATCCCGGTGTGCCAGGCACACCGGGATTCGTACTGTCTACTGATCAAAGAAATGCCTGTCGATCCGGTCGGTATAGGCGCTGGCAGGACTGTCCGGATCATAATGAACGGGGATCTTCTGCCCGACGAAGGCTTTTTTACCGAATCTCCGCATGGTGATCTTTGCGATATCGGCACGGGTTTCATAAGAAACGCCGTCGACGGTATACTCAACGCGGGCGTGATAATCGGTGACCAGGTCCTCGTCCCGGTCCAGGCGGGTTTCCCCGACAATCTGCAGGATCCGGCCTTCGGCAAGGCCCGTCGCCCGGCGGCGGAAGGCTGTTCCGCGGCGGACGGAAAGGATCCGGTGGATAAAGACGGCCGGGATGAGCGCGAGCAGGATTACAACGGTGATCCAGGTATCCCGGGTTATGTTGCGGGTTTCAAAATCCCGGATAACCTGGTAAACCATGAAGAAGGCGACAATGCCAATGATGATCCAGAGGCCGACGGCGATTACATGCGCGGGCCGGGAACGGCGCGCGGCGAACCAGTAGCTGAGCAGGAACAGGCCGGCCAGCGCCAGGCAGCCGCCGATTACGGCAAGCGTTGACGCCAGCGGCGCGGAAGCCGGCAGGGCGTCGTATTCAACGACCGCAACCGCCAGCAGGCAGAATAATCCGAAGGCGAAGACCAGAAGCGAAGGACGTTTCCGGCGGACAAGGTAATAAACAAGCCAGTTCAGGCCGACGCACACCAGCGACGCAAGCAGGATCAGGAATGCGGCGGAATCTGCGCCGCGAACCGCATTGCCGATGGGCCGGGCCAGGAGCAGCAGGCACAGAAACGGAAAAAGGGCAAAGAGCAGGAAGCCTTTCAGGACAACGGTCCGGAAGAGGGATTTCATGGAGTTTACTGCGTCCTGCCTGTTCATATCATTCTCCGCCTGAAGAGTAGAGTATCGTTTTTCGGGATCGGGTTAAGCATATCATAAAGCAAGATCGGAATAAAGCCCGGTTTTCATTGACAAGCCGACACTTTTCCGATTATAATATAATATGATTTATCAAGAACTGAACGGATTCAATCAATCACTTTTTTGCATATTCCTGCATACGATACCACCGAGAGGAGAAACGACATGAACATCAACAAGAATCAGAACGGAACAGCCCTGGAGATTGCCCTGGAAGGACGCCTGGACACGATGACTGCACCGGAACTGGAAGCTGAGCTGAACAATTCCCTGCAGAACGCGGACAGCCTGGTGCTGGATTTCGGCAAACTGGAATATATCTCTTCCGCCGGCCTGCGGGTGCTCCTGTCCGCCCATAAGGCTATGAGCAACAAGGGCGGCATGAAGGTCACGAACGTGAACGAAATCGTCCGGGAAGTATTCGAAGTGACGGGATTTGCAGATATCCTGACGATCGAATAAGCAAAAGAGACAAATAAAGAAGCGGCGCCGATCGGCGCCGCTTCTTCAGGAAAACGGGAGGTTCGCCGGAAAATGAAGAAGGTGTGGATCGCACTGGCACTGCTGTTGCTGCTCCTGGCAGGAACAGTCTGCGCAGCTGCCGTTGAACTTACGGCCGGGACGATCAGTGCCTTTGACAGAAACATCCTGCAGGTATCCTCCGAAGACGGCGGCCGGCTGACAATCGAGGCATGGAACGGCACGCTTCCGCTGAAGAACATCGTAACGGACCTGCGGGTTGAGCCGGGGACGGTCGAAATCACCTGGGACGGGCTGAGCTACGGCGGGGAACCGGTGCCGGCCGGCAAAATCCGTCTGCGGGCTACGCTGACCGGCAGCGACCGTACGGTGGAACAGGCGGAGATCACAGTGAATGCGGATACCCCGCTGGCGGCGGCGGTTTGCTGCCTGCCCGCGGCGCAGCGTTTCTATCCGGACGGACGGAATCAGCTGAAGATCGAGATTGCCCTGTCCGCGGCAGGAAACTGGGAAATCAGCATCGTACCGAAGAACGATCCGGAAGATGTGGTCTGGCACAAAACAGACCGGACCGACGGGCGGTTTCCCGTGGTCCTGCAGTGGAACGGAATGCGTCGGGCGGGCGTGAGATGTGAACCCGGGGAATATGTGATCTCCCTGCGCTCCAAAGCCTGCCCGGAACGGGTGTGCACAGCAGGCGTCAGACTCCTGGCAGAACCGGAACCGGCGTCGGAGGTTACGGTTACCGGCAGCCAGATGCCGGAAGACTTTTCCGATGACGCCGCGGTCTGGGCGGCGCTGACCGCGCCGGTGGTCATCGGCGACGGGGTGGAAGGCGGAAGCCTGCTGATCATGCCGGAAAAGGGCGCCCATAAAGGAAACGTCGGAACGGTGGACGGCCGGACGTCCGGGCTGGCTGTGCTGGAACTGACCGACGACGGATGGGCGAAGGTCGGCGTCTGGCGGAAGGAAGACGGGAAGTATACCGAAGGCTGGGTCAAAACGGAACGGCTTCACGTGATCCGGCCCAACGACCTGTACGGCGCCGTGGTCGACAAGAAAGCCCAGACGATGACAATCTATGAAGACGGGGAGAAGATCGGCACCTTCCTCGTCTCCACCGGATATACGACGGCGGAGTCCCGCGAAGCAGACACCCACAGCGGCGTTTACTTAATGGGTACCCGGATGGAAGCCTTTTCCCAGAGCGGGCATATCTACTGCTACCCGGTGAGGATTGACGGCGGAAACCTGATCCATTCCACCGGTTACGCACTGACCGGCGGCCTGCGGGATTACGACGAGGAACTTGCCGCCCTGGGCACGAAGGCCAGCCACGGCTGCATCCGCATGGACCCGCGGACCACGGCGGAAAACGGCGGCATCAACGCCTGGTGGGTCTGGACGCACCTGGGGCATGATACCAAGATCATTGTGACGCCGGAAGAATAGGAAAAACCGCCGGCTGCTCTTGTCCATTCTGCACGGAACATGTATAATGGTATCAACAGGATCATACAAAAGAATCGGACTCAACTGTATACGGAACGGGGGACAAGAAAATGAAGAAGAACCTGAAGACCGGCAGCGAAGGCATTTCCCTGCATGTCCTGCATATCGCCATGATTATCTGCGCGATTGCGATTTCGCTGCTGCTGATCTTTTCCACATACCAGTCCTCGAACGTGTTTTCCACACTGTCCAAGGCGACAAGCAATTACATCGTCCGGCAGAAGGCGGCCCACGACCTGATGGAAGCCTCCGACTACCTGACTGAAATGGTGCAGCGCTTCACGCTCGAAGGCGATACCCAGTACCTGGACAATTATTTCGAGGAAGCATACAACTCCAAACGCCGCGAAGCAGCCATTACGAGCATGAAAGAGAGCGCCGCGGAGGAAGTGCTGGTCCAGCAGCTCGAGGACGCCATGAATGAATCCATGTCTCTGATGTACCGCGAATATTACGCGATGAAGCTGGTCATCGAAGCGAAAGACCTGAAGGACAGCCACGACGAGATCCGGGCCATCGAGCTGAAGGAGGAGGATACCTTCCTTTCCGCGGACGATCAGATGGAAAAGGCCCAGGAAATGGTGCTGGGCAAAGAGTACTACGACCGGAAAGAGGTTATCCGCACCGACCTGAAGGCCAGCCTGCAGACGCTGGATAAGCTGATGACCACCACCCGCCAGAACACGACCGCCGAACTGAACAAAGAGCTGACGATTATCCGTGTGGTGATCATCATCCTGACGGTGATTATCCTGGTGCTGATCTGGTTCACCGCGAAACTCGGTACCGTGCCGATGATGAAGGCCAAGAAGTGCGCGGAAGCCGGCGAACCGATCCCGATGATCGGCTCGAAGGAGTTCCGGTATATGGCAAAGAGCTATAACAAGATGCATGAAAAGCTGTACGGAAGCAAGGGGGAAACAAAGTGAGTTTCCTGGAAATGACGCTGAATGCCAAAGACGGATATGAGCTTGCCCTGCGGATCTATGAGGCGGACGGACCGAAGGCGGTCGTGAAGTGCATCCACGGGATGGAGGAATACCAGGACCGGTATCAGCCCTTTGCGGAATTCCTGCAGGCGGCGGGATACGCGGTGGTGACCGCGGACCTGCGCGGCCACGGCAAAAGCGCCCCGATCCTCAGTCACATCGCCGACCAGGACGGGCATCTGCGCCTGATCGAGGATGAAGAAACCATCCTGGAGATGATCCACGAACGCTGGGCCGGCGTACCGGTGATCCTGTTTGCCCATTCCATGGGTACGATCATCGCACGGGTGTTTCTCCAGAAGGAAAGCCGGGAATTCCACAAGGTAGTGCTTTCCGGTTATCCCAATCCGAACAGCGCCGCCGGCGCGGGCATCCTGCTGAGCGGCCTTCTGAGTTCCTTCAAGGGCGCAAAAGGATATTCCAAGCTGGTGGACGGCATGGTGCTGGGACCTTTCTCCAAGGCGGTGCCGGACGCAAAAACGCCGGTGGACTGGCTGTCCGTCAACACAGAAAACGTTGAAAAATACCGTGAGGATCCGCTGTGCGGCGCCCGGTTCACCCTGGGCAGCTATAGCGCCCTGTTCAACCTGATCAGGCTGATGGGCGAAGCCGGAAAGTATGAAGAGGTCTGGAAGGAACTTCCGATCCTGATGATTTCCGGCCGGGAGGATCCCTGTACAGGCGGCGAAAAAGGCCGGGCGGATTCCGAAGCAGTCCTGCGAAAAGCCGGATTCCGGGAGCTGGAAATCGTCACGCTGGACGGCATGCGGCACGAGATCCTGAACGAGACGGGCAAAGAAGCGGTATATCAGAAGATCCTGGACTTTATTGAATAATACACGAAGAACGAAAAGGAGCAGCAGACATGAGCAAGAAACTGGAAGAATACGTCGTAACCATTCCTGATTTTCCCGAACCCGGGATTATGTTCCGGGACATTACGTCCGTGATCCAGGATCCGGACGGCCTGAAGCTGGCGGTGGACGGCCTGGTGGACCTGCTGAAGGATACGGAATATGACCTGATCATCGGCCCGGAATCCCGCGGTTTCATATTCGGCGTGCCGGTGGCTTATCTGACAGGGAAGGGCTTTATTCCCGTCCGTAAAAAAGGCAAGCTGCCCCGGGCAACCGAGAGCCAGAAGTATGACCTGGAATACGGCCAGGCGGAGATCGAGATCCATACAGACGCCATCAAACCCGGCCAGAAGGTCGTCATCGTGGACGACCTGATCGCTACGGGCGGCAGCGCGGAAGCAGCCGCGAAGCTGGTGGAAAAGCTGGGCGGCGAAGTTGTGAAAATGATCTTTGTGATGGAACTGGCCGGTCTGAAGGGCAGGGACAAACTGAAGAAATACGACGTCGAATCCCTGATCGTTTACGAAGGCAAATAATTTCAGACTTCAACCGGAATAACAGACAAGGCCCGGAGACTGCTCTCCGGGCCTTGTCTTATACCGGTATTTTTCAGTTGAAACTGATGGAACTGATGATCTTGTCAACCGTGCTCTGGACGGAAGGATCGTCTGCAGAATAGGTGAACTCCAGCGTGACGCTGCTCCCCCGGGCCTGGTCCATCCAGGAATAGGAGATGCGGATCTTGCCGAATTCCTTTGCCATGGAATAGAGCATCTCCCTGCCGTTGATACTGACCGGACCGTACTCTTCTTCGCTGCCGGTGAGCACCTGGAACAGATCCGAGCCGGACTGAGCGGAAACATAAGCCTGTACGGCCAGTTTGTTTCCGTGCCAGTAAAAGCAGAGATCCTGATCGAACAGGGGATCGATCTGTACGCTTTCGAAATGATCCGGCACCCATACGCTGAATCCCCCGGCCGGACAATCGGCAGTCAGTGCCTGCGCAGCGGAAAAGGAAAACGCACATACTGCTGCCAGCAGGATTGCGGCAAAACGTTTCATGGACAAACCTCCTCTGAATCAGTTCCATATATAGAACGGAGGGCGACGGCTGTTCCCTGCGGCTGAATTATGAAATATTGATGACTTTTTCAGTACGAAGCATAACATAAATACGCGGGAAATCAAAGTGTTTTTTGCAGTGATAACGTTACGTCAGACGGGTTCTCAAACAAAAATATAAAATATTTCACGATATACATTGACAGACGATGTATATATGCGTATGATATAGCTCGAAAGGAGGAGTGACCATGACGATTTCAGCAGACCTGCTGCGCGGATATACAGATACCATCATCATGCGGCAGCTGGCGGAAACGGACGGGTACGGCTACGGCATCAGCCGCGCGGTCGCGGAGAAGAGCGACGGGATGGTGCAGCTGAAGGAAGCAACGCTGTATACGGCGTTCCGAAGGATGGAAGAGAGCGGGTTTATCAGCTCCTACTGGGGAGATGAAGCGACCGGCGCACGCAGGCGGTATTACAGCCTGACGGAACCCGGCAGGGAAAAACTCGCGGAAGATAAAGAAGCCTGGGAAGAAACAAGAAGAGTAATTGATACGTTATTGGGATGAGGAGGAAGAAACAATGAACCAGACAGTAAAGCGGATCGTGGATATCCTGTTCCAGGATGTGGTGGAAAATGAAGAAACAAACGCGCTGCATGAAGAGCTGATGAACAACTGCCAGGAGCATTACCAGGACCTGATCGACCGTGGACTGAGCGAAGACGAGGCGGTCGGAGAAGTGGTGGAAAGCCTGAAGGGTATGAAAGACGTGATCGCCCAGTATCCGAAGAAAGGCGCCGGTCCGGCTTCTTTCTCCGAAGACAAGGAAGAAGACGAAGGAAAGAGCTTTGTGTTCAACGGAGCAGACAGGCTGAAGGTCGAAACGACGGACCAGGATATTACCGTGAATCCTTCTGCGGACGGATCAATCCACATCTGGTGTGACGATCCGGAAGGCGTGAAGGTTGAACTTGCAGGAGATGAAGTCCGGGTCACAGGCGAGAAGAAGAGCGAAAAGGTGTCCTCCTCCTTCCAGTTCAATGAAGGGGAGGAGATCAGCATCAGCAGCCTGCTGAACATGGTAGGCAAGGCGATCCGGAATGTGGCAACTACCTTCCAGGGAGGCGCTCCGATCTTCATCGAGGTACCGGACGGACAGATGAAGGAAATTGAACTGAACAGCCGCAGCGGCGATATAGAGTGCTACTGCGCCATGGCACGGAAGATGACGGCCCGCTCTACCAGCGGCGATGTAACGCTGCAGCCTGAGACGGAAAAAACCGCGGAAAAACTGCTGGTCAGTACGGTCAGCGGCGATGCAGAGATTCACGGATCCGCACTGGAGGCGGAAGTCAGCAGCATGAGCGGCAGCGTGACCGTGGACGGCGTTTTTGAAACGCTGGAAATGAAGAGTACCAGCGGGGACGTAGAGTTCAACGGCTCGGTCCTGGACGCTGCTGCCAGCGCGATCAGCGGAGATATCGGCGTGACGGTTGAAAACACTACGGTGAAGAAGGTCACGGGCAAGAGCACCAGCGGAGACGTGGAAATATACCTGCCGAAGGGACTTCCGGGTGTGCACGCCGAGTGCTCCACGGTCAGCGGAGACTGCCTGAGCAGGGTGTCCGACGCGGGCGCGGGCGCGGCAGTACAAATCCGGGCAAAGAGCGTCAGCGGAGACGTCACTGTGCAGTAAAAAAACATAGTAAATTACTGGAATACCTGCTATAATATACGCAGGTATTCCTTTTTTCTGTTTGTATGCAAACATCCGGACAAGCCGGAAAGGGAGAGGGACCAATGAAAAGACAGAGTTTCCGTGCGACGGTGAGCCTGATCCTGGGCGCAGCCCTCTGTTTCTGCATGGTTTTTCAGTCTGCCGGGGCTGAATCTTTCTATGTGGAAAACGAATGGAACTACGCGGACGGATCCATCGACGTAAATCACGGCATTCCCGATAACGCGACCGGGGTCATGGACCGGATCAGGCGCAAGGGCGTGCTCCGGGTGGCGACAGAGCCGTATTTCCCGCCATTCGAGTTTATCGATCCGGAACAGCTGGATCAGCGGCAGTACGTGGGCGCGGATATGATGCTGGCCCGCCTGATCGCGGAGAAGATGGGCGTGGAGCTGCAGATTGTGCCGATGGAATTTACACAGGTGCTCCCCGCGCTGAGTGAAAACCAGTGCGACCTGACCATTTCCGCGCTTTCTTTTACGCCTAGCCGGGCGTCTTCCTACGCGCTGTCCAAGGGCTATTATTTCCCGGAAACCACTGCGAGCACTGCTTTTGTAATCCGGGAAGAGGACAAGGACAATATCACTTCTCTGGAAGATCTGGCAGACAAAACGATCATTGCCCAGAGCAGTTCCCTGCAGGAAGCGATGGCTTCCAAAAACATCGTGAACTACCGCGAATTCCGGCGTGTTTCTTCTGTTCAGGCAGTCTATGAAGCCGTGCGGAAGGGCCGGGCGGACGCGGGCATAGTGGACATGGAAACCGCGTCCAACTATATACGGAACAATAAAGACGCCGGGCTGATGCTGGCGGAAAACCTGTATTTCACCCTGGCGGAACAGTATCTGGGACACCGGATTGCCGCCAAAAAGGGTGAACTGCAGCTGATCTATTTCGTGAACGGCGTGATTGACGAGGTGCTTGCTGACGGCCGTTACATGAAATGGATCGAGGAAGCGCAGATCCGGGCCGCTGAAATAGGAAAGTAAACGGAAAGCGGAGCCGAAAGAGCGCTGAAGGGGGAACGCACGTGAAAAAGAATAAAGCTTATATACCGCTGTTCTGCCTGCTGATCCTGCTGTGCCTTTTTTTGAATTGGGGCGGGGATCAGCTGGTGTCACGCTGGAACTGGCCTGTCTGGCTGGATTCGTTCGGCACTATGCTGACGGCCTATCTGCTTGGGCCCTGGTGTGCCGCGATCGTCGGTGCGACGACAAACATTCTCGGGTATATCCTGTACGGCATTCCCTGGTGGTATGCCCTGGTCAGCATCGTGATCGGACTGATTGCCGGATTTGCCGCGAAGAAAAAGTGGCTGGATCATCTTCTGGGAACGCTGACCACCGGTGCGATCATGGCCGCGGCTATAGCAGCAGCCGCCTATCCCATCAACCTGATCCTGAACGGAGGAAGTACCGGAAACAACTGGGGCGACGCTGTAATCGGCTTCCTCGGGGAGGCCGGTATCCCGAGCTGGACAAGCCTTTTCATCGGCGAACTGTATGTGGAACTGATCGATAAGGTCATTATTCTGATTGTCCTGCATGTGATTATCCGGATTGTGAAACTGATCTGTCGAAAACTGAAGAAGGACGAAGCCGGCCCGGAAGAAGAGACGGACGGAAGTGTCTCCGCCGTGGTTAAGGCGACAGCGCTCCTGCTGGCCGCAGGGCTGGGCGTATCCGCACTCGGCACGGTGATTCCGGCCGCGAAGGCGGAAGAATCCGCACCGGCGTTTGAAATCAATTACAACGATTACGTACAGACCATCTATTCCAGCACAAACGGCCTGCCCTGCGGTGAAGCAAACGACATCGCGATCACCGGGGACGGCATCATCTGGATCGGTACCTATGCCGGTCTGTACCGCTATAACGGACGGGAATTCCGCTGGATGGACGGCTTTGATTCCGTCCGGAACGTCAACTGCCTGTATGTGGACGAGGAGGGCCGGCTGTGGATCGGTACGAACGACAACGGCCTGTCCATCGTGATCAACGAGCAGGTGGTCAATGTCATCGACCAGAGTCAGAGCCTGCCGTCCAACGCGGTCAAGTCCATCATCAAGAGTTCGGACGGATACTACTACATCGGTACGACATCCAGCATGCAGATCCTGACGCTGAACAACGGTCTGAAGCGTTTGAACACGCTGTCCGAGGTCGCCTACGCGGATCACCTGGCGGCCGACAGCAAGGGCAACGTGGCTGCGGTGACAAATGACGGCACGCTGTTCCTTCTGCAGCAGGGACAGATTGTCTCTTCACGCCAGCTGCCGGAGAGGCAAAGCACCTTCCGGTGCTGCACCTTCGATCCGGACGGCTACCTGCTGGCGGCAACGTCGGAAAACGAGATCTTCCGTTTCGATATCAGCAAGGGCTGGTTTGAAATGGCGGACGTGAAAGAATGCCCCGGGCTCCTGAGCATCAAGAACATGTATTACCTGGAGAACGGGCAGATGTTCATCTGCGCGGACAACGGCGTGGCTTATGTCGACCAGAACGGCGAATATGAAAAGCTCAACACCAACGACTTCAACAATTCCATTGACAATATGCTGGTGGACTACCAGGGGAACCTGTGGTTTACTTCCTCCCGGCTCGGCCTGATGCGAATGGCCGCCTCCGACTTCCGGGATATCTACACGACCGCCGGCATGGATAACCGGGTCGTCAACACAATCGTCCAGTGGAACGGCGTCTATTATTTCGGAACGGACAAAGGCATGGACGCGGTGGACGTGAAAGGAAAGCACCGGGTGAACGATGACCTGACCGAAAAGTTTGCCGGTGTCCGCATCCGCTGCATGGCGGTGGACGAACAGAACCACCTGTGGATCTGCACCCACGGCAAAGGCCTGTATGAATACGATCCGGACGGGACGGAATATGTATACAACAAGGAGAACGGCCTGTTCGGCAACAAAGCCCGTGTGGTGACCCAGCTGCGGGACGGTACGATCCTGGTTTCCGGTGATACGGGCCTGGGTTTCTTCCGGGATCATCAGCTTCAGGATATGATCTGGTATTCCGATACCCGGATCACCAGCAACACTGTGATGACCATGACGGAACTGCCGGACGGCACGATCCTGGCCGGTACGGACGGAAACGGTATCGCCGTGATCGAAAACCGGAAAGTGACCAGGATGCTGACAAGGGCGAACGGCCTGAGCAGCGACGTCATCCTGCGGACGGTGCTTGATGCCAAGACCGGCGGAGCATTTGTGGTCACCAGCAACGGCTTGTGCTACATGAACACGGACGAGACCATCCGGACGCTGGACAACTTCCCCTATTTCAACAACTATGACATCTGGATCAAGGGAACGGACGGGCTGTTCGTCCTCTCCAGCGCCGGTATCTATACCGTGGACCGGAACGAACTGCTCAGCGGAAAAGACGAGATTTCCTATGACCTGCTGGATTCCCGACGGGGCCTGAACAGCAGCCTGACTGCCAACAGCTGGACCTGGTTCAACGATGAAACCGGCGAACTGTACCTGGCCTGCGACACGGGGGTGTTCGTGATCAACACGAACAGTTTCTCCTCCGGCACGAAGATCTACCGGCTGAGCGTACCTTCCATCAAAATGGACGGCGTCGCACACCGGGTGGACCGGAGCGTAACCCAGAAAATCCCCCGGGGCGTCAGCCGCCTTGAGATCCAGCCGGAGGTCATCAACTATACGATCCAGGACCCCAACGTGGGTTATATGCTCGAGGGATTCGACCAGGACTGGAACATCGTTCCCCAGAACGCGCTGAACACCATTTCCTATACAAACCTGCCAGCCGGCAACTATATATTCCACCTGGCGGTTTTTGACAACAACCAGGAGAACATACTGGTGGAACGGACCTATAACATCACCAAAGAGAAGGAGATGTACGACAACAGCTGGTTCATCTTCTATATGCTCTCGGTTCCGATGTTCACGGTGGGCTGGATTACCTGGCTGCTGGTTAAACGCCATGAGCGGAAGATGGAAGAACAGCTGGCCATGGCGAACCGCCAGATCGAGATGGGTAAACAGACGGTTATCGCTATTGCCCGCACCGTCGACGCCAAGGACCAGCGCACCAGCGACCACAGCCGGCGCGTGGCCATCTATTCCAAACAGATCGCAGAAGAATACGGGCTGGATGAAAAACAGTGCCGGGACATCGAATGGGCGGCTCAGATGCACGACATCGGCAAGATCGGCATTCCGGACGCGATTCTGAACAAGCCGGCCCGGCTGACGGACGATGAATACGCCGTCATGAAATCCCATACCGTCCGCGGCGCGGAGATCCTGAAGGACTTCACGCTGCTGGATAATGTTATCGACGGCGCCCAGTATCACCATGAGCGGTACGACGGCCGCGGATACCCGCAGGGCCTGAGCGGGGAGGACATCCCGCTGTTCGCCCGGATTATCGGTGTGGCTGACGCGTTCGACGCGATGACCGCCAACCGTATCTACCGCCAGCAGATGGACTTCAGCTACGTGCTGGGCGAGATGGAGAAAGGCCGCGGAACCCAGTTCGATCCGCAGTTTGTGGATATCCTGCTGAAGCTGATCAACAACGGCGTCATCGACCTGAACAAACTCTATCACGTTTCCAAGGAAGACAGCGACCAGGCGGAAAAGGCGGCCGCGGAAGCCCGGGCCGCCAGCGGACAGAAGGCAGAGCAAAGTCCCTACAGTTCCGGCAGCGTTTCTGAGCGTAAGGATCCGGAGAAGGGAGACAAAGCATGAAAAAACAGATCGTCCTGACGGCCGTTGTATGCGCGGTCGTGCTGATCGCGGCAGCGGTCCTGACCGGTTTCCTGGGCGGCCCGAAAAGCACAAAAACCCTGAAGGTGGGTTTTGTCTATTCCGAGGATGAGAGCACACCCTATACAGCCAACTTTGTCAAGGCCCAGCGGGCGCTGCAGGAAGAATACGGAAGCAGGATAGAGATCCTGGCAAAGAGTAACGTGCTCAGCCGGGAATGCGAGACGCCCATCCGGGACCTGATCCGGGACGGGGTAAAGATCCTCTTTATCAACATGGACACGGATATTCCGGTGACCCTGGCCCGGGAATTCCCGCAGGTACAGTTCTGCCAGGCTTCCATGCCGACAATCAGCATCGAAGGAACGCCGGAAAACTACCATACCTTCAACGGGGAAATCTACCAGGCCCGCTACGTAAGCGGTATCGCCGCAGGCATGAAGTTGCGTCAACTGCTGGACAGCGGCGCACTGCTGCCCCAGGACGCGCTGGTGGGTTACGTCGGCGCGAACTCCACGGCGGAGGTCATTTCCGGCTATACCGCTTTCCTGCTGGGCGTGCGGAGCGTGGCGCCTGAAGCGACCATGCGGGTCCGCTATACGGGCAGCTGGAGCAACTTTTCGGCCGAGAAGGAACAGACACGGGAACTGATCAAGGAAGGCTGCGTGGTCATCGCCCAGCACGTGAATACTACCGCGCCGGCTGTGGTCTGCGAAGAAGCGGCGGCTTCGGGACTGACGGTCTATCATGTGGGCTATCACCAGAGCATGATGGACATTGCGCCTTCCTCCTCCTTGACCAGCGTGAGGACGAACTGGGCGCCCTACGCCATTCAGGCAGTGGAGGCGGTGCTGAACGACCAGGTGATCGAAAATGTGGTGGAAGCCCATGCCCACGGCCGGGACCTGAGCGCCGGATTTGAGAGCGGCTGGGTGGAACTGCTGGAGCTGAACAAGTTCGTCATGGCGGAAGGCACCCAGGAGAAGGTCAACAATGCGATTGAAAACCTGAAAAAGGGAAGGATCAAGGTGTTCAGCGGGAATTATACGGGCGTAAACCCGATCAATCCCGCGGATACGATCGACCTGAATACGGGTTATATCGAATGCCAGTATTCTTCCAATCCATCGTTCGGATATGTGCTGAGGGACTGCATCACGGTGGAAAACTAACAATATAACAAATGGATTATTGTTGGAGCGCGGGACGGACGGACCGCGCCCCGATGGCATAGGGAACCAATGAGGGGGATCTCCGGATGAAAAACGAGCGGAAGAATCTGACGGTACGCATCGCGGTCATCGGCGGGATTATTGTGGCCGCAATCCTGGTGATCGGCACGATCTGGATGGGTCAGAGCGCCCGCCGTGATACGGACGACGCAGCCCGTTCCGTGAGCCTGCTGTATCTGGACGAACTGGCCGGCCGGCGGGGACAGGTGGTGGAGGAAACCCTCAATGACGATATCGGGAAGATCAGGGTCGCCGTCGAGCTGATGACGGATGAAGACCTGAGCGACATTGAACACCTGCAGGCTTACCAGGCCCGGATGAAAAAACTGTACGATCTGGAAAAATTCGCATTTGTCGATACAGACGGACTGATCTATACCTCCCGGGGAACACAGACGAATATCGATGATTACCAGTTTGAGCATACGTCGCTGGAAAAGCCGGAGATATCCCTTGTCAATACTGAAAGCACGGAGAACAGAAAGGTTGTTATCGCGGTACCGGTGGACCGGATGCTGGGTGATAAACGCCTGACGGTATGTTTCATGGAGATCGACATGGCGGTGATGCTGGGATCTGTTTCGGTAACCCAAAACACGGATTCCACCTATTGCAACATCTATACTGCCGATGGTATCCCGCTGAGCAACCAGGTCCTGGCCGGAACCGCAACAGAGAGCAACCTGTTTGACGCGCTGGCCAACGCGTCCTTCCGGGAGGGGTACTCCCTGGATCAGGTGAGAGCGGACTTTGTACAGAAAAAGCGGGGAATTGCCTCATTCAACTACAACGGCGCGCGGGAAATGCTCAGCTACGTGCCCGTGAAGGACACGGACTGGTTCCTGACCTATCTGATCCGTGAGAAAGTGATCAGCGACCGGATCGGCGCCGTTTCGAACGGGATCATCACCCGCAGCCTTGTTCAGTCCCTGCTGGCAGCACTGGCGCTGGCGGGCCTGTTCACGTTCATCATCCGGCAGATCCGGAAAAATGCGAAGCTGCAGCTGGAAAAAGAAACCTCCGAGGCGGAAAACCGGGCACGGCACGAGGAGATGGAACAACGACTGGCTCTTCAGGATCAGCTGCTGGCGCAGAAGACCCAACAGGAGGAACAGGGCAAGCTGATTACGGCACTGGCATCCGACTACCGGAGCGTGTACTATCTGGAACTGGATCAGAACCGGGGTGTGTGCTACCAGGCACGGACTGACCTGCACGGCTTCAGGGCGGGAGAGACTTTTAACTATCTGGAGTCTGTGACCGCATACTGTAACAAATATATCCTGGAACCATACCGGAAGGACTTCCTGCAGTTTATCCAGCCGGACCATATCCGGGAGGGACTGAAAGAAAACCTGGTGATTTCCTATCGATACATGATCAGCGTGGATGGAAAGGAATCCTGGGAGGCCGTGCGCTTCGCGGGCGTGCGTCATCCGGAAGACCGGGCGGACCATCTGGTGCACAGTGTGGGCGCGTGCTTCGCGGACGTGGATGCCGAAACCCGGCAGGCCCTGGCGCAGCAGCAGGCCCTGGGTGAAGCCCTGGCCGCAGCGGAACAGGCCAGCAAGGCCAAAACTGCCTTCCTGAGCAACATGAGCCATGAGATCCGGACGCCCATGAACGCGATCATCGGCCTGAACAATATCGCACTCAACGAGCCGGACGTATCTGAGAAACTGCGGGGATACCTGACCAAGACCGGAGAGAGTGCCCAGCACCTGCTGGGGATTATCAACGATATCCTGGATATGTCCCGGATCGAATCAGGCCGGATGGTGATCAAGAACGAAGAATTCTCCTTTGCCAAGAACCTGGAACAGGTGAATATGATGATCAGCGGCCAGTGTGCCGAAAAGGGCCTGACATTCGACTGCCGGATGATCGGAAAGATCGACGACTATTATATCGGAGACGGCATGAAGCTGCGTCAGGTGATGATCAACATCCTGAGCAACGCAGTGAAGTTTACGCCGGAAGGCGGAACGATCACCTTCCTGATCGAGGAAGGCCCCCGCTATAACGGCAAGGCAACCCTGAAGATGATCTTCAGGGATTCCGGTATCGGCATGAGCAAAGAATTCCTGCCGCACCTGTTCGATGCCTTTGCCCAGGAGGACTCCTCGTCCACGAGCAAATACGGCAGCACCGGCCTGGGCATGCCCATCACGAAGAATATCGTGGAGCTGATGAACGGTCATATTGAGGTGGAGAGCGAGAAAGGGAAGGGAACCACCTTTACCGTAACGGTAACACTGACAGAATCCGAACGGAAGGGCGCCGTGCCGGAGGGAGAGCTGAACCCGAAGGAAATGAACGTGCTGGTGATCGACGACGACCCGATCGCCCTGGAGCATGCACAGATTGTGCTGGGCCAGATCGGGATCAACTGCGAGACGGCGCAGTCCGGTGCGGAAGGAATCGAAATGGTGAAGATCCGTCATGGGCGCAGGGCGGATTACGACCTGCTGCTGGTGGACTGGAAGATGCCGGAGCTGGATGGCGTAGAGACGACCCGCCGGATCCGCGCCATCGTCGGGAACGATACACCGATCATTATCCTGACTTCATATAACTGGGATGAGGTGGCGGAGGAAGCCCGCAGCGCGGGCGTTGATACATTCGTACCCAAGCCGCTTTTTGCCGGCAGCGTGATGGATGAATTCCGCGAGGCGTTCAAGCGGAAAAACGCAAACATGACCAGGGAAGCCGCAGACCTGAAGGGACGTCATATCCTGCTGGCAGAAGACGTAGCGGTGAACGCCGAGATCATGGTCATGGTGCTGAACATGCGGGAGATTGAGGTCGACGTGGCGGAAAACGGCCGGATCGCGGTGGAAAAATATGAATCCCATCCGGACGGATACTACGACGCGATCCTGATGGATATGAGGATGCCGGAAATGGACGGCCTGGAGGCGACGAGGAAGATCAGGCATACAGGCCGGCGGGACGCTATGACAATCCCGATCATAGCACTGACGGCCAACGCCTTTGATGAGGACGTTCAGCGCAGTCTGCAGGCTGGCCTGAATGCGCACCTGTCCAAACCGGTGGAGCCGGAAGCGCTGTTTGAAACGCTGGAAAGCCTGATCCGTCCATGAGGCGGAGGCAGAAGATGAAGGATGTGACCGGAATGAGATACAGAGACCGCGGGAAAGCGGGACGCAGCCACGCATTGATCTGGCTGTGCGTGTTCCTGCTGTCCGCCATGATCTTTCCGGCAGCCGGGGCCGCCGGGGAGGAAACCGGCACGGTCCGGGTCGGGTATTATGAGAACGAAGTATTCCAGGAAGGCGCTTCGATAGACGCGATCAAGACGGGATACGCCTATGAATACTACCTGAAGCTTTCCGAGTATACCGGATGGAAATATGAATACATCTACGGCAGTTACGGCGAGCTGTACCAGATGCTGCTGGACGGCCGGGTCGACCTGCTGGCCGGACTGGCGTGGAAAGAGGAACGCGGCGGCCTGATCGGCTATCCGGACGCCGCGATGGGTCACGAGACTTACAGCCTGGTGAAACACGACACAGATCCGGGTATTACGGCGGAACCTTCCACGATTGCCGGAAAAAAGATCGGTGTGCTGGACAGTGCCATGGTCGGCGTGCTGGGGAACTGGCTGGAAAGCAAGGGCGTATCAGCCGACGTGGTTCGGTTTACCGACTATGCGGAGCTGTTTACCGCTTTTGACAAAAACAAGGTCGACATTCTCGCCGCGGAGGGCGACGGCGCCTACGGCAGGGAACATGCCGAAGTACTCTGTTCCTTCGGCGCGTCGGATTACTATCTCTGCGTGAATATCCGGAGGCCCGACCTGCTGACGGAACTGAACCTGGCCCAGGCTCAGCTGGCCGTGGAGGAACCGAACTACCTGCACTCCCTGAATTCCAAATACTATTCCGTGAGCATGTCCAGCCGGGCGTTCTCCGCATCGGAACGGGAATGGATTGACGGACACAGCGAGCTGAAAGTGGGCTATCTGAACAACTACCTGCCATACAGCGACACAGACGCCCAGGGGAATGTGACGGGCATAGTCCAGGATATGGTGCTGGGGATCCTGAACGGGCTCGGAATTGACGGAATTGCGGTATCCTATCAGGCCTTTGACAGCTATGATGACATGATCGCGGCCGTGAACGACGGGAGCGTCGACGCGGTATTTCCCGTGGGCGGCGGACTGTATTATTCGGAAGAGAACGGGATCTATCAGTCCAGCACGGTAGTTTCCGCACCGACCGAACTGGTTTACAGCGGAGAGTATTCCGATGGAAAGACGGAAAGCTTTGCCGTAAATGAGCAGAACCGGATGCAGTATTACTACATCACCACCAATTATCCGGAAGCCCGGATTCTGACGTTCCCGTCCATTGACGACTGCCTGAAGGCGGTACTGGACGGAAAAGCCGGCGGGACGACGCTGAACGGCCTGCGGGCGAACGATATCCTGAAGAACCGGAAATACCGGGATCTGTCCATGCGCCAGCTGAGCCGGAGCGACGACCGGTGTTTCGGCGTGAAGATCGGCAATGAGGGACTGCTGAAACTGCTGAACCGCGGCATCAGCGTGCTGGGACCGGAATACGCCCAGAGCATCTCCTACCGCTATACGGACGGGCTGTATTCCGTATCGCTGATGGACATGCTGAAGGACAACATGGCGTTCGTCGGCAGCGTAATTCTGGCGGTGGCCGCGCTGATCATCTTCCTGCTGGTGCGCGGGATCAGGCAGAGCCGGAAAGAAACACAGACCAAGGAACAGGCCCGGCTGGAACTGGAGGAAAAGAACAAGGAACTGGCGGAGGGCCGGGAAGCGCTTTCCAAAGCGCTGGACGCAGCAGAGAATGCCAACCGGGCCAAGACCACCTTCCTGAACAACATGAGCCACGATATCCGCACGCCCATGAACGCAATTGTGGGCTTTACGGAACTGGCGTCCACCCATATCGACAATAAGGAACAGGTGCAGGACTACCTGGGCCGGATTTCCGTGTCCAGCCAGCACCTGCTGTCGCTGATCAACGATGTGCTGGACATGAGCCGGATCGAGAGCGGCAACGTGACCATTGAGGAAGCGGACGTTCACCTGCCGGATGTGGTCCGGGACATTCATACGATCATTGAGCCCAGCACCGCGGCGAAGCACCAGAAGCTGACGGTCAGCACACAGGAAATCCGGAATGAGGATATCGTGACCGATAAGCTGCGGCTGAATCAGATCCTGCTGAACATCCTGTCGAACGCGGTCAAGTTTACGCCCGACGGGGGAGAGATCAGCCTGAAAGTCAGCCAGCTGCCCATGGAAGAGAAGACGGACATTGCCGAATATGTGTTCCGGATCAGGGACAACGGGATCGGCATGAGTGAAGAATTCCGCCAGAGCGTCTTTGAAGCCTTTGCCCGGGAACGGACCAGCACCGTCAGCGGGATCCAGGGCACGGGCCTTGGCATGGCAATTACCAAGAATATCGTGGATATGATGGGCGGCACGATCTCTGTGGAAAGCGAATCGGGCAAGGGCACAGAGGTAACCGTGATCCTGCCGTGCCGTTTCAGCAGCGGAATCCGGAAAGATGAAACACCGGCGGACAATGTCGGGTTCAGCGGGAAGACGGTATTGCTGGCCGAAGACAACGAGATGAACCAGATGATCGCGGAGGAGATCCTGAAGCAGCACGGCTTCGCAGTGGAGATTGCCGGCGACGGCGAAGAAGCCGTGCGGAAGATGGCGGAAGCGCCGGCGGGGACTTATGACGTGATCCTGATGGACATCCAGATGCCGCGGATGAACGGATATGAGGCCGCCCGGCGGATCAGGCAGCTGGAGGATCCGGAGAAGGCCGGCATCCCGATCATCGCAGTGACGGCCAATGCCTTTGAGGAAGACCGGAAGGTCGCACTGGAGGCCGGCATGAACGGTCATCTGGCCAAGCCCTATGATATTCCGAAGATGATGGAAACACTGCGGAATGTTCTGCGGCAGAAAGATAAACAGTAACACGAGAGAGGAGCAGCGAGCCATGGGTGAAGCTGGAATCAGTATGGATTTTGCGGGTGAAGACCGGGAAAGGCTGGCCGCGATGAGAAAGCGGCAGATCCTGATCGTGGAGGACGAATTTGTCAACCGCGAAATCCTGAAGGCTTACCTGGAACCGGAGTATGAGGTGCTCTGCGCGGAAACGGGTGAGGAAGCCCGTGAAAAGATCCGCGCCGGGTTTGATATCATCAGCTTGATCCTGCTGGACCTGAACCTGCCGGACCTGCACGGCATGGACATCCTGCGCTGGGTCCGGGAGGATACTCATTTTTCCAAGATTCCCGTGATTGTGATGACTTCGGACAAGGAATCCGAGGTGGAGAGCCTGACCATCGGCGCTGTGGACTTCATTACGAAACCCTATCCGATGCCGAAGGTGATCCAGGCCCGGGTGCGGCGCATCATCGAACTGAACGAAACCAGGGACCTGATCCGGGAGACATCCCGGGACAGCCTGACAGGCCTGTTCAACCGGGAATACTTCTTTCATTACGCAGAACAGTACGATCATTTCCACCAGGACGAGCCGACGGACGCCATCGTGATGGACGTCAATCACTTCCGGATGATTAACGAACGGTACGGTAAAGCCTTTGCGGACGAAGTGCTCCGGCGGATCGGCATCGCGATGAAGGCGTTCGTGAAACAGAACGGTGGTATTGCCTGCCGCCGGGAAGCGGACCGGTTCCTGCTCTACTGTCCGCACAGGACGGATTATACATCGCTGGCGGAAGAAGTTGCCGCGGCAGCGGGCGGCGGCATGAAAGGAAAGATCCGGATCCGCCTGGGCGTTTATTCCGGTGTGGACAAGACCATCGAGATGGAACAGCGGTTCGACCGGGCCAAGAGTGCGGCGGACACGATCCGGAACAGCTATAATGTCACGGTGGCGCTGTATGACGACGAACTGCACGACAAGGAAGTTTATGCGGAACGGCTGCTGGACGAATTCCAGGAAGCCATCGACCAGAAGCAGTTTCTGGTGTTTTTCCAGCCGAAGTTTGATATCCGGCCGGAAATGCCGCTTCTGTGCGGCGCGGAAGCGCTGGTACGCTGGAAACATCCGGAACTGGGCATGATCAGCCCGGGTATCTTTGTACCGCTGTTTGAGAGCAACGGCCTGGTGCGGGAACTGGATCACTATGTATGGCGGGAAACCGCCGCGCAGATCAGCGCCTGGAAACAGAACCCGGGAAAGGCTGTACCCGTTTCCATCAACGTTTCCCGGGTAGACATGATGGATCCGGACCTGATGGACATCCTGCGCAGCCTGATTGAAGACAACGGACTGGAATACGGCGACTTGCACCTGGAAATCACGGAATCCGCCTATACGCAGGACGCAAAGCAGATCATTGATACGGTGAATGTCCTGCGGAGCATGGGTTTTGTGATCGAGATGGATGACTTCGGAAGCGGATACTCTTCGCTGAACATGGTCACCTCTCTGCCGATCGACGTGCTGAAGCTGGATATGGGATTCATCCGCAGCGCGTTCAGCGAGGGAGGGAACACCCGGATGATCAGGGTGATTGTGGATATTGCCCAAGCCCTGAAGGTGCCGATGATCGCTGAAGGCGTTGAAACGAAGGAGCAGATGCTGACCCTGAGGGAACTGGGCTGCGACATCGTGCAGGGCTATTATTTCTCCCGCCCCGTACCGGCGGATGAATTTGAAACTTTCCTGAAAGTGTAATATTCTATATGTAAGAAAGAGGGGGAACAACCAATGCTGACGATTGACGCCCTGCGCGCGTACGGCGCGGATGTGGATGACGGCCTGAGAAGGTGCATGAACAACGAAGGATTCTACCTGAAACTGGTGGAGAAGGCGGCGGCGGATCCGTCCTTCGACCAGTTAATAGAAGCGGTGGAAGGCGGAGATCTGGGACGGGGATTTGAACTGGCCCACGCCCTGAAAGGCGTGACGGCGAATCTTTCCCTGACACCGGTGGAAACGCCGGTACGGGAGATCACGGAGCTGCTGCGGAACCGGACGGAAACGGATTACGGCCCGTATCTGGACCGGATCGCTGAAGCAAGAAAGAAACTGACAAAACTGTTATAAGGGGAGACAATGAAGGAGCGCGGTTCAAAACGAACCGCGCTCCGCGTTTTTGTTTTATTCTTTTTCTTTCTCTTTTTTCTCCCGAACCAGGCTAACGATCAGCGAGATCAGGAAGAGCGGGATCCCGACGATCCCGGCAGGAAGCCATACCCCCGCACAGAATGCGCCAAACTGATCCAGCGCGAAATCGTAATGGTAGGGGCGATTCAGGGCACCGGGGTTCCTATCCACCGCCAGGCCGACCGCAAAGATTACAATCAGCATCAGGCCGATGAAGATGAGCACAGCGCCGGAGTTTCTGCCTTTCATAACTTTTCCGCCTTACGGAGAGATGTAGTTTCTATGAACCCAGCCTGTGTAGCCGTTGTACTGTACCTTTGCCCAACCGCCTTCAATCGCCAGGACATGAACCGTCTGGCCATACTGCAGACGGCCGACACCATCCACGTTGGAAGACCAGTCGCCCTTCCTCTTATGGAAGTTCAGGTCATTGATGGTAACCGTAGCGTCATATTCCTGGAAAACAGGCGCAGGAGCTGCTTCGGCATTGGGATCCGGTGTTACGACTTCACCGGCATCCGCAGGCTTGGAAAGCTGCAGGAAGCTGTTGTCAATGTATCCTTTTCTGCCGCCATACTGGATATAGTCCCATTTCTTTTGATGCTTAAGTACGACCACGGGTGCGCCGTAAGGGACCTTAAACAGGACCGTATAGCCCTTCCCCTGACCTTTGCGGACATTGACAGACTTCCTGTTTCCAGACGTTGCATAGGCTGTGTAGCTTGAGCTGCCGCCACCGCCGCCGCCAGGAGCCGGCTCGACCGTCGGGGCAGGCTCGCTGGTGCTGAGATACGCATTCTGCATCCAGCCGGTGTTGCCGCCGACAGAAACATAGTCCCACTTCGCACCGTGGCTGATGACGTGGACTTTTGTTGCAGTAGGATAACTCTCGATTACCGGTGCGCTGGTGCTGGCGCTGCTGCGGAGGCTTACTGTACGGTAACCTGCAATGAGAATCCAGGCGTCGTAATCACCACCGCCTCCGTTTTTGGAGGTGGATTCAGCCCCGGAAGCCGCGACCTTTTTCTTGCTCAGGCGGCTGTTTACGATATAGCCATAACCGAAATCAGAGGTTTTGACATAGTCGTAATTAGCGCCGTGGGAAAGAACGGACACCTTGGTTCCCTTGGCCAGAGAGGCAATGGAACCGGAACCGCCGTCGGGCTTCGGCCGCAGCTGGGTATCGTCATAAGCGACCCAGGCACTGTAGGAAGAAGCCTTTTTCAGGTAGCTGGTTTTTACATATCCCTGGGTTCCGTTGTAGAAGGTGACATAGGACCAGCCGTTCTTCGTGCTGGAGAGCGTGCAGACGGAGTCCTTCCTGTAGCTGGCAAGTACTTTGGCACTTTCACTGGGCTGCATACGTACCTGCAGGGTAGACGTTACCCGGTAGTATGTCGCGGCAGAGGCAATGCCCGCCGGGATCAGCAGCACGAGCACGAGCAACAGTGCGATCAGACGTTTCTTCATCAGGGTTCCCTCCAAAAAAGTAATACCGATAAACCAAACCACGCTGATTATATACAATTTTTATCGAATTGAAAACCCTTTCTGAAGATTTTTTTACAATAATATTATGAAAAAACAACAAAATAGTTATATACAGAAAAACCATATACCATATATTGTGGTAAAAAAATACTTGACTTTATCACGGTAAAGCATTATCATGATAAAGAAATTTTGCCGGAAGGGCCTGAAGGCCGGACCGGAACCCCGGAGGGAAGCGTATGTTGATTGACGATCGGGTGATGAACGGACAGGAAAGGATCAGTTTCCGCCTGCGTTCCCTTTATTCGGAATACGGGTATGAACGTTACCGGATGAGCAAGTTTGAAGAATACGACCTGTACAGCCGGAACAAGGATTTCCTGTTTTCCGAAGGCGTCATTACCTTTACGGATACAAACGGGCGACTGATGGCGCTGAAACCGGACGTGACGCTTTCCATCGTCAAGAACCGGAAAGATACGCCCGGGGAGATCCAGAAACTGTATTACCACGAAAACGTCTACCGGGTTTCCGCCGCAGCGGACGGATTCCGGGAGCAGACGCAGGTGGGCCTGGAATGCATGGGCGCGGTGGACGGTGCGTGTATTGCGGAAGTGCTGAAGCTTGCGGCGGAAAGCCTGAAGCTGTGCTCCGACCGGTTTGTGCTGGAGATTAGCCACGTCGGAATCCTGAACGCATTCGTGGACGCGATTGCACCGGATGAAGCCGTGAAGGATGAGATCCTGACCTGCGCCGGGCAGAAGAACCTGCACGGGATCAGCCGGATCTGCCGGGACAACCGCCTGGCCGAAGGAGCGGAGGACGCGCTGAAGCAGCTGCTGAGCCTGTACGGCACGCCCCGGACCGTGATGCCGAAGATCCGAGCCCTTGCGGAAGAATACGGCGCCGGCGAAATGGCGGCGGAACTGGGCCGGGCAGTGGCCGGATTCACAGGCAGCGAGATCGAGGACCGGATCCAGATCGACTTTTCCGCCACGGGGGACGTGAAGTATTATAACGGCATCGCGTTCAAGGGCTTCATCAGCGGAATTCCGGGAAGCGTGCTTTCCGGCGGGCAGTATGATACCCTGATGAAAAAGATGGGCCGCAAAGACCGGGCGATCGGATTCGCCGTGTTCCTGGATATGCTGGAGAGACTGACAGAGGAGGATGACTTCCGTGCTTAATATCGCTCTTCCCAAAGGCAGGCTTGGTGAAAAAGTCTACGCCATGTTCGCAAAGGCGGGATTTGAGTGCCCCGCACTGCTGGAACCCGGCCGCAAGCTGATCTTTGACAATGAAGAAGCCGGCGTGCGGTATTTCTGGGTCAAGCCGTCGGATGTGGCGATCTACGTCGAGCGCGGCGCTGCCGATATCGGCGTGGCCGGCAAGGACATCCTGCTGGAGTACCGGCCGGACGTATACGAGCTGCTGGACCTGAACGTGGGCAAATGCCGGATGGCCGTTGCGGCGCCTGCGGGCTTCAAAGACGACATGAACCGGACGCTGCGGGTGGCGACAAAGTTCTCCCGCATCGCCCGGGACTACTATACCTCCATCGGCAGGGACATCGATATTATTCACCTGAACGGCTCCATTGAGATCGCGCCGATCCTGGGACTTTCAGATGTGATCGTGGACATCGTGGAAACAGGAACGACCCTGCGGGAGAATAACCTGAACGTGATCGAGGAGATCGTACCGATATCCGCCCGCCTGATTGCCAACAAGTCCGGGTTCAAGTTCCGGACTGAGCAGATCGAGCGGCTGACAGAGGGACTGAGAAAGGAAGTGCAGGAAGCATGATCAGCATTATGAAATACGGCGAGGTGTCCAACGAGGAGATCTTCGCCCGTTCCATGCCGACGGTGAACGTTACGGACGCTGTGGCGGAGATCATCCGGAACGTGCGGGAACGGGGCGACGCCGCCGTCAAGGAATACACGGAAAAGTTTGACAAGGCGAAGCTTGACAGCCTGCTGGTGACGGCTGAAGAAATGGAAGAGGCACTGGAAAAGACTGGACAGGAGTTTATGGCCATTCTGGAAAAGGCGGCGGCCAATATCCGGAAGTTCCACAGCAGGCAGGTGCGGAATTCCTTCATCATTAATGACGAACCCGGCGTGGTCATGGGCCAGAAGGTGATCCCGGTGGACCGGGCGGGCGTATATGTACCCGGCGGTACGGCGCCCCTGTCCTCCACGGTGCTGATGGACGTGATTCCTGCGAAGATCGCGGGCGTGAAGGAAGTGATCCTGATCACGCCTCCCGGAAAAGACGGGAAGATCGATCCGGCGATCCTGGCGGCGGCGAAGGTAGCCGGAGCGGACCGGATCGTGAAGGCGGGCGGCGCCCAGGCGATCGCGGCGTTGGCATACGGTACGGAATCCGTGCCGAAGGCGGACAAGATCGTCGGCCCCGGGAACGCTTTTGTGGCGGAAGCAAAACGCCAGGTCTACGGCATTGTTTCCATTGATATGATTGCCGGCCCCAGCGAGATCCTGGTGGCGGCGGACGGCAAGTCCAATCCCGCCTGGCTGGCGGCGGACCTGCTGAGCCAGGCCGAACACGACAAGGTGGCCAGCGCCGTGCTGGTGACCGACTCCATGGAACTGGCGGAAAAGGTGCGGGACGAACTGGAAAAGCAGATCCCGCTGCTGGACCGGGCGGAGATTGCCCGGGTATCCATTGACAACAACGGCAAAATCATTGTTGCAGAAGACCTGAAGACCGTGATCGACATTGCCAACGAGATCGCACCCGAGCACCTGGAACTGTGCGTGGACAATCCCTTCGACTGGCTGGACAGCATCCGGCACGCCGGATCGGTGTTCATGGGCCGGAACTGCCCGGAAGCGCTGGGCGACTACATGGCCGGACCGAATCACACGCTGCCGACTCAGGGAACCGCTAAATTTTCCAGTCCGCTGTCGGTGGATGACTTTGTGAAGAAAACGCAGTATACTTATTTTACCCGGGAAGCGCTGGCTGACCTGGCACAGGATGTAGCCGCCTTTGCCCGGAAGGAAGGATTGACCGGACACGCCAGGAGCGCGCTGATCAGAACGGAAAAATAAGAGAGGAAGACACAGGATGAGCCGGTTCTTTTCGGAGAAGTATATTGACCTGGAACCGTACGTTCCGGGGGAGCAGCCGCGGAATCAGCAGTATGTGAAGCTGAACACGAACGAAAACCCGTATCCGCCCCTGCCGGAGGTGACGAAAGCCGTCGAAGAGGCGAGCAGGAAGCTGTATCTTTATTCCGATACGGAGTGCGTTGACCTGAGGAAGGCGCTGGCCAGGCGGCTGGAGATCTCCCCGGACGAACTGCTGATGACCAACGGTTCGGACGAGATCCTGAACTTTGCTTTCATGGCCTTTTGCGACAAGCATACACCGGCTTATTTCGCGGATATTACCTACGGCTTTTATCCGGTGTTTGCAGCAATTAACCGGGTGCCCTATGAGACTATTCCGCTGAGGGATGACCTGACGATCAATATTGCCGATTATTATCATAAAGCCGGCACAATCTTCATTGCCAATCCGAACGCACCGACGGCCATCGCTCTCCGGGCGCGCGAGATTGAAGAGATCCTGAAACGGAATCCCTACAACGTGGTGATTGTGGATGAAGCCTATGTGGATTTCGGCGCAGAGAGCTGTGTGCCGCTGATCCGGAAATATGACAACCTGCTGGTCACGCAGACCTTCTCCAAATCCCGGTCCATGGCAGGCGCCAGGCTGGGTATGGGCATCGGTAATCCGGAGCTGATCCGGGACCTGAATACGGTGAAGTATTCCACCAATCCCTATAATGTCAACAGCCTGACTGCCGCGGCAGGCGTTGCGTCCCTGAAAAATGACGAGTACAATCGGGAAAACAGCCTGAAGATCATGGATACCCGGGACCAGTACGGAAGGAAGCTTCGGGAACTGGGCTTTGAAATGACTGAAAGCCAGGCGAACTTCTTCTTTGCCAGGCACCCGGAGATTCCCGGCGAGGAACTGTACCTGGAACTGAAAAAGCGGGGCGTGCTGATCCGTCACTTCAATGCGGAACGGATCAAGGATTATAACCGCATCACTATCGGCACCCCGGAACAGATGGACAGGCTGGTTGAAGAAATCAAAGCGATACTGGAGGACAGGAAATGAGACAGGCAGAAATCAGCCGGAAGACCGGCGAGACGGATATCCGCGTACTGCTGAACCTGGACGGAACCGGAAAGAGCACCGTCGATACGGGCGTCGGTTTCCTGGACCACATGCTGACGCTGTTTGCCCGCCACGGGCGGTTTGACCTGGAAGTGTCCTGTAAAGGAGACACCTATGTGGACGACCATCACTCCGTGGAGGACATCGGCATCGCCCTGGGCAAGGCTTTTGAGCAGGCCCTGGGGGACAAGAAGGGCGTGACACGTTACGGAAGCACGATCCTGCCGATGGACGAAAGCCTCATCCTGAGCGCGGCGGACCTGTCCGGCCGCGGCCTGCTGATCTACGACCTTTCGATCCCGGCGGAGAAGGTCGGAACCTTTGATACGGAACTGACGGAGGAATTCTTCCGGGCCCTGGCCCACAACGCCGGCATGACGCTTCACATCAGGCAGCTTTCCGGCGGCAACAGCCACCACATCATTGAAGGCGCCTTCAAGAGCGTGGCCCGCAGCCTGCGGACCGCAGCGGCCATCGATCCTGCCTGCGCGGAGGAGATCCCCTCCACGAAAGGAGTCCTGTGATGATCGCAATCATCGACTACGGCGTGGGGAACCTGTTTTCCCTGCAGTCCTCCTTTGCCGCGATCGGGCAGGAAGCCGTCGTGACCCGGGACATTGAGGAGATCCGCCGGGCGGACCGGCTGATCCTTCCCGGCGTAGGCGCTTTCCAGGACGCAGCGGACAAGCTGCGTCTTTCCGGCATGGACCGGGCGGTGAGGGAAGAAACGGCGAAAGGGAAGCCGCTGCTGGGCATCTGCCTGGGTATGCAGATGCTGTTTGAGCGCAGCCATGAATACGGCGTGCACGAAGGCCTGGGCCTGCTGAAGGGCGAGATCTGCCCGATTGCGGAAAAGATTCCGGCAGGGCTCAAGATTCCCCAGATGGGCTGGAACGCCCTGAAGATCGTGAAGGATTCTCCGCTGCTGAAATACACGAAGGCAGGGGAATATGTCTATTTTGTCCATTCCTACAGCGCGGTGGACTGCGACGACAGCCTGCTGGCCGTGACGGAATACGGCGCGGACCTGACGGCCTGCGTGGGCAAAGGCAATGTATTCGGCTGCCAGTTCCATCCGGAAAAAAGCGGCGAAGTCGGCCTGCGTATCCTGAAGGCCTTCTGTGAAACGGAGGTTGCTTCATGCTGATTTTTCCCGCAATTGACTTATACGAAGGCAAAGCGGTCCGCCTGTACAAGGGGGATTACGCGCAGATGACGGTCTACAGCGATCATCCGGAGGAGATCGCCATGGACTTTGCCGCCAAGGGTGCGACCCATGCGCACCTGGTGGACCTGGAAGGTGCGAAGAACGGCACGACGCCGAACCTGAATACGGTGCTGAAGCTGAAGGAAGCGGCGGGCCTGTTCTGCGAGATCGGCGGCGGCATCCGCAGCATGGAGATCGTAAGGACCTATCTTTCCGCCGGGCTGGACCGGGTGATCCTGGGCACGGCGGCGGTGGAGGATCCGGTGTTCCTGCGGACGGCGGTGGATGCGTACGGTGAACAGATCGCAGTAGGCGTGGATGTGCGGGATGGCTATGTAGCCGTGAAGGGCTGGACGGAAAAGTCCGCGCTGCACTTCATGGATTTCTGCAAGAAAATGGAACAAATCGGCGTGAAAACGCTGATCTGCACGGATATCTCCCGGGACGGCGCCATGCGGGGTACCAACCGGGAAATGTACCGGCAGCTGTCGGAAACCCTGGGCCTGCAGATTACGGCCTCGGGCGGCGTCAGCACGATGGAGGATATCGAAAGCCTGCGGCAGATGAACCTGTACGGCGCAATCATCGGCAAGGCGTACTATACCGGGGATATCGACCTGAAGAAAGCGATCGAGGTATGTAAATGATCACCAAACGGATTATTCCCTGCCTGGACGTGAAGGACGGACGGGTAGTCAAGGGCGTCAATTTCCAGAAGCTCGGCGACGTAGCTTCCCCGGTGGAGCTGGCAAAGTATTACAGCGACAACGGGGCGGACGAGCTGGTCTTTTACGACATTACGGCTTCGGCGGAGGGCCGGGCGCTGTTCACGGACATTCTGACGGAAACGGCGCGGACGGTATTCATCCCGCTGACGGTGGGCGGCGGAATTAACACCACGGACGACTTTGACCGGGTACTGAAGTGCGGCGCGGATAAGGTGTCCGTCAACTCAGGCGCCATCCGGGATCCGTCGCTGGTAGGAAAGGCCGCAAAACTCTACGGCGACCAGTGCGTGGTGCTGAGCGTGGATGTGAAACGGGTGGACGGCGTTTTCCGGATCTTCGCCAAGGGCGGCCGGGAGAACACCGGGATGGATGCCATCGAGTGGGTGAAGCGATGCGTCGGCGAAGGCGCCGGCGAGGTCGTTGTCAACTCCATGGACACGGACGGCGTGAAGCAGGGGTTTGACCTGGAACTGCTGGAACAGGTGTGCAATGTGGTGCAGGTACCGGTGATCGCTTCCGGCGGCGCCGGATGCATTCAGGACTTCATCACGCTGTTCAGGGCGCTCCCCGGGGTGGACGCCGGTCTGGCAGCTTCGATCTTCCATTTCGGAGAGGTCGCGATTAAAGACCTGAAGCTTGAAATGCAGAAGAACGGGATTCCGGCAAGAATATAACTTTGGAGGAAAAACAATGCTTAAGATTGAGGATCTGAAATTTGACGAGAAAGGCCTGATTCCGGCCATTGTGGTGGACGCGGAGAACGGCAAGGTGCTGACGCTGGCGTATATGAACAAGGAAAGCCTGCAGATTTCCATGGAGAAAGGGCTGACCTGCTTCTGGAGCAGGAGCCGGCAGGAGCTGTGGCTGAAGGGCGAGACCAGCGGGAATTATCAGCACATCGTGTCCATTACGGCAGACTGCGACCGGGACGCGCTGGTAGTGAAGGTGGAAAAGGACGGCCCGGCCTGCCATACGGGTACGGAGAGCTGCTTCAATGACGTGATCTGGGAGAGCGACGAACTGCATGAGTTCACCTATGAGGGACTGATGGAGCTGATCGCCGGCCGGAAAAAGGAAAAGAAGGAAGGCTCCTATACGACCTACCTGTTTGAGAAGGGCCTGGACAAGATCCTGAAGAAAGTCGGGGAGGAGACCACTGAGGTCATCATCGCGGCCAAGGACAAGGATAAGAAGAACACGGTCTATGAGATCGCCGATCTGGCCTATCACGTGATGGTGCTGATGATCGAAGCGGGAATCTCCCTGGAGGATATCCATAAGGAACTGGCGTCCCGTCACGTGATCGACAAGAAGGTCAAGCAGGAGAAGATGGTCTGATGAAAGATCTGCACATGCACACCGTGTTTTCCGACGGAAAGAACACGCCGGAAGAAATGGTGCAGGAAGCGATCCGTCTCGGACTGGATACGGTGGGGATCTCGGATCACAGCCACCTGGACCCCTGCGGTATGACGCTGGAAGCCAGTGAAGAATACCGGAAGGAGATCGCGCGCCTGAAGGAAAAGTATGCCGGGCAGATCAAAGTACTCTGCGGGCTGGAGCGGGATTTCATCTCGGATGATTTCGGGCCGTACGACTATGTGATCGGCTCAGTACACCTGCTGACAATGCCGGACGGACATCATGTTTCCATCGACTGGACCTCGGAGAAACAGCGGGAAGGCGTGGAAAAATACTTCGGCGGAGACTGGTACGCTTTCGTTGAAGAATTCTATGGAACGGAAGCGAAGGTGGTCGAGGTTACAAAGTGCGACATCATCGGCCATTTCGATCTGATCACCAAGTTCATCGAGCAGGAACCGAACTTTGACGTCCACCATCCCCGCTATGTGAAAGCCTGGCAGAAGGCGGCGGATATCCTGCTGAAGACCGGGAAACCCTTTGAGATCAACACCGGGGCCATTTCCCGGGGATACCGGACCAGCCCCTATCCCAGCAAAGAGATCCGGGATTATATCCGGTCCCGCGGCGGCACGCTGATCCTTTCCAGCGACAGCCACGCAAAGGAAACGATCGCATACCGGTTTGAAGAGTACGAGAATGAAATATAAAGAGAAAAAAGTTTCCGAAGAAATCCGGGAACTTTTTCTTTTGGCCTGCGTCTGACAGAGTGAGACCGGGAGAAACCGGCACAAAGAAGACGGAGGGAAAGACAATGAAGAAGGTTACAGCGATCATTCTGGCCGTGCTGATGGTGCTGAGCATCGCGGCGGGTGCCATGGGCGAAGAAAACAAGATCTGGCAGGCCGGGGATACGGGTGAAAAGGTCACCTGGATCCAGCAGCGCCTGAAGGACCTGGAGTACCTGGACCGCACACCGACCGGTATCTTTGATGAGGAGACCGCGAAGGCACTGATGGGATTCCAGCAGGATCACGGCCTGCTGAAGACCGGGATGGCGGACAGCGTCACGATGAAGATGCTGGAAACAGTGACGGAAACCCGGTCTGAGATTGTGAACAGATGGAACGTATATGAAGGAGACGTGTGTTACGAAGCGTCCGCCGAATCATACTCCATGAAATCATCCTATGCACCGATGGCTACGGGTATGCCGGCTGCCGGGATGATGCGGAACGAACCGATCGACTGGAATACGGAAGAATACACGACCTTTGAAAGCAACCGCTTCCTGAGCGTGCAGACATCGCCGCTGTCCACTTTTGCGGCGGACGTGGATACCTCCTCCTACGCACTGTTCCGGCGCAAGGTGCTTAGCGGGGAAAGGGTTTCTCCCGACAGCATCCGGATCGAGGAGATGCTGAATTACTTCCATTACGACTACGCGAAGCCGCAGAACGGCGAACCCTTCGGCGTGACGGTTGAGATCGCGCCCTGTCCCTGGAATGAAAAGACGAAGCTGATGCTGATCGGCCTGCAGGCGGAGGAAATCCAGACGGACAACCGGCCGGGCCACAACCTGGTGTTCCTGATCGACACCTCCGGCAGCATGTACGGCAGCGACCGGCTGGACCTGGTGAAGCGTGCGTTCCTGCTGCTGCTGGACGAGCTGAAACCGGAAGACACCGTATCTATCGTGGCCTATGCCAGCCAGGACCGGGTCGTGATTGAAGGCGTTCCCGCTGCGGACAAGACCCGCATCATGGAAGCAATCTCCGAACTGGAAGCGGGCGGCGCCACCAACGGATCCGCCGGCATCAACAGGGCTTATGAGATCGCGGCAAAGTATTACCGCGAAGGCGGCGTGAACCGGATTCTGCTGGCCACGGACGGCGACCTGAACGTGGGTACCACAGGTGAAGGAGACCTGGCCAACCTGGTGAGCGAAAAGAAAAAGGCCGGTATCAGCCTGACCTGCCTGGGCGTCGGTATGGGCAACTATAAGGATAACAAGATGGAAGCGCTGGCGGATTACGGCGACGGCAACTGCCGGTATCTGGACACGATCCATGAAGCCCGCAAGGCCCTGGTGGAAGAAGGCGGCGGTACGTTCGTCACCGTTGCGAAGGACGTCAAGATCCAGGTGGACTTCAACCCGGCGATGGTCAAGGGTTACCGGCTGATCGGATACGAAGACCGGGTGATGGCGGCCGAAGATTTTGCCAACGATGAAAAGGACGGCGGCGAGATCGGCAGCGGACACCGGGTGACAGCCCTGTATGAGATCGTACCGGCGGATTCCGACTTTGAATTCGGCGAGGCGGGCAGCCGCTACCAGAATGCGCAGGCGGAGGAAACCGCTGAAGGAGCCGACTGGCTGACGGTCTCCATCCGGGCCAAGGAACCGGAAGGAACGGAAAGCAGGCTGTATGAATATCCCGTGAAGGCGGACGCAGTCAAGGAGACCATGAGCGAAAACCTGCGGTTCGCCGCGGGCGTGGCCGAGGCCGGGATGATCCTGCGGGAGAACGAGTGGAAGGGCACTTCGAGCTGGGCGCAGGCGCTGGAACTGGTGCGCGGATGTGAGAGCGTGACCGGGGATGCGTACAAGGAAGAGTTTGTGTACCTGCTGACGCTGCTGGAAAGAGCTCAGTGAGTTGAAAGCGTTCGGTAAATGAGCAAGAACAGACAACGAATAGTGCAAAATGAAGATCGAAGTATTGAAATAGACGATGACAAAATAAAATAAAGTGAATATAATGGCATGGATCGGATCCGGAAGGAGAAACGCCATGCCATTTTTGTATGAAACCCATATGCATACCTGCCAGGGAAGCGCCTGCGGAAAGGTTACGGGAAAGGAACAGGCCCGGGTATACAAGGAGGCCGGATATACCGGCATTATCATCACCGACCATTTTTTCGGCGGGAATACCGCGGTGAACCGTGAGCTGCCCTGGGAAGAACGTGTCGACCTGTTCTGGAAGGGATATGAAGACGCGAAAGCGGAAGGCGACCGGATCGGACTGGACGTTTTTTTCGGACTGGAACAGAATATCCATTTTGACGAATACCTGATCTACGGACTGACAAAGGAATATATGATGGCCCATCCGGAAATGGAACACTGGAACCGGCGGCAGCAGCTGGAGGAAGTGCACAAAGCCGGCGGCTGTGTGATCCAGGCACATCCGTTCCGGATGCGGAACTATATGGACCGGATCCGGCTGGGACTGCATTTCTGCGACGGAATTGAGGTGGCGAACGCGGGGAACGACCAGATGGATGACGCCCGGGCATGGCTGTACGGGAAGGAAAACCACCTGGTGATGACGGCCGGATCGGACAACCACTGCGGTGTGAACTGGCCGCTGTACGGCGTGGCATTTGAAAAACGATTGACAAGTATTGAGGAATATGTCACAATAATTATGAATAAGTATCCCGTTCAACTTCATATTCCGGAAGGCAGGCTTACGTTTGCCGAACCGCCGGTGATCGACGAAAGGCATCGGGCATTGATGCTGGACGAGAATGAACGGGAGCATCCTGCTGAAAAAGAATGGATTGACTGAGACGATCCTGATCTGGGAAAGGACGGACGGAGATGAATCTGGTTCTTGTCCTGCGAGCAGAACTTGTCTGCCTGATCATCCTGCTCTACCTTACATTTGTATCAAGAACCTACCGGATGGGAAAAGACGTCCGGATTTTTAACCAGATTCTTTTTTTCGCAATCATCCATGTCGTGATGGATATGGTGACCGTCTATACGGTCAACAGCCTGGGCGATACCCTTCTGAATAAAATTGCACATGTCATCTTCTACCTTTCGGCGATTATGTATTCCTATGAGATGTGCATTTATACGCTGAACCTGTCCCGCCCGCAGCAGATGGACCGGAAAAAACGGCTGCTTGCGCTGCTTCCGGCGATGATCTACCTTGTGCTGCTCTTTACGCCGCTGCTGCCCATCCAGTATGAGCAACTGAACGGAACGAAGGCCAGCACCGGTCCGGCGGCGACGGTGGGCTTCGTGATTGCGTTTGTGTATTTCGCGGTGGCAATCGGCAGCATTTTTATCCACTGGCGAAAGGTGGGGCGGCACTTTAAGCGCGTGATGCTGCCGATGCTGTTCCTGCTTATCATTACCGAGCTGATCCAGACCCAGGTGAAGGAGTATCTGTTTACCGGATGCGCAATCACGGCGATCACGGTGGCTTTCTTCTTCACGCTGGAGAACCCGGCTACGGTGCTGGAACGGAAGGTCATGATGGACGCGCTGAGCGGACTGGGGACCCGGTCCGGTTACGAGCACGACATGGCCGAATATGACAAGGAATTCGAAGCGGACAAGAACACAACCTTTACCTTCCTGTTTGTGGATATCAATAACCTGCGCAGTGTGAACGGCCTTTACGGACACCAGGAAGGCGACAGCTACATCAGCAACATCGCCGTACTCCTGATGACCGGCCTGCGCGGCGCGGAACACATCTACCGCATGGGCGGGGACGAATTCCTGGCAATCTACCGGAAGACGGAAGAAAAGGTAGTCGTCCGCGATATCAAGCGGGTGCAGGACGCCTGCGTGAAGAGCGGTGAAGAACACGGATACATGCCGGAGCTGGCAATCGGCTACGCGATCTCCGATCCGAAATACAACAACCTGCGGGATGTGCTGCGGGTTGCGGACTACATGATGTACCGCAACAAGGCGGACATCAAGCGGGATATTGTTGAGGATACAATCCGGCATACGGGCACGCACCTGAACCTGACGGGACTGACGGACCGCGTGTTTGACGCCATGTGCCTGACCAGTGAAGAGTATTATCCCTACCTGACGAATATGGAAACCAACGTGACCCGCATCGCGCCGGCCATGGTGGAATTCTTCGGACTGGAAGGGGAGTTCATCGACAACTTCGGCGCGATCTGGCCGAAGTATGTCCACCCTGACGACCTGGCGGAATATACGAATGATATGACCGCCACGATCTCCGGACAGAAGCAGTACCATTTCTGCCGGTACAGGGCGAAAGGAAAGAACGGCGAATATGTGGAGCTGACCTGCCGCGGCGGCGTGTACCACGGCCGGGACGGCGAACCGGACGTGTTTGCCGGCTATATCGTAAACCACGGAGCTACCGGTACGATCGACGGTGCTACGGGCCTGAAGAACCACCAGGCGATGTACGAGTATCTGACGGAAGCACTGGCGGAACAGCGCAGCGGTGTGGTCATGCGGCTGGAGATCCGGAACCTGAACCGGATCCGGATGATCTACAGCGGCGAGACGGCTGCGTCCCTGATCCGGAACCTGGCCAGCGATTTTGTCAACGCGGTGGATACGGACGGCGAGGTTTACAGCAACCACGGATCCAATTTTATCTTCTGCCTGCCCAATTATGACGAAGCGAAAGCCAACGAACTCTACCGCCGGATCCGGAAGCACTGCAAAGCGGGCATCCTGACGGATCAGGAAGTGATCCCGGTGGATATCACCGGCGGCGCGGTGAAGATGCCGGATGAAACCCTGCCCGTGCCGAGCGCGATCCGCCAGGCGGCGCTGTTCGCCAATGAAGAGGCATATTATCACAGTACAAACAGCCTGTGGTTCTTCGGTGAGACGGACCAGGGTGCCGGTACCTATAACAAGGAACTGCTCAAGACGATCCAGCACGACTGTATTATGGACCGGACGCGCTTCTATCTGCGGTTCCAGCCGATCATCCGGGCGCAGACCGGAGAGGTTGCCGGGGCGGAAGCACTGCTTCGCTGGCGGTCTGAGGAGCACGGCGAGGTATCGCCCGGGAGGTTCATCGCATTCCTGGAGAACGATCCGGCCTATGAACCCCTGGGCTACGATATTATCCGCCATGCGGTCCGGACTGCCCGAAAGATACGGAAGACGCTGCCGGAGTTCCGCATCAATGTGAACATTACCGCAATCCAGCTGCTTTCGGACGAGTTTATTCCCACGGTGGTGAAGATCCTGGAAGAAGAACAGTTCGATCCGGCGTACCTGATGCTGGAACTGACCGAGCGCTGCAAGGAAATGGAGTTCGAACTGCTGAGCGAACGGGTGACAGAGTTGAAGAAGACCGGCGTCCGGGTGGCCCTGGACGACATGGGTACCGGTTACTCCACGATCGACCTGCTGCTGCATCTGGCGTCGGATGAATTAAAGCTGGACATGGCGTTTACCCGGGAACTGCGGGGTAACGAAAGACATGAAATTCTGACCCGGACCCTGTGTGCGTCCGCGGCCAGGGGCCATATTGACATTTGTTTCGAAGGCGTTGAGAATGAGGAACTGGCCGAGTATCTGAAGGGGTACGGCAACGTGCTGCTGCAGGGCTATCACTTCGCGAAGCCGCTGATGCCGGAAGAATTTATGGAAAAGTACTGCAGCAAATAAAACTTTTGCGATCGCTGTTACCAAAATCCTTTCAGGATTTTGACAGCTGCTCAAATAAAGAACGGGAGCGTGCGGACGCATGCTCCCGATTGTAATTCCGGAGGATTATAACTGGCTGTTTCTGATCAGCATACGCCGGCCGAAGCGGGTCGGTTCTTTCCGGTTCATGGTTTCCGGCAGATCGAATTCATAGGAAGTGCTTGCGTTGATGACCGGGATCCCGTTCCAGTCCCGTTGGCGGATAAAATGGGCGCCGGTATAGGACTGGTGAACGTGGCCGTGGACCATGACCGCCGGGCGCCAGCGGTCCAGCAGCGGGCCGAAGCACTCAAAGCCGCGGTGGGCAGGATCCTCCTGGTCCCCGAAACCGCGGATCGGCGTGTGGGTCAGCAGGATATCGAAACCTCCGGCGGAGCGGATTTTCCGGCGAAGAGAGGCGATCCGGCAGGACATCTCTTTTTCAGAATACATATTGAGGCCATCGGGGCGGTAGCGGATGGACCCGCCCAGGCCGAGGATGCGAACGCCTTTTACCTGAACGATCTTTCCTTCCGCGCTGAGGCAGCCTTCCGGCGGCTCTTTTTCATACCTGTCGTCATGATTGCCGTGGATGTAGACGATCGGCGCATTGGTAAAGCAGGTCAGGAAAGACAGGTATTTGGCAGGAAGATCGCCGGCGGAGAGGATCAGATCCACACCGCTGAGCGCTTCCCGGCAAAGGTCCCCCCACAGCCGATCGGAGGGTTCGTCCGCGATCGCAAGAATCCTCATATCCGCACGCTCACTTTCTGTTCCAGCTGAAGGCTGACAACTGCGGCTTCAGTTCACCGTGGATTCCCTGAAGCCGGACCAGCGGACGGGCGGATTCGATCAGCTCGTCCATGGCAGGAAGGGTGCCGACGATATTGTCGGCCAGATAATCCATACAGAGGATCTCAGCCGGCGTCAGGCGGCGGTCTGCGTCGCAGCGGAGGACGCCGTCCTGATCCCGCAGTTCGCCCTCAAAGGGGGAGAAGGAAGCGTCGCGGATCTGCTCCCGGAAATGGTGGATGGTCCGGGCGGCGTAAGGATCAAACCGGGAGGAGAAGGCAACATCCAGAATACTGGAACCGAGGCCCCACCAGTAATTGGTTACGTTATCCTTGCTTCCGGACTGGGCAAAGGTGCCGTTCAGCATCTGCTCAAGCATCATCCGGTAGAAAAGTCCCCAGCGCGGGACCAGGGTGGCCATGTTGATAATTTCGCCGTTTTCCCGCAGATATAGGCCGTAATCCCGGGCCTCATGATTGGGCGCGGTGATATCCCGGTTGCAGATCACGCGGATCTCCGGATCCTCAAAGGGGCTTTCCGCGTTGAACCAGGAAGCGGAGAACCAGTTCAGGTACACCCTGGCCTGCGGATTGACCATACGGGCGCCCAGTGCGAAGGCGTTGGCCGCCGCGGGGGTTCCGTAGATCGGGTAGTCCGCGATATATCCGATCTTGCCGTTATCGGACAGGATGCCGGCGGCCAGGCCGAGCAGGAATTTCGCTTCGTAGAACCGGATATAATAGGTACGGATATTGGTATAGTTGGACAGGAGGGAGCAGCACAGGAAACGGACTTCCGGATGCTCGAGGGCCGCCTCGATGGTGCTGTTGAGCATGACGGGCGACGTGGCGAAGATGGCGTTATAACCGTCTTTGATCAGGCGGCGGATTTCCTCTTCACAGTCCGCCCGGGAGGGAACGATGCAGGCAGCGGTTTCGAGCTTGTCGCCCAGCTTTTCTTCCGCCTCCAGCCGGCCGAGGTTGTGCCAGTAGTTCCAGGCGGAATCCTCGATGGAACGGTTGAAGAGGAAAGCCGCTTTGATCTTTGAAGGCCGGAACAGGACGGAGATCAGCGGAACCGGGCCGGCAGGCTGCACCTGCTCCATGACCAGGTTTACCCGCCCTTCCCGCAGCTCGAATTCCTTCGACATCAGCCGGATCCGTTCGGCGGTTTTCGCCATATCGTCATCCTTAACATCCAGATAACCAAAGGCGGTCAGATAGATCAGGAACGCATCGCCGCAGGGATGGGCAGGCTTTCCTTTCATTATGGTCAGATAGTTTTCGGAGAAATAATGATACAGTTTCCGCAGGGACAGGATCTCATCCTCAGTCCATTTATCCCCGGCGCGGACGCCGGGCAGGGAGAGCAGTTTCCGGTAGGAACCGGGCCGGGAAAAAAAGATGGAATAAAGCCCGGTTTCCTTTGAAAAGTCGCAGTACTCATAATAGGAAACGATCTCCGGGTCGTCGCTCAGGGGCGGATAAACCCGGGTGACGTCTGCTTCGATATCGCGTGCGTTGAGGTATTTCATAACAGAAATGCGCTTGTTTCCCTCAATGGCATAATAATTGCCGAGGTATTCCAGCACGGTGACGGGCTGGTTAACGCCGCTTTGCTCAACGCTCTCGCACAGGCTTTCCCACTTGGTGGCGAACTCGCTTCCGGCTTCCAGGATCGGCAGGAAACCTTCCGCAAAGGCATAGCTGCGTCCGCGGGAAACGGAACCGATCACCCTGTCCAGCGGAATCTGCATGATGCCGAGGGAAAGCCGGCTGAGGGTGGAAAGATTCGGCACCTTTTCCTCCAGTACCGGCAGATAAGGATCGGTATTGGCCTGGATGGCTGCCTGATAAACGCGCAGCCCTTCGCGGCGGGCTTTACTGTAATGGTCCATGGTATCACTTCGTTTCAATGAAAAATGAATAATGCACAACGAAATATGCCGTACATTACGGGTCATTGATGACCAGGAATATTTTATCAAATTCAGAAGGAATTGGCAAAACGTGAACGATTTAAGGATCAAGGGACGGAACGTCCGTGAAGTTGTCGGATCTGGGAAAGTGATCGAACAATTTGTCCGTCTTGAGAAATAAGGGCGTGAATGATAAAATAAATCCGTATAATCTTGATTACGGAGGGACACGGAATGCCGGAAATCGGGATGATCCTGCGGGAAGGGAAAGGCAAGAAAATCTACGCGACGGATGATCCGGACAAGGCGATCGTCTATTTCAAGGACGAAGCCATGGCTTTTCACGGCCTGAAACGGGGCCGTATCCTCGGCAAGGGCGAAGTCAACAATTCGGTGTGCGAGCACCTTTTTCAGCTGCTGAAAGAAAACGGAATTGAAAATCACTACCTGGAACGGATTGACGCAAGGCACAGCCTGATCAGACGGTGTGAGATGATCCCGCTGTCTGTCAAGATCCGCAACCGTTCCGCCGGACAGCTGGCAGAGCGGACCGGAATCCCGGTGGGGACGAAACTGGAACCTCCGGTAGTGGAGTTTGAACTGCGGTACACCGGGATGGACGCGGATCCGCTGGTGAACAATACCCACATTTATGCCATGAAACTGGCCACACCGGAGGAAATGGCCGAGATCAGCCGGGTCAGCCTGAAGGTGAACGACATCCTGACGGCTTACCTGAAAGATATCAATATCGAACTGATCGATTTCAAACTGGAATTCGGACGCTGGCACGGAAAGATCCTCGTCGCGGACGAGATCACGCCTGACACGGCGCGCTTCTGGGACGCGGGCACGCATGAGCCGCTGGATATCGACCGGTTCAGAAGAGACATGGATAACGTTGCGGAAGCCTATCAGGAAGTGCTTCACCGGATGATGGGTGTAGGATGAAGAGTATGATCAGAAAAACCATTGCATTGCTGCTGGCGCTGCTGCTCCTGTGGGGTGTCGGGTGTGCCGCGGCGGAAGAAGGGGAGTTTCCGGCATTAAACGATGCCGGTTTTCTGGATTCCGGGGAGTTCGTCTTTGAAGACGAGGAAAACGGTGTATGGCGCTACGCCAGCGCTACGCTCCGCGTTGAGATCTACCGCAGGGAGCAGACAAAACCTGCCCGCGTCTGGTATGAGGCGGAGGTTTTCTGCGCGGAAGGAAGCACAGGGCCCCGGATGATCGCCAATGATCCGGAACACTGGAAAGTGGCGGCAAACATGGAATATCCCTACAAGATCGCCCGCAAGACCGGGACGGTACTGGCGCTCTCCAACGATTTTGCCCAGCTGAGGATTCAGCAGAAGAAAGGCAGGCCGGGCATCATCATCCGGGACGGCAAGGTCTGGTCTGACCGGACGAAGAAGCAGGGCGTCAAGGACTTCCCGAACCTGGACTGCCTGGCGATCTGGCCGGACGGCGATATGAAGGTTTATTACAGCGACGAAATGACCGCGGAGGAATACCTTGAAGCAGGCGCCATTGACGTGCTGTCCTTCGGGCCGATCCTGATCCGGGACGGGGAACTGAATGAAAAGGGGCTGAAACAGTACGGCACCAGCCGCGCCCCCCGTACGGCCGTGGGCATGGTGGAAAAGGGTCATTACTGGTTCATGATGCTGGAGGGGCGGATCAAACGGAGCAGGGGCGACGGGATCCGCTTCCTGGCGGAAAAACTGCTGGACAAGGGCTGCACCACGGGCTTTAATCTGGACGGCGGTGATACAGCCTGTATCGTCTTTATGGGACATCAGCTGTGCAAGATGCAGGACGGAAAGAAGCATCTCGCCTCCCGGAGGACGAGCGACATCCTGGGCGTTGGGAAGTCGGAACTGCTGCCGGCGGTGAGCGATCCGTGGTAACTGTTGCAATGCAAAGGAACTTGTGTTAGAATGCCATGCGGTGTTTTATACGCACCGCTGTTTTATGCTGAAAAGATTCAGGAGGAAAGATATTCATGAGCCACACCTACGAGAAACTGTCCGGAAACAAAGCGAAGCTGACCTTCACGATCCCCGCGGAGCAGTTTGACGAAGCAATGCAGCAGGCATTCCTGAAGCTGCGCAAGCGGATTAACGTGCCGGGTTTCCGGAAGGGCAAGGCTCCGAGAAAGATGATCGAAACGCTGTACGGCGAGAGCATCTTCTATGACGACGCTTTTGAGATCGTTTTCCCGGACGCGTACCGCGCGGCCGTGGAAGAATATGATCTGAAGCCTGTGGACCAGCCCCAGATCGACCTGGATGAGATCGGTGCCGGCCAGGACCTGAAATTCCATCTGGAAGTGTTTGTCCGCCCCGACGTGACGCTGGGCGACTATAAGGGGCTGGCGGTTGAGACCGAGATCCAGAAGCTGACGGATGAGATGGTTAACGCCCGGATCGAGGAAGATCGTAAAAAGGCCAGCCGTACCATCGACGTGGACGACCGTCCCGTTGAAGAAGGTGACACTGTAAACCTGGATTACGCCGGTTCCGTTGACGGCGTTGCTTTCGCCGGCGGCACCGCCCAGGGACAGACCCTGACCATCGGCAGCCATCAGTTCATCCCCGGATTCGAAGAACAGATGGTCGGCATGCAGATCGGTGAGGAAAAAGACCTGAACGTCAAATTCCCCGACGAGTATCATGCTGAAGAGCTCAAGGGCAAGGACGCCGTGTTCCATGTAAAGGTGAACGGCATCCAGAAGACCGAAGTGCCGGAGCTGGACGACGATTTTGCCGCAGACATCAGCGAATTCGATACCTTCAAGGCCTATAAGGACAACATCGTCAAGGAACTGACCGACCGCATCAACAAGAACAACGACGTCGCTGCGGAGAACGCGCTGGTTGAGAAGGCCGCGGAGAACGCCCAGATCGATATTCCGGAATCCATGATCGATGACCAGGCCGAGTATATGGTCCGCGAGATGGCGATGCGGATGAGCTACCAGGGACTGCGGATGGAAGACTACCTGAAGTACACCGGCCAGACGATGGACGGTGTGAAGCAGATGTACAAGCCCGAAGCTGAAAAGCGCGTCCGCATCGAACTGGTGATCGAAGCGATCCGTAAGGCCGAGAAGATCGAGCCCACCGAAGCAGACATCGAAAAGGCCATCGCGGAGCAGGCTGAACAGATGGGTCAGGAAGTGGAAACCTTCAAGAAGAACCTGACGGAAGAACAGAAGGGTTACCTGAAGGATAACGCCGCGATCCGCCTGGTTCTGGACCTGCTGAAGAAGGACGCCAAGATCACGGAGAAGAAGGCGGAGGAAGCGGAAGACAAGAAACCCGCGAAGAAGCCTGCCGCCAAGAAGACGGCGAAGAAGGCCGACTCAGAAGAAGCTGCCGCGGAAGAAAAGCCCGCGAAGAAGCCCGCCGCCAAAAAGACCGTGAAGAAGGCTGACGCGGAAGAAACCCCTGCGGAAGAAAAACCCGCCAAGAAACCCGCCGCCAAAAAGACGGCAAAGAAGACAGACGCTGAGTAACATTCACTGTACGGCGGCCCGGCCGGGCCGCCTTTTCAGTCAAAAGGAGGAACCGATATGCCGCTTATTCCGATGGTCATTGAACAGACGAACAGGGGAGAACGTTCCTACGACATTTATTCCCGCCTGCTGAAAGACCGGATCGTCTTTCTCGGCGGAGAGATCACAGACGACACGGCCAACCTGGTGGTGGCGCAGCTGCTGTTCCTGGAGATGGAAGACCCGGACAGCGACATCAGCCTGTACATCAACAGCCCTGGCGGATCCGTGACTGCCGGCATGGCGATTTACGACACGATGAAATACATCAAGCCGCAGGTTCGCACAGTATGCGTCGGCATGGCCGCGAGCATGGGCGCATTCCTGCTGATGGCCGGCGAGAAAGGCAAGCGCCTTGCACTGCCGAATGCCGAAGTGATGATCCACCAGCCGCTGGGCGGCGCCCAGGGGCAGGCGACAGACGTGGCAATCCGCGCCGAATGGCTGATGAAGACCAAGAAAAAGATGACCGCCATGATGGCGGAGATGACCGGCCAGCCCCTGAAAAAGGTTCAGGCGGACGTGGAACGGGACTATTTCATGAGCGCTGAGGAAGCGCTGGATTACCACATTATCGACGAGATTTATCAGCCGCGGGACAAGCAGAAGAAGTGAGGATAAAGCATGGCTAACAATTACGGCAGACAGACACCACGGTGCTCCTTCTGCGGAAAAGAGCAGCGCATGGTGAGCCGGCTGGTCGCCGGCCCGAACGTCTATATCTGCAACGAATGCATCGCACTGTGCAACGAGATCCTGAACGACGAGGAATTTCTGTCTGAAGACGGCGCCCAGGAGCAGATCGGCCCGGTAAAGCTTCCTTCTCCCGCGGAGATGAAAAAGACACTGGACGAATACGTCATCGGCCAGGAAAGGGCCAAGCGCGCACTGAGCGTCGCGGTTTACAACCACTATAAACGCATCAACCGGAAAACGAAACGGAACGATGTGGAGATCCAGAAGAGCAATATCCTGCTGCTGGGACCGACCGGCAGCGGCAAAACCTATCTGGCCCAGACGCTGGCGAAGATCCTGGAGGTGCCCTTTGCCATTGCCGACGCTACCAGCGTGACCGAGGCGGGATATGTCGGCGACGACGTGGAGACGATCCTGCTGCGGCTGATCCAGGCTGCGGACTGGGATATCGAAAAGGCCCAGCGCGGCATCGTGTATATCGACGAGATTGACAAGATTGCCCGCAAGGGAGAAAACATGTCCATCACCCGGGACGTCAGCGGTGAAGGCGTGCAGCAGGCGCTGCTGAAAATCCTGGAGGGAACGGAAGCTGCGGTACCGCCCCAGGGCGGCCGGAAGCATCCTCACCAGGAAATGGTCCGGATCGACACGACGAATATCCTGTTCATCTGCGGCGGCGCATTTGACGGCCTGGTTCCGATTATCGAGAACCGGATCGGCAAGAAGTCGCTGGGCTTCGGCGCGGAAATCCAGAGCCAGCGGGATCCAGCCCGTACGGATGCCCTGAAGGACGTGCGGCCGGAAGACCTGACCAAATACGGACTGATCCCTGAATTTGTCGGCCGCCTGCCTATCGTGGTGACGCTGGAGGGACTGGATGAGGACGCGCTGGTCCGCATCCTGACCGAGCCGAAGAACGCACTGTGCAAGCAGTACGAAGCTTTGCTGGATATGGACGGCATCCGCCTGACATTTGAGGAGGACGCCATCCGCTCCATCGCCAAACAGGCCATCGACCGCAAATGCGGCGCCCGCGGCCTGCGCGCGATCATTGAGGACGCGATGCTGGATACGATGTTTGACCTGCCCGGAATGACGGACATCAACGAGTGTGTTATTACGAAGGAAGCCGTGAACGGCGGAAAGCCGACGCTGATCTCGGGGGTAAGCAAGCGCACATCCAGGAGAGCGGAAAAGAAAAAGGACGAAACAGACGCTTCCTGATAAAACAAAGAGGAAAATATGAAAAAGAACCAGACAATCGAATTGCCTGTGCTGCCTTTACGGGGCCTGATGCTCTTTCCGAACATGGTCCTGCATTTTGACGTGGGCAGAAAGAAGTCCCTGGCCGCACTGGAACAGGGTATGATGGACCAGCAGAAGGTCTTCCTGATCAGCCAGAAAAACGACGATACGGAAGATCCCGGATGGAAGGATCTGTGCAAGGTCGGGACCATCGCGGAGATCAAGCAGGTGATGAACCTGCCCGGGGAAAACATCCGCGTGCTTGTGGAAGGCGCTTCCCGCGGCATTATCCAGGAAATGACCGGCGATGACTCGTGCCTGAAGGCCGTGATCAAAATCAGCGAAGACAAGGCTGTCCGGTCGGCGGAAGCGAAAGCGCTGCTGCGTACCGCACAGGACCTGTTTGAGGAATATGCTCGGACATCCCAGCGGGTCGGGCAGGACACGGTGGAATCGATCCACGCGATCGAGAAGCCCGGAGAGGCGGCGGACCTGCTGGCAGCCAATGTGCTGACGAAGCGGGAAGACCGGCAGGAGATCCTGGATGAACTGAATCCGGTGACAAGACTGGAAAAGGTCTGTGCGATCCTGATGCGCGAGACTGATATGGCGGATACGGAAAAGCAGATCCAGGCCCGGATCCGGAAACAGGTGGAAAAAAACCAGAAAGATTACTATCTGCGCGAGCAGATCAAGGCGATCCAGACGGAACTCGGCGACGGGGACGAAATGGAGACCTCCGACCTGCGCAAACGGCTGGCTGAGACACCGCTGAACGAAGAAGCACGGGCCAAATGCGAAAAGGAACTGGACCGGCTGGCCCGGATGCAGCCGGGCAGCCCGGAAAGCTCCGTGAGCCAGACCTATGTCGAATGGATCCTGGATCTTCCCTGGGGCAAAGAGACGGAAGACAACCTGGACCTGAACAGGGCAAGGGAGATCCTGAACCGGGACCATTACGGCCTGGATGATGTGAAGGAACGGATCATTGAGTATCTTGCCGTGCTGCAGATGAAAAAGGACATGAAAGGCCCGATCCTCTGCTTTGTGGGACCGCCCGGTGTCGGCAAGACCAGTATTGTGAAGGCAATTGCCGAAGCGGTGGGCCGGAAGTTTGTCCAGGTCAGCCTGGGCGGTGTACGGGATGAAGCGGAGATCCGCGGCCACCGCCGGACCTATATCGGCTCCATTCCCGGGCGGATCATTTCCGGCATGAAACAGGCAGGGACATGCAATCCCGTATTCCTGTTTGACGAGATCGACAAGATGAGCGGTGATTTCCGGGGAGACCCGGCTTCCGCCATGCTGGAAGTGCTGGATTCCGAACAGAACCACGCATTCCGGGATCACTACCTGGAGCTTCCTTTTGACCTGAGCAAGGTCATGTTCATCACCACCGCCAATAATATGGAAACAATTCCCGCTCCGCTGCTGGACCGGATGGAATTGATTGAAGTGCCCAGCTATACGGAAGAGGAAAAACTCCAGATCCTGAAGCGGCACCTGCTGCCCAAGCAGATCAGGGAACACGGGATGAAACCGAATGCCCTGAAAGCCGGCGATGAGGTCCTGAAGCGGATGATCGAGGATTACACCCGGGAGGCAGGCGTACGGACGCTGGAACGGACGGCGGCCAAACTGTGCCGCAAGGCTGCAGTACGGATGCTGGACCAGGGGAAACGATCCATGACCGTGACGCGGAAAGGGCTGCAGGAAATGCTTGGCGCGCCGCGCTATCTGCGCGAGCCCCCGGAGAAGGAACCACGGGTAGGCGTTGTGAACGGACTGGCCTATACTTCTGTAGGCGGCGAACTGCTTGAAGTGGAATGCACCACGATGAGCGGCAAGGGAACGCTGAAGCTGACGGGCCAGCTGGGCGACGTGATGAAGGAATCCGCGGAAGCGGCGTTCAGCTGGGTCCGCGCCCACAGCGAAGAACTGGGCCTGCAGAAAGATTTCTACCAGGGAATCGATATCCATATCCATGTGCCGGAAGGCGCGGTGCCCAAAGACGGACCGTCCGCAGGTGTGACCATGACGACGGCGCTGGTCAGCGCGCTGACCGGGAAACCGGTGCGCCAGGACGTCGCCATGACCGGTGAAGTGACCCTGAGGGGACGTGTGCTGCCCATCGGCGGACTGAAGGAGAAGACCCTGGCGGCGTACCGCGCCGGGATGCGTACGCTGGTTATTCCGGAAGAAAACCGGAAGGATCTGGAGAAGATCCCGGAACACGTCCTGGCACAGTTCAGGATCGTTGAGGTCAAAGATGTGAAGGAAGTGCTGAAGACAGCGCTGATTTAATACCGGAAGGAGGGGCAGGAGAAATGATGGAGATCAAAAGCGCGGAGTTCGTAACGTCTATGGCGGATTACGGGCCGTTTACGGGAAAGGGCCTGCCCCAGATTGCGGTGGCAGGAAAGAGCAACGTCGGGAAAAGCACCCTGATCAACCGGCTGTGCCGGCGGAACAAGCTGGCCCGTACCAGCTCCACTCCCGGTAAAACCCGGCTGCTGAACGTATTCCTGCTGAACGGAGAATTCCATCTGGTCGACCTGCCCGGATACGGGTTTGCAAAGGTCGACAAGCAGGAAAAGCAGCGCTGGGGCAAAATGATGCAGGACTATTTCGCCAAAGCGGACGAACTCCGGCATGTGCTCTGCCTGGTGGATATACGCCATGAGCCGACGGAAGACGACAAACAGATGAACCGGTTTCTGCGGGAAACGGAAATTCCTTTCACCGTGATCGCGACCAAGGCGGACAAGATCAGCCGCGGCGCAAGAAGCAAATACCTGGCGCCGATCTGCCGAGCCCTGAGCGTGCAGCCCTGGGAGATCATCTGCTTCAGCGGCGAAGACGGAACGGGCAGGGACGATCTGCTGAAGCTGCTGGACGGGATCCTACACCCGGCAGAAGCATAAGTTTTGCTTTTTTTCCAAAAGACAGTTTTTTCCTATTGCATACAGGAACCTTCGGGAGTATAATCCATGTCCGTGGATCACGGGACGCATTTGGCGCAAAAGTGGAGGAGAACTCCACAAAAGTGGAAGGAGAGGGGCAAAAATTCCCCTTATTTCACATGCAAGTGTTGAAAAAAGTGTCATTTGTGCCACTGATGAACGAGAGAGTGGGAAAAACTCCCAAATCAAGGAGGAAAAGCCAATGAATCTGGTCAAATGTCCCCGCTGCGACCTGAACTATATCCGGGAAGATGAAAAGTACTGCAAAGTTTGCCTGCAGGAAATGAAAGGGGAATCCCGCTCAGAAGAGATCGAGCTTTGCAGCATCTGCAACGAGGAACCTGCCCTGCCGGGCAAGGACGTCTGCCTGTTCTGCCTGCGTGAGATGAACAAGAGCAACAGCACGGAAGAGAACGAGCCCGACACGGAAAATGAAAACGTCGACACTTCCACCATCGGAGATATGGACGACGTGAGCGGCATGGACGAGATTATTCCCGAAGTGGAAGAGGAAGAGACGGACGAGTTCGAAGAGATCGACCAGGAAATGAGTCTGGAAGACGTCCGGGAAGACGAAGAAAGGGACGCGGAAGACGACGAAGAAGACGAAGAAGTCTGACCGATCCGATTCCGTTTGACTGACAAGGAGAGATTATGAGCCTGTTTGCCATCGGGGACCTGCACATGTCCGGGGGAGACGATAAGCCCATGGACGTGTTCGGGCCCCAGTGGGACAGGCATTTTTTTCATATCCGGGAGAATTGGCAGCAGCTGGTTACAGCGGAGGACACGGTGCTGATCCCGGGAGACATCAGCTGGGCGATGCAACTGGAGGCGGCACGGGTGGACCTGGAAGAGATCGGACAGCTGCCGGGGAAAAAGATTCTGTGCAAGGGGAACCATGATTACTGGTGGAATTCCATCAGCCAGGTCCGCGCAGCACTGCCGGCCGGAATGACAGCCCTGCAGCATAACGCGGCAGACCTGGGTGACGCAGTGGTCTGCGCGACCCGGGGATGGATGATTCCCACAAAAGAAACGCCGCTGAGCGAACAGGATGAAAAGATCTGCAAACGGGAAGCCGAACGCCTGCGCCTGGCGCTGGAAGACGCGGCGGCACGGGCGAAAGGAAGGCCCCTGATCGTGATGACCCATTATCCGCCACTGCTGGCGGGAGAAACGGATACAATCTTTACGAAACTGCTGGAAGCATACGGCGTACACACGGCGGTATACGGCCATCTTCACGGGGCCGGAATCCAGAGCGGCTTCACGGGAGAATGCCGCGGTGTCCGGTATCACCTGGTCTCCTGTGACAGCATCGGGTTCAGCCCGATCAAAATATACCCGTAAAAAAATTAATTTTTTGAAACATTTAAAACAGCGGGCAGGTCCTGAAACGGGGCCTGCCCGCTTTTATATACAAAATATAGAGATTGGCATCCACTAAAACCACAAACAACCCATTATATATTACAAATATATTACAATATTATTATAAATAAGTTAACAAACAAAAGAACACCGGCTGCAAACCTTTGAAATCAGGGCTTGCAGAGAAAGCATTCTTGTGTTAAATTTGTGGGGAAAAAGGGAAGATCATCCCAAAATCATACATAAAAGTGGTAGAAAAGGGGGACGGTGTGATGGACGGCTCGAAAAATGAAACCTCCGTAAACAACGCCGAAACCCCTGAAAAGAACGAAAAACAAAGGGCCAGAAGGTTCATCGGATCATACAGCCACAGCCTGGACAGCAAGGGAAGGCTGGTGATTCCACAGGGATTCCGGGACAAGCTGGGAGAGACGTTCTGCGTGGCCCCGTCTTTCGACTTCCGGTCCATCGCCATCTACCCGACGGAAAAGTGGGAAGAGCGGAACGAGACCTATGAAAGACTTGGCAAGCTGAATCCGGCGCTGAACCGGTACCTTGAACAGTTTTACGCACTGAGCTTTGACGAACAGACCTGTGACGCGCAGGGGAGAGTGCTCCTGCCGGCCAACATACGGCAGAAGATCCTCCACGAAGAACGGGATATGGAGATCACCGGTGCAAACGACCACGTCCGTGTGGCGGCTGTTTCCGACAGCGGTGATATCTGGAATGAATTCAAGAACGAACTGCCCCAGCTTCTGGAAATGATCGCAGGGCTGGAAGCACCCAAAGAATAAAAAGGAGGTGAGCACGAATGACTGAGATGACTGCCAGGGTCAGGAACAGGCTGCAGGACGGCATGATCAACTGGCAGGAAAGACGGTTTCAACGGGAAGACTTCCGTCAGCAGCAGGCAGACATTCATCGGTCCAGGATGACGTGCTCGGCCTCTCTTCCATCATTCCATCAGACACAGGACTGGACAGGCGGTTTATCAGCCAGCAACAGGATCCCGGTGATTGAGGAAACGAAGCCCAGGCAACGGCTGATCTCATCCGAAGGAATCCGGTGGAGCGCGGCAGTTACGGCGCTGATTATTGTCGGCGTACTGCTGATGGCGTTTCTGGTCGTTGACGTGACAAACATCGGGGCAGGAGGGAGGACGATCACAAAACTGAACTCCTCCATCCGGGACCTGGAAACAAAGAATGAACGGCTCCAGGCAGAGATTGAACTGCAGGCAGGAAGCTCCAGCGTCTGTACGGAAGCAGTCAAACTGAACCTGATCTCTTCCAACGGCGCGAGGACCATCAGACTGACGGCTCCGGTCAATGCACAGCTGACATTCTCAAGTGCTGAAAAAGCTGCTGAGAACGCTGATCTGGAGGGAAGATTGACTTCCAATGCGGGAGACTGAAAACGATCGGTCTCCCATTTCGTATTTCCACCGGGTGGAAAAGAAAGCTGATTTGTGGTAAGCTATTCAGGAGCTGAACCAACCTAAACGAAGAGGTGGACAGGCATGAAACTGTGGGAATTACTGACGGAGCTCCCTTATGTTGAGGAGACCCGCGGAGATATGAATACGGAGATCCGGGAGCTGACATCCTCCAGCCGGGACAAGGCTGACGCAGGACTCTTCTTCTGCATTGTCGGCGCCCGATTCGACGCACACGATTATGCGTGGGAAGCGGTGGAAAACGGCTGTGTCGCGCTGATTGTTGAGCACTTCGTCCAGATGAACGTTCCGCAGGTCCGCGTGAACAACGGCCGCGCTGCCATGGCCAGAATCGCAGAGGCGTTTTACGGCCATCCATCCCGCCAGATGCGCATGATCGGAATCACCGGGACCAAAGGGAAAACCACAACGACCTATCTGCTTCAGAGCATCTGTGAAAAAGCAGGGCTGAAATGCGGTATCATCGGCTCCACGGGCACCGTGGTGGAAGAGCAGCACCTGGACAGCAAGCTGACCACGCCGGATCCCATCGAACTGCAGAAGATGCTGCGCATGATGGCGGACGAAGGCGTCAAGGTCGTTTGCATGGAAGTATCTGCCCACGCGATCGACATGAACCGCCTGGACGGCATGAACTTCGAGGTCGGCTGCTATACAAACCTGAGCCAGGACCACCTGGATTATTTCTACACCATGGAGCGGTACTTTGAGACCAAGAAGCAGTTCTTTACCAGCGGAATGGTGAAGAACGCCGCGATGAACGCCGACGACGAAACTTCCGAAAAACTGAAGAACGGGATAGGCTGCCCCTACATTACCTACGGAATCTGCGTGGATGCCGACGTGTTTGCGCGGGACATCGAGATCACCGAAGAAGGGGCCCGTTTCAATGTGCAGCTGCACGGCATGAACCAGATCGCGATCCAGATGCGGATGACCGGCATGTTCAATGTTTACAACGCGCTGGCAGCAACGAGCTGCGCACTGATCATGGGCATTACACCCGAAAAGATCAAGGCCGGACTGGAAGCGGTTACCCGGGTGCCGGGCCGGATCGAGGTCCTGCAGACAGGAACGCCCTACAAAGTCATCCTGGACTACAGCCATTCACCGGACGCACTGGAGAACATCCTGAAAACTGTCCGCCAGTTTACGCGGAACCGGGTGATCGCCCTGTTCGGATGCGGCGGAGACCGGGACAAGGGCAAGCGTCCCATGATGGGCGAGATCGGCGGACGGCTGGCGGATTACTGCATCCTGACATCGGACAATCCCCGGACCGAGAACCCGATGGTTATCCTGGCCGCGATCGAAAAGGGCATCAAACCGACAGGCAAACCCTATGAAGTGATTGAAAACCGCCGGGAAGCAATCAACCGCGCGCTGCGGATGGCAGAAGACGGAGACGTGATCGTGCTGGCAGGCAAGGGACATGAAACCTATCAGGAGATCATGGGAATCAAGCGGCCCTTCGATGAAAAAGTGATCGTCAGCGACCTGCTGCTGGAAATCCAGAAAGAGAAGGGATAAGGGAGAGACAGTATGTATAGGATGATCGGCGCAGCGCTGATCGCGCTGGCAGCAGCCCTCCTGATCGGCCCCAGGCTGATCCGCTACCTGAAGAAACTGCATTTCGGCCAGACGATCTATGAACTCGGCCCCAGCCACCAGCAAAAGCAGGGCACGCCTGTCATGGGCGGCCTGATGATGGCGGCGGGGATTCTGCTGGGCAGCCTGATCTGCCATCCCGGAAAGTGGGACGGTATCTGGGACTTTGTGTTCCCGCTGCTGCTCGTTTCTTTCCTGAGCATGGCTGTGGGTTTTGCAGACGACTATATCAAAGCTGTCAAAAAACGTCATGACGGACTGAGCCCGTGGCAGAAAATCGCCGGACAGGTGATTGTGTCACTGGGCTTCAGCTTATACTGCTATTATTCTCCCCGGGTCGGAAGCGCCATCCGGATCCCGTTCACGGGAGCGGAATGGGACCTGGGTATTTTCTATATTCCGCTGATGACGCTGCTGGTGATCTTTATCGTGAACAGCAGCAACCTTCAGGACGGGCTGGACGGCCTGCTCGGTACCGTTACCGCCATCAGTTCATCGGCATGGGCCGTGATCTGTATGATCCTGGTTGTGGTTTCCGAGCTGACCGGCAGGGAGAACCCTGCGAGCGGTACGGCTACCATCGGCGTTTTCGCCATGAGCATGGCCGGAGGCTGCATCGGATTTCTCCGGTTTAACCGGTACCCGGCAAAAACCTTCATGGGCGATACCGGCAGCATGCTGCTGGGCGGCGGAACGGTCGCCATGGCGATGCTGCTCAGAATGCCGCTGCTTCTGCTGCTGATCTTCTTTACACCGATCATGAGCAGCGTGAGCGTAATCCTGCAGCGGTACTACTATAAACTGACCCATGGCAAACGCATCTTCCTGATGAGTCCGATTCACCATCATTTTGAAAAGAAAGGCTATACAGAGACACAGATCGTAAGCATGTACGCCGGGATCACCCTGCTGCTGAGCCTGATCGCCGTGCTCGGCGTATGCCAGTCGATCTAAGGAGCAAGGAATATGGATTTTGAAAAGAAGAAAGTGCTGGTTGTCGGTATGGCCCGGAGCGGCGTCGCTGCGGCGCAGCTGCTGCGTGCGGCCGGGGCGGAAGTGACGGTCAACGATTCGAAGACGGAAGAAGAACTCGGACAGCAGCTGAAGCCGCTGGAAGGTCTGCAGGTAGAACGCAAATTCGGTTGCGGCGCCATGGAACTGCTGGAAGGAAAGGACTGCCTTGTGATTTCTCCGGGCATCCCCGACACGGTTCCCTTTGTTGTCAAGGCAAAGGAAAATGGCATCTATGTGATCGGCGAACTGGAACTGGCCGCTCAGCTTTCCCGGGGAACGCTGATTTCCGTTACCGGTACGAACGGCAAGACCACGACAGTTTCCCTGCTGGGGGAGATCTTTGCCAACAACGGGAAAGTGACTCATGTGGTGGGCAATATCGGATATCCTTTCTCGCTGGCTTCCCTGGTCAGCCGGAAAGAAGACGTGATCGTATGCGAAGTTTCCTCATTCCAGATGGAGACGGCGGATACGTTCCATCCGCATGTGGCGCTGCTGACGAACATTACAGAAGACCATCTGAACCGGCACGGTACGATGGAAGTCTATACCGCGCTGAAGATGCGGATGTTCCGCAACCAGACCGCCTCCGACTATGCCGTGTTCAACGCGGACGATCCCGGACTGGACGGACTGAGCAAACAGGTCAAGAGCCATGTGCTCTTTTTCAGCCGGAAAAAGGAAGTCAAGGAAGGCGCTTTTGTCCGGGACGGACAGATCATGGTGCGGATCAACGGCAGCGAGAAAAAAATCTGCGCTACGGAAGAAGTGTTTATTCCGGGGCCTCACAACCTGGAGAACGCGCTGGGCGCTGTCTGCGTCGCGGCGGCAATGAATGTTCCCGTGCCGGTGATCCGGCACAGTCTGAAGACCTTCCGCGGCGTAGAACACCGGATCGAGACAGTGCGGGAGCTGAACGGCGTGGAGTATATCAACGACAGCAAGGGAACAAATGTCGATTCCACGATCAAAGCGGTTCAGACCATGAGCCAGCCAACGGTGATTATCCTCGGCGGATATGACAAGCATACATCTTTCGATCCGCTTTCCAGGGAAATCATCAACAGCCCGATGATCCGCCACGCCGTGCTGATCGGTGAAACGGCCGGACTGATCCGCAACAGCCTGGAACGCGTTGGCTTCAACAACCTAACGGACGCCGGTTCCCTGCGGGAAGCGGTGGAAACTGCCAGATCGATCGCCGGTAAGGGCTGGTGCGTGCTGCTGAGCCCCGCCTGCGCAAGCTTTGATATGTTCAAGGACTATGAAGAACGCGGCCGGGTGTTTAAGCAAATCGTAAACGAACTGGATTAAACAGACCGAAGTCTATTTCTAAAGGTTGGTTTTTCAACGGATTACGGAGCAAGGGGAGAAACGCCGGTGGACGGACAGAACCAGGACTACAGGCCGCGGACCGCGGGGGAACGGAGGAACGCTTCCGGCCCTGACGGCGGCGTCCGTGACTGGCAGCGAAATACCTGGTTCGGGCCGGCACCGCTGAACAACAATCCTTTTGAAGAACCGGAAGATGCTCCTGAACTGAAAGAAATCCGTTCGGCGAACGTTACCGAACACGCAGGCGATTTCTGGAATACCCCTGAAAAAAGCAATACAGGCCCGGTACCGTCCGGAAGGACCGCCGTAAACGAGAGCCGAAGCAGAGACAGGAGAATCAAAGCGCGCCCGCGCACGTTCCGCCTGATCGCCGGGGGCTTTGTTTTCATTGCTGCTTTGGTGCTGATCCTCCGGTTTGCGGTTTTCAGCGTCAAGGAGATCTATGTCAACGGAAATTCAACCGTTTCCGCAGAAGAAGTAATCCGCGCCAGCGGCATCCGCCGCGGCGACTACATCCTGTCTCTGAACGAAAAAACGGTCGAAGAGCGGATCACCTCCGATTACCGGCTGCAGTTCAGATATATGGCTACCCAGCTGCCGAGCACGGTGGTCATTTCCGTCCGGGAGCGGGAACCCTGCTGCTGGCTGACTTATTGCGGCATCATGTATGTGATGGATAAAAACCGAATGGTGCTGTATGAATCAGAAAATCCGTCGGAACAGCCGCAGAACCTGGTTGAAATCAAAGGGCTTGAAGTACGGTCCAATACGCTGGTAGGGCAGTATATCAACCTCGGGAGCGAAACCCAGCAGAGCATTTTCACCGAACTGTTCCTGGAAATGAAGGTGCTTGGCTGCACCGACCAGATCAAAGAGGCCGACATCAGCAATACCAGCTCGATCCTGCTCTTCACGAGGGACGGATACATTGCGGCACTCGGAGACAGAAACAATCTCCATGCCAAGCTGAGGAGCCTGTTGCTTGTCCAGGAAGAACTGAAACAGCAGAACTATTCCGGCGGAACGATCAGCGTGACCAATCCGGAAGCACCGATCTATACGCCGTAAATAAATTGTTACAAAAACAGCGAAAAAATGTAATAAAAGAGTTGAAAACTCTTGCAAAAAAAGCCTGAAGAGGGTATAATTCTTTAAGGTGTGTATTATTTTGTAGTAACTGACCGCGATCTTTTGACAGGATCCGGAAAACAGGGGGCATGAGAAACCTATGAAAACAACGGTTGCAGCCATTGATTTCGGTACGAGCAAGATTGTGACGCTCGTTGCTGAAAACAGCGGCAGCCAGCGCTGTGACATTACGGCCGCCGGCGTAACAAAGTATGACGGTTATCTCGAAGAAGGATGGAATAATCCCGGAATGCTGGATGAAGCGATCCGCCGCTCCATTGCGGACGCAGAAGAACAGTCCGGAAGCAAAATTAAAGAGATCAATGTTGGCGTTCCCGGTGCATTTACGCACGTTTACGCCACGAAGGTTACGGTTCCGCTGAAGGGGACCGATCCCAGGGTTACCGCCTCCGACGTCAAAACAGCGTTCAGTATGGCGGCAGAAAACCTGGCCAACGTGCCCGGCGTTGTGGTTCACTCCAGCCCTGCCTGGTTCATGGTTGACAGCGGGAAGAAGACCCTTGAGCCGGTAGGCATGAAGGGACGGGAAATGACCGCTTTCATCAGCTTCGCCGTCGGCAACCGGTTCTTTATTGACGACGTTACAAACCGCATGGCGGATCTCGGAATCGTGGTAACCGGTTTCTATTCCACTTCGGCCGGCGAAGCCATGCTCTATCTGAGTGAACAGGAACGCGACCATACGTCCGTCCTGATCGATATGGGCTATCTGAATACCGAGATTATCGGCGTTGAAGGCGACGCCATTATCTATCACAAGGTACTGGACGTGGGCGGCGGCGACCTGTCCGTCGCACTGGCCGAAGAACTGGACATTTCCCTTGACGCTGCCGAAGATATCAAACGAAAGTTTGTCTACGGCATCGAAACCGCGGGAGAAACCTATGAAGTTCCCGGCGCTGACGGACAGAAGGGCACCGCTTTCACCCGCGAGCAGGTCAAGCCGATCCTCTGCAAGGCGCTGGATGAGATCTGCGCAAAGATCAAAGAGGCGGTCGACGACGATTTCGGCGGACTGGGCAGCTGGTCCAACGTATTCCTGACCGGCGGCGGACTGAGCTTCAACCGCGGCGGCAAGGAATACCTTGCCGGCCGGCTCGGACGTCCCGTACAGGAAACGCCACGCCGTACAACCAAGCTGAACAGCCACTGTTTCTCCAGCGCGCTCGGCCTGATGGACCTGATCATCGATACGATCGAGCAGCAGCGTCAGCCGGCAGCCGGCGCAGGAGGAAAGATCAAAGACTTTTTCCGCAGTCTGTTGGGAGGTTAAGAACATGATTGAATTCCAGAATGAAGAACAGAGCACCTTTGCAACGATCAAGGTAGTCGGATGCGGCGGCGGCGGAAACAACGCCGTGAACCGCATGGTGGACGCCGGCCTGCGGGGCGTTGAATTCATTTCCGTCAATACGGACCGCCAGGCGCTGAGCCAGACGAACGCCCAGGTAAAGATCCAGATCGGCGAGAAGCTGACCAAGGGCCTGGGTGCCGGCGCGATTCCTGAGGTGGGCCGCCGTGCAGCTGAAGAAAGCAGGGAAGAGATCGCTTCCGCCCTGAAGGGCGCGGATCTGGTATTTATCACCGCCGGCATGGGCGGCGGTACCGGCACGGGCGCTGCGCCGATCGTGGCAGAAATCGCCCGGGACCTGGGTACGCTGACGATTGCCGTTGTGACGAAACCCTTCAATTTCGAAGGCAAACAGCGCATGAAGAACGCTGAGGCCGGCATAGCTGAGCTGAAGCAGCATGTGGATACGCTGGTTGTGATCCCCAATGACCGCCTGCTGCAGGTTGTCAACAAAGGGACGACCATGCTGGAAGCTTTCCGGATTGCCGATGACGTTCTGCGCCAGGGCATCCAGGGTATCAGCGACCTGATCGCGGTTCCCGCAATGATCAACCTGGATTTTGCTGACGTCAAGACGGTTATGGAATCCGGCGGCATGGCCCATATGGGTATCGGTATCGGAAGCGGCGAGAACAAGCTGGTTGAAGCGGCCAAGAACGCGATCTCGTCTCCGCTGCTTGAGACGAATATTGACGGCGCCCGTGCTGTGCTGATCAACGTGACCGGCGGCGAGGACATCTCCATTGTGGATATCAATGAAGCAGCCAACCTGATCATGGAAGCCGCCGATCCGGATGCGAACATCATCTTCGGCGCCGGCATCGACGAGACGATGAAGGACGAAGTCCGTATCACCGTGATCGCCACCGGCTTCGAAAAGACGCCGTTCCCGACCAAGGAACCTGCCCGCAAGCCTCGTGAGATCGAGCATGAACGGCTGTTCGGCTCTTTCGGCACCAGCTTTGCCAAGCCCGAAACTTCCACGATCAAGTCTGCTTTTGACGCGCCTGCCGCTGCTCCTGCGAGCCCCTTCTCCACCGGCAATACCGGAGAAGTGCCCACCTTCATGAGCAGCAGCCGTCCGAGCATGGGTGTTCCCGGCATGGTTAACACCGGTTCCTTCCAGACCGGATTCAGCTATCAGCAGACCGCACCGCAGCAGCCCGCACAGGCGACACAGCCCTTCACGATGCCGGGCGCTGCTCAGGCACAGCCGAACCCGAATATCGGCATGCAGCCTGCAGGATATACGCCGGTGTTCAACAGCAACGGCCAGGTGACCGGCCAGACCGGCAGCTTTGCTCCGGTTCCGCCGCAGAATCCCGCCATGGAAACAGATACGCACGGTGTTCCCGGGTTCCTGAAACGCAATAAAAAGTAATTCAAGTTTATGCAGGCGGCAGTCGGAAGACTGCCGCCTTTTTTATGTGCCGGAAGAGAAAAGAAAACTGGAAAAAAGGCCGCGGGTAGGATATAATATAATGTCAGAGTATATTTGTTTTCAGGAGGGAAGAGCATGCGCAGAGGAGCGATCTGGATCCTGGTATTTGTGATGCTGTTTTCCACAGCCTGCGCCGAGAGTACGCAGAAGGCACCCGATTTTCTGATGGAGGGATACGACGGAGGACTGACCTACCGCGTATGGGAGACAAACCTCTTTTTTGAAAGGATGCAGGAAAAAACCGGCGTTTCCTTTCAGCTGCGCCAGTATTCGGACGAAACGGGCTGGGGAGAACGGAAGCAGGAGATACTGAACGGGACCGATCTGCCTGACGTGCTCTTCAAGGCGGAACTGAGCTCTTCCGAAGTAAGGGATCTCTATCAGGACGGATATATTATTGACCTGAAGCCTTACCTGGAAACTTATGCGCCGGATTTCTGGAAGATCCTGCAGGAAAACCCGGAATGGGAAAAAGCAATTACCATGGCCGACGGGGCGATCCCGGCGCTGCCTGCAATCAATAAGCTTCAGAACAACGACGCCATGTGGATCAATACATCCTGGCTGAAAAAACTGAAACTGGAAATGCCGAAGACGGCGGAAGAACTGACAGAAGTGCTGCGTGCATTTAAAACAGGCGATCCGAACGGCAACCGTCAGCAGGACGAGATCCCGCTGGCGTTCCTGGGCATGTGGGAACTGCGCTTCCTGGGGCATGCTTTCGGCATGATCGATAACGACTACTATGTGACGGCAAAAGACGGAACGGTCACTTCGTCACTGACTTCAGATGAAAACCGGGCGTTCCTGACCTGGCTGCATCAGCTGTGGGAAGAGGGCCTGCTCGATCACGACGGCTTTTCGTATACAGACACCCTGCGCCAGATTACGGATGAAAAAAAGGATATCCCATACGGGATGATTATGACTGCCACCCCTCTGACGATCCTTCCGAGCACGGCACTGGAACAGTATTCCATGATGGAACCGCTGGTGTATAACGGTAAACAGATCTACCGTGACCTGACCGGCGACGTGATCCGCGGCACCTTTGCCATTACCAGCGCCTGCAAGGAGCCTGAAAAGCTCGTTGCCTGGGTGAATTACCTCTATACCGAAGAAGGAAACCGGCTGGCATATTACGGCGTAGAAGGAGAAGAATACGTCTGGAACGAAGACGGCCTGTGGGAGTGGAGCGATGCCATGGATACGGTGGCCGACGTGATCATTCCGACACATACCATCAGCGAAGGCGGCATCGCGCCGGGATATACGGACACGGCGTTCCAGATGAAATACAGGGAAAAGAGCACCCGAGAGGCTGTCGAGGCGCTGACCGGCCTCAAACAGTTCAGCGTGTTCCCGTATCCGCCGGTGACGCTGGACGCGGAGACGGAAAAACGAGTGGCGGAGATCCAGGACGACCTCTCCCGGTACGCAGAGAAAACGATGGCCTGTTTCGTGGCAGGCGATATCGAGCTGACGGACGAGAACTGGGATACTTTCTGCAAAACACTTGAGGAAAAAGGCCTGCAGGAAATGATCGGCATCTGGCAGAACGCACTCAGATGAAAACAGGAGGCGGTGTGATGAGCCATACGGAAGCAATGATCCGAAAACTGGATACAGAAAAGGTCAGGGCGCAGCTCCGTTATCTGTACGGAGAAGACGAAACCCTGCTGAAAACGCAGCAGGAACGCTACACCCGGCTGATCCGCCGGTATGCAGAACTGTTCGGAGACAGGGAAGGCGTGCAGCTGATCAGCGCGCCGGGCCGGACGGAAATCGGAGGGAACCATACAGACCATAACCACGGCAGGGTACTGGCGGCGGCGGTCAACCTGGACGCACTGTGCGCAGCCGGCCCCAGGGACGATCTGAAGGTCCGCTTTTACAGCGAGGGCTATGAGCCCGTAGAGATCGATCTGTCAGACCTGTCGGTGAGGACTGAGGAGGAAGGAACTACGGCGGCGCTGATCCGCGGCGTGGCGGCCGGCATGAAAGAAGCCGGATACCGGATCGGCGGATTTGACGCGGCGGTGACGTCCACTGTTGCCGGCGGAAGCGGACTGAGCAGTTCCGCGGCGCTGGAGGTCATGCTTACGGGCGTGCTGGACAGCCTGTATAATCGGTTCGATATGCCTTATGTACTGCGTGCGCAGATCAGCAAGCGGGCGGAAAACGAATGGTTCGGGAAACCTTCCGGACTGCTGGACCAGATGGCCAGCGCGGCAGGCGGCCTGGTGACGGTCGATTTCCGGGATACGGATTGTCCTGAAGTGGAGGCGGTTTCCTATGACTTTGCCCGGAAAGGATACGCGCTTGTGGTCGTGGGTACAGGCGGATCCCATGCAAACCTGACTGATCAGTACGCCGCGATTCCAGCGGAGATGAAGGACGTGGCGAAATGCTTCGGGCAGGAAGTGCTGCGCGGGCTGTCAGCGGAGCAGCTGACCGAAAACGCGGGCAGACTCCGCGCAAAAGTCAGCGACCGGGCGATCCTGCGTGCCTATCATTTCATCCGGGAAGACGAACGGGTGCCCCTGCAGGTGGCGGCGCTGAAGGAAGACCGGATCAGTGATTTCCTGAAGCTGATCATCGACAGCGGCAGATCCAGCTATATGTATCTGCAGAATGTGTTTGCTGACAGCCGGGACCAGAGCCTGAGCCTGGCCCTGTGCATGGCGGAAGAACAACTGCGCAGGGACGGCGCCTGGCGGATCCACGGCGGCGGTTTCGCGGGGACAACGCTGAACTTTGTTCCGCTCGGGAAAGTCAATGATTTTGTAAAGATCATGGAGAATGCTTTCGGGAAGGACGCATGCAAGGTGCTGAATATCCGCCCGGTGGGTGCAGCAAGAATCGCGTTTGAGGGATAAAATGATTGTAACGAACAGTGCGGCAGAGACCCGGGTGCTGGGAGAAAGGCTGGCAGGACAGCTGAAGGCGGGGGACGTGATCCTGCTGGAGGGCGAGCTGGGCGCCGGGAAGAGCGAACTGGCCCGGGGCGTGGCGAAAGGGCTTGGCGTACGGGAAACCGTGACCAGCCCGAGTTTTACGATCCTGAACGTGTACGAAAGCGGACAGGTTCCGCTGTATCACTTTGACTGGTACAGGCTGGAAAGCGCCGAGGAACTGTATGAACTCGGCATGGACGAGTATCTGGGCGGAGACGGAATCGCACTGGTGGAATGGCCGGGCAGATGTCCGGACGCTGTTCCGGAAAACTGCCTGGTGATCCGGATCGAAGCCGAGGGAGAGAATACCCGGCGGATCACGGAAGAATACCGGGGAGGATTCCGGAAGATATCGCTGGAATGAGGCAGGAAAAAGATGAAAATACTGGTGATCGATACTTCCGGCCCGGTATGCGGTACGGCGGTCATGGATGAGGAAAAGGTATACAGCGAATATACCGCCCAGAACAGGAATACCCATTCGGCCAGCCTGATGCCGATGATCGAGGCGGCGCTGAATTCGGCGGGAACGGAACTGAAGACGCTGGACGCGGTCGCGGCCGTAACGGGGCCGGGAAGCTTTACCGGTGTACGGATTGGCGTGGCAACGGCCAAAGGACTGGCCCACGGCGCCGGGCTTCCCTGCATCCCGGTGGATGCGCTGGAGGCACTGGCCGTATCAGCGGGTGATTTTGACGGACTGATCTGCCCGATCCAGGACGCACGGGCCGGGCAGGTTTACGGAGCCGTTTTCCGCCAGGGAGAACGGCTGACAGGCGATCAGCCGATGAAGCTGGAAGAATACCTGGAACAGGCGGAGAAACTGGGGGACCGCTTCCTGTTTCTCGGAGACGGGGCACCGGTCCATCATGACGCGATCAGCGCCCGTCTCGGGGTGAGAGCGGTATTCGCTCCCGCATTCCGGAATTATCTCCGGCCTTCCGCAGCAGGCTGGATCGCACTGAAAAAGGGCGAGAAGACCGACTATCTCGGCCTTGAGGCGACCTATCTGCGGCCGCCGAACGCACAGAAGAACAAAAAACTGCTGGAGGCCATGGGGCATGAGTGATCCGGTGATCCGCTTCATGAGGCTGAAGGACGTGGACGCCGTGGCGGCGATCGAACAGGCGACGTTCGCCCGGCCCTGGAGCAGGGAAAGTTTCAGGCAGGAGCTGACACGCAACGCGGTGGCCCGGTACCTGGTTGCGGAAGAAGAAGGAAAGATCCTCGGTTATGCCGGCGCCTGGGTGATCCTGGACGAGAGCCACATTACCAACATTGCCGTGCTGGAGGAAGCACGGGGACGGGGCATCGGGAAAAGGCTGACCGCGGAGCTTCTGCAGGTTCTGTCCAATCTCGGCGCCTGCTATGCCACGCTGGAGGTCCGGGTGAGCAACGAGCGGGCGCAGAACCTGTATAAAAGCCTGGGATTTATTTCCGTAGGAAAACGGAAACGATATTACGAAGACAACAATGAGGACGCTTATCTGATGGTGTGCGAGCAACTGCCGGAAGCGGATCCTGACTACAGCGAAGAACCCTGGATTGAAAAGGAGGAAGAAACATGAGCCGTGTATTTCTGACCGTGCTGGACGCCGTGGGCGCCGGAGAAGCGCCGGACGCCGCAGAATATGGCGACGTGGGGACAAACACCCTCGGACATGTGATCGAAAAATGCGATCCGCAGCTGCCCAATATGGCTGCGCTCGGCCTCGGGAGGATCCCGGGTACCGGATACAGGTGGAACGGACCGGTTGCGGGCGCGTTCGGCCGGGCTACGGAACAGAGCAAGGGAAAGGACACCACATCCGGGCACTGGGAGATTGCGGGCGTGCGGGTGGAAAAGCCGTTCCCCACGTTCCCGAACGGCTTCCCGGCTTCCTTTATCGAAGCGTTTGAGAAGGCGATCGGCCATAAATGTATCGGAAACAAGCCTGCGTCAGGCACAGCGATCCTGGACGAACTGGGCGTGGAGCATATTACCAACCATACGCCGATTGTTTATACCAGCGCGGACAGCGTATTCCAGATTGCCTGCCATGAGGACATTTTCTCGCCTGAACAGCTGTATGAATTCTGCCGGATCGCCCGGGAGATGCTGCAGGGCGAACTGGGTGTGGGCCGCGTCATCGCCCGGCCGTTTTTCGGAACGCCCGGCGCATTTGTCCGGTCCGGCCACCGCCGGGATTTTTCCCTGCCGCCCTGCGGCCGGACGCTGGCCGACGCGGTGAAGGAAGCCGGGATGGAAAGCATCGGCGTCGGTAAGATCGAAGACATCCTGGCGCACCAGGGACTGACGCAGAGCGACCATGCTGCCGGCAACCCTGCCTGCATGGACTCCCTGATTCGTTTTATGAAGACGGATTTCGAAGGCCTGTGTTTCACAAACCTGGTGGATACGGATTCCATGTACGGACACCGGAACGATCCGGTCGGCTTTGCCGGGGCGCTGGAGTCGTTTGACAGGCGGCTTCCGGACATGATGAAGCTGATGAACCCCGGAGACCTGATGATCATCACGGCAGACCACGGATGCGATCCCTGCTTTATCCAGTCTACCGATCACTCCAGGGAATATGTTCCGATCCTGGCCTGGACACCCGGAATGACAAAGGCCGTGGACCTGGGGACAAGAAAGACCTTCTCGGATATCGGCGCGACCTGCGCCGAATGGCTGGGTCTTCCGGAACGGTTCGGCGCCGAGTCTTTCGCAGACGCGATCCGATCCTGATCATCAAAGAGAGAAAAGAGATAAAACGAATGAACAAGCTGAAGCTCCTGCTGCCGATCCTGCTGATCCTGACACTCCTGCTTGCCGTTCCGGCCATAGCGGAAGAAGCGGAAGACCTGACTGCCGGACTGAATGTGAAGGTCGTTGACAAACCCGGCAAGGTAAAATGCATTACGGACGGGAAATACACCTCGTTCTGGGAGAGCAGCAGCCGAAAGGATCCGTGGGTTGTCATCTCCTCTGACAAACCAATTTACGGGCTGTACCTGTGCTTCCAGAAGATGCCGGACACCTACGTGATCGAAAAGGCGAGCGGCGATGACTGGGTCACGGTGGCGGAAGGCGGAGAACCGCGGTATCATCATGTTTTCTTTGAACTGGACGGACTGAAAAAGATCCGGATCCGGTCCACGATGGAAAAGAAAAACACCATGGGCTTCAACGAGATCTACGCCTTCGGTAAGGGCGAGGCGCCGGAATGGGTCCAGCGATGGCAGGAACCGTCCGGAAAGACGGACATTCTTTTCCTTGCGACGCATCCGGATGACGATGTGCTCTTCCTTGGGAGCGCCATTACCTGGTACGCTGCGGAGCAAAAGAAAGACATCATGGTCGCGTACCTGACGATCTCCAATACCACGCGCCGCAGCGAAGCGCTGAACGGCCTGTGGGCCATGGGCGTCCGCGTTTATCCCGAGTTCGGGCCGTTCCCGGACAAATACAGCAAACCGTCCAAAGTAGAGCAGGAATACAAGGATATGGGCGGCCAGGACAAGGTTCACAGCTGGGTGACGGAACTGTACCGGAAATACAAACCGGAGGTCATTGTCACCCAGGATATCAAGGGAGAATACGGACATCCGCAGCATGAGATGCTGGTGGACGCAGTGATCAAGTGCTGGGACAAGTCGGCGGACGCAGCGGCATATCCGGAATCGGCTGCGGCATACGGTACCTGGGAAGTAAAGAAACTGTATATTCACCTGTACGGAGAAGAAAGCAATTCAACTGCTTTTAACTGGGACGTTCCGATGGCATCGATGGGCGGAAAGACCGTCAACGAAGTTGCGGAGGACGCCTTTAAGCTTCATGTCACCCAGGCCGGAAAAGGAAATAAGTTCAACGGGAAAAGGGTTCCTTTTTCCGTGGCTGAATATGGCGTCAAGCGCTATCCCAACAACCGGTTCGGCCTGTACGCAAGCCGGGTAGGGGAAGACACGGTTCATGATGATTTCCTGGAACATATCGATGTGAACGCCGAAACGGAAACCGAGCCGGAAACGCAGACCGCGGAAGAGTCCGCCGGACAGCCGGAACAGGCGGGACCGGACGAAGAAGAACCGGATGAAGCCAAACCGGCAGAAGAAACAGCGACCGCAGAAGAAGACGCCGGGGATGAACCGGAGTCAGAGCCTTCGGAAGAAGCCGGACAGGAAACGGAAGCCGAGACGGGCAATACAGAACCGGCTGCTGAAGAACAGGCAGGCGGTTCCGGGCGGTTTGAAAAGGTTACGCCTCCGGCCTGGGCAGATGTCACCCTGAACGGGAGAGGTTTCCTTGATGAAGGGGAGTATATTTTTGCCGATGAGGCGGAAGGGCGCTACATCTATGTCAGTTCCACCCTGAGGGTTGTCATTGAGCGGACATACGAAACCTTTGAGAAAGAACAGAAAAAAGATCCGGATCAGGAACTGTATGTCTTTACTGCCAATATCTGGTGCGATACGGAAGCAGGGGAACTGCCCCGCACCGTCAATTCCAATCCGGAAAACCCGAGGAAGGATCCCGCATTCATCAAGGATATCGCCGCTGCGCAGAAGATTGTATTTGCCACCAGCACAGATTACTATACATACCGGGCAGGAAGAGCGAAGGAAGACAAAAGCTGCCACGTCGGAATTGAACTCCGGAACGGCGAAATCCTCTTTGACGATCCGATGATCAAAGAAGTGAAAATGCCGAACTATGAAACGCTGGCGCTGTATTCGGACGGACACGGCGACAGCCAGCCTTCCCGGGAGAAAGGCGCCGAAGCGTATCAGAAAGAAGGCGCAACGGACGTGTTTACATTCGGACCGTGCCTGGTACGGAACGGAGAACTGACAGAATACATTGCGACAGCAAACCGGTCGAACAACCCGCGGCTGGCAATCGGCGTTGCGGAGCCCGGACATTATGTGGTTGTGCTCTGCGAGGGCCGGGTCGGCAAATCTGACGAAATGAAGCGGTCCACCGGCGTGATGATGAAAAACCTGGCAAAGATTATGCTGGATCAGGGCTGTACGGTTGCGGTCAACATGGACGGCGGGCAGACGGCAGTGATGGCTTTCATGGGAAAGCAGATCAACCGGGTCGTCAAGTCTGATCCCAAGGGCAGGCCTCAGGTGGAGGCGCTGGCATTCGGAACATCCGAACAGGTCGGAATCTTTGAACTGGAAGGCGTCAAGTTTAGAAAATAAAGCTTGACATGCCCTTATGAACAGTGATATCTTATTCAGGTAGCCGCTCGGGAGAGGTCTGTCCAAATGCGCTCTGCGCAACCTCAGAATCCCGGCGAGATTGTAATCAGGAGGTGCTGTCCCATGTATGCCATTATTGCAGCGGGCGGCAGACAATACCGTGTATCCCAGGGCGATGTGATCTACATCGACAAAGTCAACCAGGAAGCTGATTCCAAGATTTCCTTCGATGTGCTGATGATCGGCGGCGAGGGCGACGTCAAGGTCGGCGATCCGATCGTTAAGGGCGCCAAGGTTGAAGGCAAGGTGCTGGCTCAGGTGAAGGGTGAGAAGATCGCCGTCTTCATGTACCGGAGCAAGAAGGATTCCAAGAGAAAGATCGGCCACCGTCAGCCCTACACCAAGGTGGAGATCACCACAGTCAAGGCGTAATGATCAAGGCAGTCCTGTACCGGGAAGGAAAGGATCTGACCGGCTGCCGGCTGGAAGGCCACAGCGGCTGGGCGGATCAAGGCCACGATATCGTATGCGCGGCAGCTTCCATTCTCGGTTGCACCTGTGTGAACGCGCTGGAAAGCGTGTGCGGCGTGATCCCCGAGATCACGGAGTACAATGAGCAGAAAGCCGTGCTTGCGTTCGAGCTTCCTGAAATGAATGAAGCGGAGAACGAAAAAGCGCAGATCCTGATGGGCGCACTCAGGCAGGGACTGGACGATCTGACAGCGGAATATCCGCAGAATGTGACACTTTCCATTATTGAACGGAGGAAATAACCATGATGAAGCTTAATCTTCAACTGTTCGCTCATAAAAAAGGTATGGGCTCCACCCGTAACGGCCGCGACAGCGAGTCCAAGCGTCTTGGACCGAAGCGTGCCGACGGACAGATGGCGCTGGCCGGCAACATTCTCGTGCGTCAGCGCGGCACCCGCATCCATCCCGGCATGAACGTAGGCATCGGCAAGGATGATACCCTGTTCGCCAAGACCACCGGTATCGTTCGGTTCGAGCGCCTGGGCAAGGATCGCAAGCAGGTCTCCGTATATCCCGTTGAGACCGCGGCCGAAGCTCAGTAATTAACGGGCAAGATGATTTCAGGGCTGTTGCGTCGCAACAGCCCTTTTATGCTATTACAGGAGGAATGAACCATGAGTGAGAACCAAAAAACCTTCTACATCACAACGCCGATCTATTATCCGTCCGGCAACATGACCATCGGCCACACCTATACCACCGTGGCCGCGGATACCATGACCCGGTTCAAGAAGATGCAGGGCTATGATACATATTTCCTGACCGGTACGGACGAGCACGGCCAGAAGATCGAGAAAAAGGCCGCGGAGGCAGGCGTAACCCCGATCGAATATGTGGACAAGATCGTGGCGGAGACGAAGGATCTCTGGAAACTCATGGACATTCAGTACGACGATTTTATCCGTACGTCCGAAGACCGCCATGTGAAGATCGTACAGAAGATTTTCCGGCAGTTCTATGAGCAGGGAGACATTTACAAGGCCGAGTATGAAGGCATGTACTGCACGCCCTGCGAAAGCTTCTGGACGCCTACCCAGCTGGTGGAGAAGGACGGCGTGAAAGTCTGTCCCGACTGCGGACGGCCCTGCCAGCCCATGAAGGAAGAAAGCTATTTCTTCAAAATGAGCAAGTATCAGGACTGGCTGATCGACTATATTGAAACCCATCCCGATTTCATCCAGCCGGCGAAGCGGGCCAACGAAATGCTGACCAACTTCCTGCGGCCCGGCCTGCAGGACCTGTGTGTGAGCCGTACCAGCGTGAAGTGGGGCGTTCCGGTGGACTTTGACGAAAAGCATACCGTTTACGTCTGGATCGACGCGCTGAGCAACTATATCACCGCGCTGGGCTACGGCACGGATCACGACGAACTGTTCCGGAAATACTGGCCGGCGGACATCCACCTGGTAGGCAAGGAGATTGTACGGTTCCATACGATCTACTGGCCGATCATGCTGCACGCCCTGGGCCTGCCGCTGCCGAAGCAGGTGTTCGGCCACGGCTGGCTGCTGTTCGGCGCGGACCGGATGAGCAAATCCAAGGGCAACGTGGTCTATCCCGGCCCCATTGTCGCCCGGTACGGTGTGGATCCGCTGCGCTATTACCTGATGAGGGAGATGCCTTTCGGCGCGGACGGCAACTATACAAACGAATCTTTCCTGACCCGGATGAACGCCGATCTGGCGAACGACCTGGGCAACCTGGTCAGCCGGACCGTCGCGATGATCGAGAAGTATTTTGACGGCGTACTGCCTGCCTGGACCGACGCGGTCGATCCGGAACTGGATACGCCTCTGAAGGAGCACTGCGCCGCGCTGCCGTCCCTGGTTGACGAACAGATGGATAAGCTGCAGTTCTCCCAGGCGCTGGCGGAAATCTGGAAGGTGATCGGCGAGTGCAACAAGTATATCGACCTGACCCAGCCCTGGGTTCTGGGCAAAGATCCGGAAAAGAAGGACAGACTGGCCAACGTCATGCTGACCCTGGCAGAATGTGTGCGCTTTGCGGCTGTGCTGATCGGTCCGTTTATGCCCTCAACGCCGGCGAGGATCTTTGAACAGCTGGGCGTGACGGATGAGAACCTGAAGAGCTGGGACAGCCTGAAGACCTTCGGCGCACTGCCCGCAGGCACCAAAGTGCAGAAGGGAGAAGCCCTGTTCCCGCGCATCGACGTGAACAAGGAACTGGAAGCCCTGAGCGGCGGCAAAGAAGAGAAAAAAGAAGCCAAGGCCGAAGCAAAGCAGGAAAAGAAAGACCAGAAAGCAGAGAAGAAGGCCGAAAAGAAACACGACGAACCGGAATATCCGGCGGAGATCGCTATTGACGATTTCTTTAAGTGCAAAATCCAGGTGGCCCGGGTACTAGCCTGTGAAAAGGTCGAGAAGAGCAGCAAACTGCTGAAGTTCCGCCTGAGGCTGGGCAAGGACGGCGAACGGATCGTGGTCAGCGGCATCCAGAAGTGGTATGAGCCGGAAACGCTGGTAGGTACCCAGGTGGCGGTGATCACCAACCTGAAGCCCGCAAAGCTGGCCGGCATCGAAAGCCAGGGTATGATCCTGTCTGCGCTGGATGACAACGGAAACCTTCGCCTGGTGACCGTCGGGGAAGGCGTTGAAGACGGTGCACTGATCGGATGATGGAATGGTTTGACAGCCACTGCCATGTGGATGAGGAAGCATTTGACGAAGACCGGGGGGAAGCGCTGGCCCGCATGGCGGAGCACGGCGTTACCCGGTATGCGGTGATCGGCTCCGACATGGAGACCTCCCGCCGGTCAATCCGTTTCGCGGCAGCGCACAGCGGCGCTGTTGCCGTCGGCGGCATTCATCCCCATGAAGCGAAAGGATTCCGGGAGCAGGACCTGCCGGAGATCGCAGACTGGTACCGGAAAGGAAAAATCCGGGCAATCGGGGAAATCGGGCTGGACTACTACTACGACCACAGCCCCCGGGAGGTCCAGCGTGACGTCTGTATCAGGCAGATGGAACTTGCCTGGGAACTGGGCGCACCGGTAGCTTATCACATCCGGGACGCTCACGCCGAAATGCTTGAGATCATGAAAAGCATGAAGGCGAAACTTACCGGCGGAATCATCCATTGCTTCTCCGGAAGCGCGGAGATGGCGAAGGAATACCTGAAGCTCGGGTACTATATCTCCTTTGCCGGTCCGCTGACGTTCAAAAAAGCACCGAGACTGCAGGAAACCTGCCTGCTTGTTCCCAAAGACCGCCTGCTGATTGAGACGGACAGCCCCTATATGGCGCCCGAACCGGTGCGGGGAAGACGGAACGAACCGGCCAATGTCCGGTATGTAGGCCTGAAAGTGGCGGAACTTCGCGGAGAGGATCCTGAAGAGGTCGCCGCGTATACGACGGCAAACGCGATGAAAGTATATAACCTGTAATAAACAGCCTCCCGCGGGAGGCTGTTTTAATAGGCAAAAGCAGGGAAGTATGGTAAAATATCAGAAACGGAGGTGCGGCATGGGAAAGATCGTTGTGGTGGCTGAAAAGCCCAGCGTGGGCCGGGATATTGCCCGGGTACTGGGCTGCAGAACCGGCGGGGACGGCTGCCTGATCGGGGAGAAATATATCGTCACCTGGGCAGTGGGCCACCTGGTTACGCTGATGGAACCGAACGAAATAGACCCGAAGTATGAAAAGTGGTCCTTTGCCACACTGCCGATCCTTCCGGAGACAATTCCGCTGAAGGTCATCTCCCAGACGAAAGACCAGTACGGCAAGGTTAAAAAACTGATCAACGACAAGGAAACGGATTCGCTGATCTGTGCTACAGACGCGGGGCGGGAAGGCGAACTGATCTTCCGGTATATTTACGAAAAAGCCGGCTGCAAAAAGCCTTTCCAGCGTCTTTGGATCTCTTCCATGACAGACGAAGCGATTACCGAAGGCTTCCGGGATATACGGCCCGGCGCGGATTACGACGGACTGTATGAGAGCGCCCGGTGCCGGAGCAAGGCGGACTGGCTGGTAGGCATGAACGCCAGCCGGGCGTTTACCCTGAAATACAACACGCTTCTTTCCATCGGCCGGGTCCAGACACCGACGCTGGCGATCCTGGTGAAGCGGCGGAAAGAGATCGAGAACTTCAAACCGGAAGGCTTCTGCACGCTGACAGCCGATTTCGGCGATTACAGCGGCGTATACTTTTCGGACAAACTGGATCCGGACACCCGCCTGAAGCAGAAGGAAGATGCGGAAGCGATCGCAGAAGCGGTAAAAAACAAAACAGGTACGGTGATCCAGGCGGAAACGGCCCGGAAAAAGGAAGCACCGCCTCAACTGTATGATCTGACCAGCCTGCAGCGGGACGCAAACAAGATGCTTGGATTCACGGCGGATAAGACGCTGAAGACCGCCCAGAGCCTGTATGAAAAGCATAAGGCGCTGACCTATCCCCGCACGGACAGCCGGTATCTGCCCCCGGACATGATTCCCCGGGTGGTCCAGACGATGAAGCTGCTGCCGGAAGCTTACCAGAAATATGTTCCCGGGGCGCTGCCCGGCGGGAAACTGCCGGTGAGCAAGCGCACGATCGACCAGACAAAGGTGACGGATCACCACGCGATTATTCCGACGGCCAAGAAGGCGGATCCGTCGAAATTCAGCGAAGATGAGCGGAAACTGTTCGACATGGTGGCCCGCAGGTTGCTGACCGCTTTTTATCCCTGGTGCGAATATGACGCGACGAAAATTATTACAAAGGTTGAGGAGCATACCTTCCGCACAACAGGCAAGGTAATCGTAACCAACGGCTGGCACGACGTGCCGCCGCTGGAGAATCCTCCCAAAGCCAGGAAGAAACCGCCGGAAGAGGGAGAGAGCGAGAACCCGCTGCCGCCGCTGGCGGAAGGAGATATCCGGACGGTCAAGGGCACCCGGATCAAGGAAGACAAGACCAAACCGCCGGCTCCGCATACAGACGCCAGCCTGCTGGCGGCTATGGAAACCGCCGGGAAAGAACTGGACGACGAGGAACTGGTACGACAGATGAAGGGCAGCGGAATTGGTACGCCGGCTACCCGCGCGGCGATTATCGAGCGGCTGCTGAAGGTCGGCTATGCCCAGCGGCGGGGGAAGACCCTGAACGCGACAGATAAGGGCGTGATGCTGATCGACGTGGTGCCGGGAGAACTGTCCAGTCCGGAACTGACAGGACGCTGGGAACTGGCGCTGCATGAGATTACGGACGGAGAACAGGATCCCGGGCGGTTTATGGACGGGATTGCCCGTATGAGCAGTTTTCTGGTAAACTATGCACGGGAAAACGCCGCGTCTGTCGCGTTTCCGGAAGAGGAAAAACGATACGGAAAGAAAGGCAGCAGGCGGACTCCGGCGGTACCCCTGCAGGGAGCGGTCTGCCCGATTTGCGGCAGGGGCGGGATGCGCGAAAACTCTCACGCCTTCAGCTGTACGGAAAAAGGATGCAACTGCACGATCTGGAAGGATTGTCTGCAAAAAGGCGGCGGTCCTGCCATCACCGGGAAGCTACTGCTCCTGCTGCTGGAAAAGAAACAGCTGCAGGGTTCCACGGGAATCCTGATGATGAAGGAAGGGAAGATCCTCTTCTATCCCAACGGCAGTGAGGTGCCCTCTGTGGAACGATCCATGATCTATGTCAAACAGCACTGAGAAAGGATGACGGACCTATGATGAACGGATACGACAAACAGGAAGCGCTGGAGTACATCCTGAAGAGGATCCGCGCGAAAGACCATCCGGAACTGGCGGACCGCCTTCCGGAACTGATCAGCCAGACGATCGACGCAGATATGGCCTATATGCATGAGCATCATGTGATCGATGAGGACGGAAACGCCGGCACTGAATACTATGAGGATGACGAGGCCTTTGAGTATATGGTCGAAAAGCTGGCGGAAGAGAACGACCTGGATCCGGTGAAAGCAGTCAAACTGGCGTCCCTGGTGGACGATTATATGGATTATCAGCAGGAATATCTGGAATCCAAAGGGCTGGTAGACTGGGACGATGAATAAAGGGCAGAAGGCAGGGATTATCACCTTCCTGCACAACGATAATTTCGGCTCCTCGCTCCAGGCATACGCGCTGCAACGGGCGGTGCGTGACATGGGATACGAATGCGTCCATCTGGACTACCGGCCGGACCGGACCGAAAAGATCCGGAACCTGCTGAAGAGCGGAAACAATCCGAAACTGATTCTGGAAGGTATCCGGAAACGTGAAGTCAAGGCTGACCAGAGCGGCGCACGCCGTAAAAGCGAGGCGATCCCCGCGTTCTATCAGCGGAGGATGAAGCTGACTGCGCCTTGCCGGAACCAGAAAGAACTGCGGAAAGCAAGCCGGGACTGCGACCTGCTTCTGTGTGGCAGCGACCAGATCTGGAATCCGGTATGGCTGAATCCGGCCTATTTCCTGACGTTTGCCGACAGGAATGTGCCGAAGGCCGCCTATGCGCCCAGCCTTGGCGTCAGCAGGCTTCCGAAGGCGGGCAAAATCCGGAAGATCCGCCGCTGGACGAAAGACTTCCGTGCAATCTCCGTACGGGAGGAAGAAGGCGCGCAGCTCCTGAAGCAGATGACAGGCCGTGAAGTACCTGTCCTGCCTGATCCGGTATGCCTGCTTTCCGTGGAAGAATGGAATGAGATTGCGGGGAAGGCGCCGGAAGGGGAGCCTTATCTGCTTTGCTATTTTATCGGGAGCAACCCGGTTTACTGGGAACGGGTCCTGACACTGCAAAAGGAAACCGGCCTTCGGGTGATCGTGCTGCCGGTGACGGCGGAGAGCTATCGCAGCGGATACGAGCTGCTGGACGGTGCGGGACCGGAGGATTTCCTGGCTGCGGTCCGGGACGCTGCCTGTTTCTGTACGGACAGTTTCCACGGGTTTGTGTTCGGTTCGATTTTCGGAACCCGGATGGAAGTGATCCGCCGGTACCGGGAAGACGATCCGGAAAGCAAAAACAGCCGCGTGGATCAGTTCAGGCGGCTGCTGTCTGAGAAACCGATTGATGAATTGAGGGAGATTGGCAGAACCTGGCTCGAGAAGACAATCCAGGAGTCATAATAACACAACAGAATCAAAGCAAATGAAAAACCCGTCTGCTGCACAACAGACGGGTTGATCTTTCATTCGGGGGCTCAGGCCTCTTCGTGAATCTTGGGCAGCGCGCGCTGCACATTGCCGCTGCGCAGGCAGCGAGTGCAAACGTTCATCCGCTTGGCCGCTCCGTTCACCATCACACGAACGCTCTGCACATTGGGCGCCCAGATACGATGGCTCTTGCGGTTGGAGTGGCTGACGTTGTTGCCGTTCAGCGTGCCCTTTTCGCAAATCTCACAAAACTTACCCATGGAAATCATCCTCCTCGTTGGAGTGTTACACATCAAGCCTGACTATGATATCACGGCCGAAATCAAAATGCAAGCAGTTTTTTGTGAATTTGTTTATCCGAAAAGGATCTGGCCGAGACGGGTAACCGGGCTCTGCATTACACAGCCCATCCGGCGGACGGCCAGGACCCGGGGCAGTTTCCGCATCCGCTGGGTGGAAAGATACGCTTCCACGGTATTCAGCGCATCGGCAGGAAGTTCTTTGCCATAGATCTTCCTGAATACTTTGGTATGGGTATAGGTCAGCAGGATGCGTCGTTTTGCGTCCTCCCGGTTCCGCAGAGCGGCCAGACCCCGGGCAACCAGGCTCTGTGAACTGGCACCGATGACGTTGCCTTCATGCTGGCGGTAACGCGTCAGCGGCTGATCCACGAAAGCGATCCGGCCGAAGGAGGCGGCGGTCAGCGCGATAAACCAGTCATGCATGAAAAGGTCTTTGGCGACCGCATGGGCGGCGATCAGGTCCCGAAGCGGCCGGTTCATGATCAGGGTACAGCCCGTTACGTTATTCTGGACCAGAAGCCGGGACAGCGTGACTGCGCCGGGATCCCATCCCTGATGATGAAAAAAGCTGTCCCCGATCTTTTCACCGGCCTCATCGATCAGGGAACAGTCAGAATGGACAAGGAGCGGGGTGCTGCTCCCGTATTCTTTTTCCAGGTCCTGCAGCGCCTGCTTGAGGACGGCGATCTTCTCCGTCTCCCATATGTCGTCCTGATCGCAGAGCAGACAGCAGTCCGCATCCGCCTGGCGAACCAGGGACAGGAAATTGCCGGCGGCGCCCAGGTGCTTTCCCTGTTCCGAACCGAAAACAAACCGGTTGTCCTGCGCGGCGATATCTTTCAGGATTGCAGGCGTATCGTCCGTTGACCCGTCGTCCTGCATGATGACGACAAAATCCGGATCGGACTGTGTACGAAGGGATTCCAGCAGGCCGGGCAGGTGGACGCTCCCGTTGAAGGCAGTCAGCAGAACGGCAGTCTTCACCAGGTGACACCCCATTTCAGGAAATACTTGAAGACAGAGTGGATCTGGCGCATGCGGCCCCTGAAGGTACGGGTGTTTTCCCGGGCCCACTGGTGGGTTACCTGCATGTCAGGATGATAGACGATGCTGCCTAGACGCTGCTCCAGAACGCGGCGGCTCAGGTCCGAATCCTCCTGATACAGGAAGAAACGGGGATCAAAACCATTCAGGTGTTTAAAGATATCTGTACGGATGAGCAGGAAACAGCCTGTCGCAAATTCTACGGGAATGGGATGCCGGACTTCCGTATCAGCAAGGGTGAATTCGTTGCGCCAGCGGCGGAAGATGCCGCCAAAGCCTTCAAACAGGCCGCCTAGCAGATAATGAACAGAGATCCGCTTTTTGGGGAGAAACTGCTCGGTGCCGTCTTCGTTCATGACCCGGGGCGTCAGGATCGCGATGTTGGGATGGACTTCCATATAGCTGACCATGCGGGTGAGCAGGGCAGGATCGAAGGTCACATCGGGATTCATGATCAGATGGTACTTGCTCTGAAGCAGCGGAAGCACGGCGTTGTTGGCACGGCCGAAGCCGATGTTTCCTTTTTGGGGAAGAACCCGGACGCCGGGGAAGAGCCACTGGATTTTTTCGGCGGTCAGGTCCTGGGGCGTGTTGTCGGCCAGGAATACATCCACCTCAAGATCGGCATTCTGAATACACCGCAGGGCATGAGTCAGTTCGTCCCCGCAGTGATACAGCACGATACAGGCGGAAAGGATCGAAGCCATCCAATACAACCTCCGAAGGCATGATTCTGTCATTACCGGTATTTTACAGGGTTCGGGCAGATTTGTCCATAACGGAGCATGAGAAAGATGAAGGGATCGGGGAACGAAAAAGCAACGCGATTGTCAGGTTCCGGGCAGTTATGGTAAAATACCGCGACGGCTGTCCCAAAAAGAAGACAACGGAGTGAATATACAATGAAAATGATATCCTGGAATGTGAACGGCCTGCGCGCAGTGATGGGCAAGAATTTCATGGAGGCGTTTGCCGCGCTTGACGCGGATATATTCTGCCTTCAGGAAACCAAACTGCAGGAAGGACAGATCGAGATGGACCTGCCCGGCTATCATCAATACTGGAACTATGCTGAAAAGAAAGGATATTCCGGCACGGCGGTCTTTACACGCCGGGAGCCACTGTCCGTCCGGCTGGGGATCGGGCAGGACGCTTTTGACCATGAGGGCCGGGTGATTACGCTGGAGTTTCCCGATTTCTTTTTCCTGACGGTCTATACGCCTAATTCCCAGGACGGCCTGCTCCGGCTTCCATACCGGATGGAATGGGAAGACGCTTTCCTGGCTTATATCCGGAAACTGGACAGCGAAAAGCCTGTTATTTTCTGCGGCGACCTGAATGTTGCGCATCAGGAGATTGACCTGAAGAATCCGAAAAGCAACGTTCGGAACGCGGGCTTTACCCAGGAGGAGCGGGATAAGATGACCGCGCTGCTGGGGAACGGGTTTGTGGATACTTTCCGATATTTTTATCCGGAGGCCCGGGACCAGTACAGCTGGTGGAGCTACCGTTTCCATGCCCGGGAAAAGAACGCCGGATGGCGGATCGACTATTTTATCGTTTCGGAACGCCTGAAAGACCGGCTGGAAAGCGCGGGCATCCATCAGGAGATCTTCGGCTCGGACCATTGCCCGGTGGAACTTAACCTGCGGCCGGAATGAGGGAGACTGGTCATATTTCCCGGGAAATGTTATACTGTCAGAACCGGCGCGGTGTGATGCCGGGACTGATTACGGAAGAAGGTTTTATTTCTGAGTAAATTTGCTGTTTTTGTTGATCTGGAAAACTGCGGCGCCAAAGTGGCAACGCTGAAGAGTATCCTGGAGAAGGTCAAGATCCGCGGGGATATCCTGCTGGGCAAGGTGTACGGCTATACAGACAAGTATGACGACCTGAAGGAAGTGCTGCTGAGCAATACCTTTACGGTCGTGCCGAGCCTGCGGTACGGGATCAGCCAGAAGAACAATGCGGATATCCAGCTGGTTATCGACGCGCTGGAAGTCGCCTATAAAAACGATCTGATTGACAGCTTCTGCATCGTTTCCGGCGACAGCGACTATACGCCGCTGGTCGGACGGCTGAAGAGCATGGGCAAGTTTGTGCTAGGCATCAGCCGGAGCGAGGCCGCGAGCAATATCTTTATCAACGCGTGCAACGAGTTTCAGTTCCTGGAATCCGTCGGCAAGCGCAACGTGGAGAAGCCGAAGCGCCAGAAGACCAGCGCCGCCACGGAAGAATCCGCGGACGAAAGCGAACTGAACAAACTGCTGACAACGGTGCTGGAAGAGCAGGACCAGGATGAGATCTACGCCAGCGAGCTGAAGGAGACGCTTCTCCGCCTGCGTCCCGACTTCAATGAAAAAGCATACGGCTGTGCGACGTTCTATAAATTACTGACCAAGCTCGCTAACAGGTTCGGCGACCTGCGCGTCCATAACGACAACTTTAACGTGATGGTCGGGCTGACCAACGCCGGAGACAACGGGGAAGTGATTCCGCAGCTGACACGTGAAAACTGGAAGGAAGCTTTTGCCGCTCAGATTCGTGCTTATAAAGAGGGCGGATTTGACCGGGTGAATCCTTCCATCCTGAAAGCGGATATCATCACCGCTTATCCGGACTTCAACGAGCGCTCCATCGGGTTCAAACGTTTTTCCGACGTTATGAAGCAGCTGGAAAAGGACGGCCTGGTAGTTGTCGAAATGGACGAACAGAAGACAATGCTGATTAAACTGCTCTGATCCCTCCGGAATCAATAAATAAACTGAAAGGAGAACGCATATGAAATATCTGCGCCGGATCGTATGGTTTTTCGCAAACCGGCTGCTGGTCCTTTGCGTGATCCTCGGACTGATCATGACGGTGTTTTACTACACGATGAACCTGAGCAATATCCAGATCGTACTGAAAGACGGTATGGCATACCGTGCGAAATATATTATGGGAATGGACGACAGCCGAAAAGAGCTGGACAAGTATTTCCTGAAAGTATGCCTGGAAAACGACAGCGCGGTACTGACGGCTGAGGAAGGCAACTCACCCTACAAAGACTATAATGTCCGCGGTATTGACCACCGCCTTGAAATGGGCTTCCTCTGGGTATGGCCCTGGGACAGTTCAGCGAGACTGACGATCAGGGAGAAAGTTCCCCGTATTGACGGGCGCGTCAAGGGAAGCAAGGCGGACGAAGCGATTGCCCGGGAAGGCGCAGAAGCGCTTTATCCGCCGGCGTGGGAAGACGCGGAATACCGTGTGCTGCTGACCAAAGAGAACGGACAGTGGAAGATCAAGACGCTGACGAGTACAAAACAATAACGAAATCGTAATTTATTTTTCGCAAAATACATAAAAAAGTGCTTGACAAACCGGAAACGGTTTGTTATTCTATTCAAGCTCGCCTGCCGATCAAAAGGTAAAGTGCGAGCCGGCGAACCTTGAAAACGATACAGAGAAAGAAACGCGCAAACATTAAGG